>NZ_QOCZ01000137.1 GCF_018207095.1 Nocardiopsis sp. MG754419 | reverse complement strand
GGATGCCTCCCGGTGGAATGCCTCCCGGTGGTCCGCCCCCGCCCGGAGGCATTCCACCGGGGGGCATCCCGCCGGGCGGGGGCGGACCACCGGGAGGCATTCCACCGGGAGGCATCCCACCGGGAGGCGGCCCCATAGGCGGCTGGCCGCCGGTCGGCGGAGGTCCGTAGGGAGGAGGCTGACTCATGGCGGGGCCTGGCTTTCTGAAGACTGATGGTGTGCCGTTGGCTGAGACGTCGTCCGACGCGCGTCGGTTCCGACCGGGAGGGGCACGCGTCGACGATACCCAAGGGGTCGCGCGGAGTTCCCCGTGGACGCGGGCCGGGCGCATCGGTCGCGACGACGGCCGGTCCGGTCGGTCGGCGGCGGCTCTGAGAGGGTGGGCGCATGGCACGTCTGCTCATCGTCCACCACACCGTCTCGCCCGCCACCCGTGAACTCCTGGACGCCGTCCTCGACGGGGCGCGCACGGACGACCTGACCGGGGTGGAGGTGGGGGTCCGGGCGGCCCTGGCGGCGACCCCGGTCGACCTCTTGGCCGCCGACGCCGTGGTGTTGGGCACACCCGCCAACATCGGCTACATGTCGGGTGCCCTCAAGCACTTCTTCGACACGGTGTACTACCCGGTCCAGGTCGATCAGCGGGGGCTGCCGTACTCCCTGTACGTGCACGGTGACAACGACACCTCCGGCGCGGTGCGCGCGGTGGAGGCCGTCGCCAAGGGGATGGGGTGGGAACGCCACCGGCCCCCGGTGACGGTCCTCGGCCGCCCCGACACCGAGGCCAGGGAGGCCTGCTGGGAGCTGGGCGCCGTCACCGCCCTCGCCGCCCTGGAGCGCGCCGACGGATAGGGCCCGGGCGCGCACGGCAGGCGGTGTCCTCCCGTGCGGGCTCACGCGGGCTGTGCTTCCGCCGTGCCCCGCGAGGCGCCGCAGGTGGGATGGCGGGCAACGCGCCATCCCACCGCGGGTCCCCGGCCCCCGCCGTGCCGTGGGGCGCCCGTACACGGGACGGAGCACGGCGCGAGCCCACGGCGACGCACGGACTACAGGCGTTCCCACGCCTCGGTGAGGACCTTGCGCAGAATCCGCTCGATCTCGTCGAAGTGCTCGGGGCCGCAGGTCAGTGGCGGGGACAGCTGGATGACCGGCTCGCCGCGGTCGTCGGCGCGGCAGACCAGACCCGCCGCGAACAAGGACGAGGAGATGAACCCCTTGAGGAGCGACTTGGACTCCTCGGCGCTGAAGGTCTCCTTGGTCTCCTTGTCGCGGACCAGTTCGATCCCGTAGAAGTAGCCGTCACCTCGTACGTCGCCCACGATCGGCAGGTCCAGGAGCCTCTCCAGGGTGGCTCGGAACACCGGTCCGTTCTCGCGGACGTTGTCCAACAACCCCTCGCTCTCGAACAGGTCGAGGTTGGCCAGCGCGGCGGCGGCCGCGACCGGGTGCCCGGCGAAGGTGATCCCGTGCAGGAACGCTGCTCCCTCCTCCTGGAAGGGCTCCATGAGCCGGTCCCGCGCGATGAGCCCGCCCAGCGGCACGTAGCCGCTCGTCGCGCCCTTGGCGAAGGTGATCATGTCCGGCACGTAGCCGTACTTCGTCGCTCCGAAGTACTCGCCCAGGCGGCCGAACGCGCAGATCACCTCGTCCGACACCATCAGGACCCCGTGCCGGTCGCAGATCTCGCGGACCCGCCGCAGGTACCCGGGCGGCGGCGGGAAGCAGCCGCCGGAGTTCTGTACCGGCTCGACGTACACCGCGGCGATGGTCTCCGGGTCGTTCTGGAGGATCGCCTCCTCGATCTGGTCGGCGGCCCACCGCCCGAACGCCTCGGGGTCGTCGCCGTGGACGGGCGCCCGGTAGATGTTCGTGTTGGGCACCTGGATGGTGCTGGGCACCAGGGGCTCGAAGGGGCTTTTGATCGCCTGGAGTCCGGTGATGGACAGAGCGCCAAGGGTGGTGCCGTGGTAGGCGATGTTGCGGCTGATCACCTTGTGCCGGGTGGGCTGCCCGATCGCCTTGAAGTACTGGCGGGCGAGCTTCCACGCGGACTCCACGGCCTCGGAACCGCCACCGGTGAAGAACACCCGGTTGAGGTCGCCGGGGGCGAGGCCGGCCAGCCGGTCGGCGAGCTCGATCGCCCTCGGGTGGGCGTAGGTCCAGATCGGGAAGTAGGCGAGTTCACGGGCCTGCTCGGCGATCGCGTCGGCGATCTCGGTCCGCCCGTGTCCCACCTGGGAGACGAACAGCCCGGACAGACCGTCGAGGTAGCGCTCCCCCCGGTCGTCGTAGACGTAGGCGCCCTCGCCCCGGGTGATGACCGGGACGTCGGCCTCGTGGTAGGCGGCCATCTCCGTGAAGTGCATCCACAGGTGGTCCTTGGCGGCCCGTTGCAGGTTCTCCGAGTTCAGACGCGGTTCCACTTGAGCTCCCTGAGTTCTCTGGGCGGTGCGGTGGCGTGCGGGGCGGGTCGTGTTCGAGTACACGGACCCAACGCGCCTTGCTCAATAGAAATAGTCGCATCCCAGGGACTTGTGTCAAGTATCCGTCGAGAAACCCAATCTTTACAACGGAATCCCTTGAAGCCTCTTGTACTCCCCATCGGAGGGTGGCAGTGTGACCAATCACAGCCACACGCGCGCCGTGGCGCGCCCGACCGCAGGGGAGCCGTAGTGACCCAGGGGCCCGAACTCGATCACCTCCGCAACTTCGTCGGCGGCCGGTACGTGGACACCGTCGAGGGTCGCCGCGCGGACCTCGTCGACCCCGCCACCGGAAAGGTCTTCGCCACCGCCCCGGTCTCCGGAGCCGAGGACGTCGACGCCGCCTTCCGGGTCGCCCGGCGCGCCTTCGAGGAGGAGTGGCGGGACTGGACTCCCGCGGAGCGGCAGATCGCCCTCAACCGGTTCGCCGACGCCGTCGAGGCCCGCGCCGACGAGCTCGTCGCCGCCGAGGTCCGCAACTGCGGCAAGCCGGTGGAGCTCACCCGGTCCGAGGAGATCGGCCAGGTCCTGGACGCGCTCCGGTTCTTCGCCGGCGCCACCCGCAACCTGGAGGGCCGGGCCGCCGCCGAGTACATGCGCGACCACACCTCCTGGATCCGTCGCGAACCCCTCGGGGTGGTCGGGCAGATCACGCCGTGGAACTACCCCATGGCCATGGCCGCGTGGAAGATCGGCCCCGCCCTCGCCGCCGGCAACACGATCGTCCTCAAGCCCTCCGACACCACCCCGGTCTCCACGCTCCTCCTCGCGGAGATCGCGGCCGAGTTCCTGCCCGCCGGCGTCTTCAACGTCGTGTGCGGCGACCGGGACACCGGACGCGCCCTCGTCGACCACCCCGTGCCCGCGCTCATCTCCCTCACCGGCTCCACCCGGGCCGGCTTCGAGGTGGCCCAGGCCGGTTCCCGCGACCTGAAGCGCCTGCACCTCGAACTCGGGGGCAAGGCGCCCGTCGTGGTGTTCGACGACGCCGACGTCGAGAAGGCCGCCGTCGGCATCGCCGAGGCCGGCTACTTCAACGCCGGCCAGGACTGCACCGCCGCCACCCGCATCCTCGCCGCCCCCGGTGTCCACGACGACCTGGCCGCCGCCCTGGCCGAGCAGGCGCGGGGCACGGTCACCGCCGGCCCCGACAACCCCGACGCGGCCTACGGGCCGGTCAACAACGCGCACCAGCTCGCCCGGGTCAGCGGCTTCCTGGACCGGGCCCCCGACCACGCCGAGATCCTCGCCGGCGGCGCCCGGGTGGGCGACCAGGGCTTCTTCTACGCGCCCACCGTCGTCGCGGGGCTGCGCCAGGGCGACGAACTCGTCACGGACGAGATCTTCGGGCCCGTCCTCACCGTCCAGCGCTTCACGGACGAGGACACCGCGGTGGCCTGGGCCAACGCGGTCGAGTACGGGCTGGCCTCCAGTGTGTGGACCAGGGACCACGCCCGCGCGCTGCGCGTGTCCCGCCGGTTGGACTTCGGCTGTGTGTGGATCAACACCCACATCCCCATCACCGCGGAGATGCCCCACGGCGGCTTCAAGCACTCCGGCTACGGCAAGGACCTGTCCACGTACTCCTTCGAGGAGTACACCCGCGTCAAGCACGTCATGAGCTACATCGGCGACTGAGCCGCGCCGAACGCCCGACCGGGAGGCCCCGCGGGGGACCGGTCGGGCGCCACGGCCCGACCGGTACGAGATCCGACAGGAACACCCTCATGGTCACCACCAGCAGCAGCACCGAGGAGTCCGCCGTGGCGGAACGGGACCGCACCACCGACGAGGTCGCGGCGATCGGCCTTGCACGCGTGGTCAAGTCCTACCGGTCCGGCTCCGAGACCGTCCGGGCGGTCGGCGGCGTCGACCTGGAGATCGCCCGCGGTGAGTTCTTCTCCCTCCTGGGGCCCTCCGGGTGCGGCAAGACCACCACCATGCGGATGATCGCCGGCTTCGAGGAACCCACCGAGGGTGTGGTCCGCCTCTCCGGGCGCGACGTCACCGGGGTCCCCGCCAACCACCGCGACGTCAACATGGTCTTCCAGAGCTACGCGCTCTTCCCGCACATGAGCGTGGCCGCCAACGTCGCCTTCGGACTGGAACGCAAGCGCGTGCCCAAGGCCGAGGTCAAGAGCAGGGTCGCCGCCATGCTGGAGCTCGTGGAACTGGGCCACCGGGCCCGGCACCGGCCCGCGCAGCTCTCCGGCGGCCAGCAACAGCGGGTGGCCCTGGCCCGGGCCCTGGTCAACGAGCCGGGCGCCCTCCTGCTCGACGAACCCCTCGGCGCCCTGGACCTCAAGCTCCGCCAGTCCATGCAGGTCGAACTCAAGCGCATCCAGCGCGAGGTCGGCATCACCTTCGTCTACGTCACCCACGACCAGGGCGAGGCCCTGACCATGTCCGACCGGGTCGCGGTGATGAACAACGGCCTCGTCGAACAGTTGGGCACCCCCGCCGAGATCTACGAACGGCCCGCCACCCGGTTCGTCGCCGACTTCATCGGGACCAGCAACCTCCTCACCGGCACGGTCGCCGGCTCCGACACCGCCGGTCGACACCGGATCGACCTGGAGAGCGGTGCGACCGCCCTGAGCACCGCGCTGCCCCCCGGGGTCGCGACCGGCTCCACCGTGCACCTGACGGTGCGCCCCGAGAAGGTGCGGATGGGCACGGAGCCCCCGACCGCGGCCGACGCCCCGGACGGCCCCGCGTGCTCACTGCGCGGCACGGTCACCGAGACCGTCTACATGGGCGCCTCCACGCACTACCAGGTCGCCCTCGACGGCGGTGTCGAGATCTCCGTGTTCCGCCAGAACTCCTCGGACTCCACGCTGGTCGCCGAACGCGGCGCCCCGGTGTGGGTCTGGTGGGACCCGCGGCACTCCTACGCCCTGCCCTCCTGATCCCGCGTGCTCCCGCTCAGCGCGTTACCTTCCAGCCCCCCACGAACCGAACCAGGGAACGACGACATGAAGCACCCCTCACGCGCGCACCTCGACCCCGCCCTCCTGCGTGGGCTCACCCGTCGCCGCACCCTCCAGGCGGGTGGCGCCGCCGCGGCCGCCCTCGCCCTGTCCGCCTGTGGTGTCGGCGGACAGCAGCGTGATCCGCAGGCCGACGAGGACTTCTGGGCGGGCAAGGAGGAGACGGGTTCGCTGCGCTGGGCCAACTGGCCCCTCTACATGGACCCCGACCGCACCCAGTTGACCCAGTTCAAGGAGTCCACCGGCATCGACGTGGACTACCACGAGGACGTGCAGGAGGCGGCGTCGTTCTTCGGGCAGATCCAGCCCAAGCTCGCCAACGGCGACGACATCGGTTACGACCTCATGACCCTGCCCAACGGGTTCGAGTTCGCCAAGCTCGTGGAACTGGGGTACGTCGTCCCCCTCGACCATGCCCGGATGCCCAACTTCGCCGACTACGCGGGCGACCTGTACAAGAACAGCGCCTACGACCCGGGCAACCGCTACAGCGTCCCCTACGCCTCCGGCGTGACCGGCATCGCCTACAACCCCGAGTTCGTCGACCGTGAGATCACCAGCCTGGCGGACCTGTGGGACACCGCCTTCGAGGGGAAGGTCGGCATGTTCGCCGACCCCCAGGAGATCGCCAACTTCGGGCTGCTGCTCAACGGGGTGAACCCGGCCGAGTCCACCAAGGAGGACTGGGAGGCCGCCGCCGAGCGACTCCGGGAACAGCGGGAATCCGGTGTGGTGCGCGCCTACTACGACCAGGACTTCATCCAGCCGCTCACCAACGGTGACCTCTGGCTCACCATGGCCTGGTCCGGTGACATCTACCAGCAGAACATGGAGGAGGGCACCGACCTCAGGTTCGTCATCCCGGAGGAGGGCGGCACGATCTGGACCGACAACCTGCTGATCCCCTTCACCTCCAAGGCCCCCATCGACGCCCTCAAGCTCATGGACTTCCTCTACGAACCGGAGATCGCCACCGGGCTGACCGAGTACATCAGCTACATCCCCCCGGTCCCGCACGCCCAGGAGGTCATGAACGAGTGGGCCGACGCCGAGGGCGACTCCGAGCGCGGCGAGGCCCTGGCGGACATGGCGAAGAGCCCCCTGGTCTTCCCCGGGGAGGGCGACTACCAGAAGCTCCACTACTACGTGGCGCTGGAGCCCGGTGAGCAGGACGAGTTCTCCTCGATCTTCCAGGCCATCACCCAGAGCTGACCGCCCCACCGGAAGGTGGTCCGTGGGCCGCCCCTGAGCCGATGCAGAGCTGATGCCATGAGAAACCGAACGACGACGCCCTACGTGCTGGTCCTGCCGGCATGGATCTGGCTGGCGCTGTTCTTCGTGGTCCCCATCGCGGGGATGCTGTCGTTGTCGCTGACCACGGGTGACGTGATCACCGGCTTCCAACAGACCTTCGAGGTGGGCAACTACGTCACCGCCGTGAGCACCTACTGGGAGCAGATCCTGCGCTCCCTGTTCTACGGTGCGTGCGCCACCCTGGTCTGCATCGCGGTGGGGTACCCCATGGCCTACTGGATCGCCTTCCGGGCCGGGCCGCACAAGTCCACGTACCTGCTGCTCATCCTGCTGCCGTTCTTCGTGTCCTTCGTGCTGCGCACCATCTCGTGGCGGTTCCTGCTGGCCGACAACGGCGTCCTCCTCGGGACGCTGAAGTCGATCGGGCTGGCCCCCGCCGACCTCCAGGTGCTCAACTCCACGCCGGCGGTGGTCCTGGGCCTGGCCTACAACTTCCTGCCGTTCATGGTGCTGCCGATCTACGCCGTCCTCGAACGGATGGACCCGCGCATGGTGGAGGCGGCGCACGACCTCTACGCCGGACGGATCCAGGCGTTCGTCCGGGTGATCCTGCCGGTGTCCCTGCCCGGGGTGTTCGCCGGGGTGCTCATGACCTTCATCCCCACCAGCGCCGACTACGTCAACGCCTCGGTCCTGGGCGGCACCCACAACACGATGATCGGCAACGTCATCCAGAGTCAGTACCTGGTCAACAACAACTACCCGATCGCCGCGTCGATCACCTTCGTCCTCATGGGACTGCTGCTCGTGGGCATCTTCGGCTACGCGCGGGCCCTGGGCACCGAACGGGTCATGGAGGTGCACACCTGATGAGCGCCCATCTCGGCACCGAAGCCGCCTCCGGACGGGGCCGGACCGCGCCCGCCGCCCCGGCCCGCACCGTCCGTCCACGCCGCCGGATCGACTGGGGCCGGTACTACACGTGGCTGGTCCTGGCCTGGCTGTTCACCCCGATCCTGTTCATGGTCGCGTTCAGCTTCAACGACCCGGCGGGCAAGCACAACATCACCTGGCAGGGCTTCACGTTCCGGTGGTACGCGAACGCGTTCGCGCACCCCACGCTCAACGAGGCGATGTTCAACTCCGTCTCCATCGCCCTACTGAGCATGGTGATCGCGGGCGTGCTCGGCAGCCTGCTCGGGCTGGCCCTGGGCCGGTTCTCCTTCCGGGGCAAGCAGCTCACCAACCTGGTGATGTTCTCCGCGATCAGCGCCCCGGAGGTCGTGCTGGGCGCCGCCCTGTTGTCCACGTTCCTCATGATGAACGTGACGACCGGCTACTGGACGACCGTGATCGCGCACGTGATGTTCTGTGTGTCCTTCGTGGCGATCACGGTCCGGGCCCGCGTCATCACCCTGGACCCGGCCCTGGAAGAGGCCGCCCGTGACCTGGGCGCCGGGCCGTTCACCACGTTCCGCCTCGTCACCCTGCCGATGCTGTTCCCCGCGATCATGGCCGGCGGCCTGTTGGCCTTCGCCCTGTCCATCGACGACTACATCATCACCACGTTCGTCAGCGGCGACGTCACCACCTTCCCGCTGTGGGTGTGGGGCTCCACCCGTGTGGGCATCCCCCCGCAGGTGAACGTCATGGGGACCCTGCTCTTCGGGGTCGGTGTGCTCATGGCGGTCGTCAACGTCGTCATGGCCCGACGCCGCAGCTGACCCCGTCCGCCGACACCGAGAGAGAGGCCGGCCATGGCCGAGAGCATCCGTTCCGAGGCGAGCCGGGCCCTGGAGGGCGCACGCCCCCGGGTCTTCTGGCTCGACCCCGACGTGCCCGGGCACGACGTCCCCCCGGCGGCGCCGCCGCTGACCGCGGACGTGTACACCGACCTGGCCGTTGTGGGCGCCGGGTTCACCGGGCTGTGGACGGCGCTGCTGGCCAAGGAACGCGACCCCGACCGCGACGTGGTCCTGGTGGAGGCGCGCACCACGGGGTGGGCGGCCTCGGGACGCAACGGCGGGTTCTGCGCCGCCAGCCTCACCCACGGCTTCGAGAACGGTGCACAGCGCTGGCCCGAGGAGATCGACGAACTCGAACGCCAGGGCCTGGCCAACCTCGACGCCATCGAGGAGACCGTCCGCCGCCACGGCATCGACTGCGAGTTCGAGCGCACCGGTGAGATCCTCATGGCGACCGCGCCCTGGCAGGTCCGGGACCTGGAGGAGACCGCCGAGGCCCTGCGCGCCCGGGGCGCCGAGGCGCGGGTGTGGGACGCCGCGCAGGCCCGGAGCCACCTCGACTCGCCCACCTACGTGGGCGCCCTGCACGACCCCGACGGGGTGGCGATGCTGCACCCCGCGAAGTTGGCCTGGGGCCTGCGGGCGGTCTGTGAGCGTCTGGGCGTACGGATCTTCGAGAACTCCCCGGTCCGGTCGATCGGTCGCTCCCCGCTGGGGTTGCGGTTGGAGGGGCGCGGGGGCACCGTGCACGCCGCCAAGGTCGCCTGGGGCGGAGGCGCCTTCCCCGGGCCGCTGCGCCGACTCCGGCACTATCTCGCGCCGGTCTACGACTACGCGCTGATGACCGAACCGCTCACCGACGAGCAGCGGGAGGCGATCGGCTGGCGGGGTCGGCAGGGGGTCTCCGACGCGGCCCACTTCTTCCACTACTACCGGCTCACCGCGGACCAGCGGATCCTGTGGGGCGGCTACGACATCGTCCACCACTACGGCGGTGCGGTGCGGCCCGAGTACGACCAGCGCCCGGAGACCTTCCAGAAGCTCGCCGAGCACTTCCTGAAGACCTTCCCGCAGTTGCGCGGGATCCGATTCGGTCACACGTGGGGCGGGGTGATCGACACCTGTAGCCGGTTCTCGGTGTTCTTCGGCGACGCCTACGACGGACGGTTGGCCTACGCCGCCGGGTACACCGGCCTGGGCGTGGGCGCCACCCGGTTCGGGGCGCAGGTGCTGCTCGACCGGCTCGACGGACGCGACACCGAACGCACCCGACTGCGGATGGTGCGGGAGAAGCCCCTGCCGTTCCCGCCCGAACCGGTGCGTTCTCTGGGCATCGGGCTGACCCTGCGGGCCACGGCCGCGGCCGACCGCGACGAGGGGCGTCGCAACCTGTGGCTGCGCGGCCTGGACTCGGTGGGGCTGGGTTTCGACAGCTGATCCCGGCGGGGAACCGGGCACGCGATGCCACCCGATTCGATACCGCACCTTTTCGGCAAGGATCGGTAAGTCCGTGTCAAGGGTTGCCATGTGGGGCGAGAGGGGCGGCGTGGCGTCCTTGATCCACATCATCCCTGGTCCAGGATGGTGCACGGACCGCGGGGGAGTACCGTCGGGTGACCCACTCCCTCCGCGGTCGTCCCGCCTCGCCCGAACCACCGCGTGGCCGCCCGCAGGCCCAAGATCGTCAGGTCGCGCGGTGACCTACGAAGGCCGGCATCCGTCACGCACGGATGCCGGCCTCGTGGTCGTCCCGGGGGGGTGTGCCCGGGTCAGTACCCGCGCCAGGACTCCCGGTCCTGGTGGTAGTGGATCACCCGGGGGTGCATCATCGTGGAGGCCTGGACGTCGGCCTCCCGGCGGTCCATCGGGAACACCTGGGCGGCCTCCAACAGGGCCTCGTCCAGGAACCGCAGTTCCGGGACGTCCTCGGGCATCCGCAGTTCCGGCGACCCGTGCAGGGTCCCCAGGTAGAAACCCCAGTTGCCGAAGGTCGGCACGTCCACGTTGTAGGGGGTGACCCCGATCCCCGCCTCGTCGAGGGAACGGCTCACGCTCCAGTAGGCGTCGGGCGCGAAGAACGGGGACCCGGCCTGGACGACCAACCGGCTGTCGCCCTCCATCGCCTGCCCGACCAACGAGTAGAACTCCACCGTGTACAGCTTCGAGGTGCCCACGTCGGTGCCGTCGGGCAGGTCGGCGATGACCACGTCGAAGTCGTCGGTGTTGTCCCTCAGCCACTGGAAGGCGTC
Source organism: Nocardiopsis sp. MG754419 (assembly GCF_018207095.1). Taxonomy (GTDB): domain Bacteria; phylum Actinomycetota; class Actinomycetes; order Streptosporangiales; family Streptosporangiaceae; genus Nocardiopsis. The sequence continues at coordinate 4,122 of NZ_QOCZ01000137.1, read as the reverse complement.
GGTGTTGATCACCTCGACCCTCGGGTCGAGGAAGGAGTCGTCGTTGAGCTCGGAGATCACCGGATCCGAGGTGGCCAGCTCGATCACCGCGGGGTCCAGATCGACCAGGGTCACCGCCTCGACGTCGTCGTAGCGCAGGATCTCCCGCAGTGCCAGGCCGTCGCCGCCGCCCAGCACCAGCACGTCCTCGCGCGGTCCGGCCATCGCCGGGTGGATGAGCGACTCGTGGTACCGGTACTCGTCCAGGGTGGAGAACTGCAGGTCGCCGTTGAGGAACATGCGCGTGTCCGCGCCGTCCAGCGACCGGGTGATCACGATCTCCTGGTACTCGCTGCGGTCGGCGTGCACGATCGGGTCGCGGTACATGGCCTGCCGGGCGTCCACCTCGAAACGCTCGGCGTAGAGATAGGCCAGCCCCAGGATCGTCACGATGAACGCGAGGCCGACGGTCAGACCCACGTAGGCGAGCCGGGTGAGTTCGGAGCGGAAGAGCCACAGCACCACCGCCACACCGATCACGGCGTTCAGCACACCCACCATGAGCACGCCCTTGGGCAGACCCAACAGCGGCAACAGCAGGAACGGGAACGCCAGACCACCGATGAGGCCGCCCACGTAGTCGGCGGCGAACAGGTCCGCGACCGCCTCCGAGGCGTCCTGCCTGCGGATGCGCTGGATCAGGGTCATCAGCAGCGGGATCTCGATGCCGATCAAGGTGCCGATGACGAAGGCCAACAACACCAGGGTCGGCTGGTAGGCCGCGGCCGACAACCACGCGAACGCCCCGTACAGCAGCAGGATGGACAAGCCGCCGACCAGGGACAACAACCCTTCGACCACCGCGAAGGACAGGGCCGGGCGGGCCTGGTACCGCTTGGACAGCAGGGAACCCACACCCATGGCGAACACCATCACCGACAGGACCACGGAGGCCTGGGTGATGGTGTCGCCGAGCAGGTAGCTGCCGATCGCGACGAGCGCCAGTTCGTACACCAGCCCGCAGGCGGCGCAGATGAACACCGCCGACAGAACGAAGAACCGGGCCACACGCGGTGGCACCGGGAATCGCGCCCGCGCCGGAGCGGGGGTGTCGGCGGCCGGGGTCTCGGTCACGGTACTGCTTTCTGAAGAAGGGAAGAGGAGGCTTCGGGCGCCGACGTTCCACCGGACCGTCGACGCCCGAACACCGGCCCGCGCGGTCGTCCCGCACGGGTGGGGATCAGGAGATGGCGGCGGCCACCACCAGGGCGATGGAGACGTGCGCGGTCGCGTTGACCCAGGTCGCCGGGTGCCACTCGGGGTTGCTGATCATGTGGCTGACCCGGCCCGGGGTGAGCAGGTCGATGAGCAGGAAGGAGAGGGCCATCACGACCAGGCCGATGAGGCCGAAGATCGTCGCGGAGAGTAGCCCGGCGCCGAGACCGAGCTCGGAGAAGCTGGAGAGGATCGCGGAGACCACCACGATCGCGGCGCCCAGGGTGTTGGCGGAGACCAGGAGGATCGCGTTCTGGTTGCGGTCCTCCCAGATCAGCTTGTGGAGCTTGCCCGGGGTGAGCAGGTCGGTGATCAGGTAACCGAGCAACATGATGACGGTACCGACCACGCCGTAACCCAGCGCGTAGAGGGAGCTTTCGAGGATCTCGTTCATGGCCTCGTCCGTGTCGGGGGAAGGATGTGCGTCCGGGGGGACACGAGGTCCCCCCGACACGGCAGACTACTGGCCTGATCTCGGGTTACTTACCGAACCCCGACCCACCACCACGGGTGTCGCTGCCGCTGCCCCCGCTGTTGGAGTTGTTACCGCCGCCACCGCCGCCGCCACCGCCGAAGAAGAAGAAACCGCCGCCACCACCGCTGCGACCGTTCTCGCAGTCGTCGGAGGGCGAGGGGCTCGGGGAACGCAGGTCGGACGACGAGGAGGTCGTGCCGCTGGTGGAGGAGTCGTTCCGCTCACAGTCGGCGTTGTTGCTCCCCCCGCTGCACGCGGACAGGAGCAGCAGCAGTGTGGTCGCACCGCCGATCGCGGCGAGCTTGTGTCGTGGTGTGGTGGTCGTGGCCATCTCGGCCTCCTTCAGGGGGTCAGGGTTGTGGTCGTCGTCACCAGTTCGCCGCTCTGGGGATAGGCGTGCCAGGTACGCCAGAACAGCGACACCCCACTGCCGGAGGTCAGGTGCAGTGCGGTGACCGCGAGGGGGTCACCGGGGAAGGCGACGATGAGCCCGCCGGGTGAATCGGAGGTCTCCTGCTGGATCCCTTCGACCCGGCGGGCCAGGTCGGTGCGAGACAACGACTCGACGACCGAGTCGAAACGGTAATCGCCCACCCCAGGCAGGGGGTGCTCGGCGTTGCCGGGTAGCCCGCCGGGAACCCCCGGCAGACAGGCGACCGTCTCCACCAGTGCCCCCGTTCCGGCACCGAGGACCACCTGGTGGGAAGCGCCGAGCACACGGAGTTCGACCGTCACGCCCGACACCTGGACGGTGCGGGTGGCGAGGGGGTCGACCAGGGGGTGTTCGAGGGTCCAGACCAGATCGTCGGCGTTGGTGTCGATGAAGGGGGCACTGATGCTCGCACGCATGAGGGGATCAGCTCCCGGGGAAGATCGTGAAGGTGCCGGCCGCGATCTTCTGACCGGTGCTGACCTCCCAGTTGCCGTGGTCGAACCGTTCGAAGGCGAGCAGCTGACCGTCGTCGGACTCGTAGTCGGCGTAGTCCATGCCGCCCTGGGCCTTCAGACCGGTGGTGCCCTCGGAACGGTAGGAGCCGGAACCCTTCTCCTCGAGCTTGTAGGTCACACCCTCCAGCTCGATGCTCTTGCCCTGGGGCACGAGGCTCAGATCGGGACGTCCGGACCACAGGGCCAGCTCGACGTCCGGGTCCTCCTCGACCGAGAGCCAGCGCTTGCCGCCCTCCACCTCCAGGAAGTGCTCGGACCAGGTGTAGCCGCCCTCGGACAGGCGGAGGGTGCCGCGGATCCAAGTGCGCTCGTTGCCCCAGTCGATCATGTCGCCGGCCTTGATGGCCAGCGGGTCACCGGCGGTGTCGGTGGTGGCGGAGGCGGCGAAGGGGTCCTGGGGCGGTGGGGGCGGGGTGTCCTGCTTCTGCGAGCGCGAGCGCTGCGTGTAGATCAGGACTCCGATCACGATTCCGACGATGAGAATCAGTAGGAGCAGGAGTTCGATCACCAGAGTTCCTCGTTTCGCGGTGCAGCACGTTGTGGATTCCCGGGCCCGGGCGACCCTTTGATCGCTGAGACGCCGGAACGGGGGTTCTGGTTCCGGAGCGGCGCGATACGGGAATCTTTCGCCCGACCCGCGAGTTGGCTTCGGCCCATTCTTCCGGATTCGCGGTCCTCTGTCCCGTCCACCCTAGGTGGTACCTCGGGGGCGTCAGGAGAGGGTGACCAGGCCCCGTACCTGGAAGTCAGGGCGTCGTGGCGGTGGCGGCGAGGGACCGTGTGCGGTCCCACACCGCCACGGGGGTCACGTCCCGGGGTCACCGGTCTCCATGGGAAGGGACGGGTCGGCGCCCCAGCGGCTCCACGAACCCGGGTACAGGCGGGTCGCGGTGAATCCGGCGTGCTCCAACGCCAACAGGTCGTGGCAGGCGGTCACCCCGGATCCGCAGTAGGCGGTGATGGTGGGCGCGGAGTCCGCGCCCAGCGCCGCGAAGCGCGCGCGCAGGATCTCCGGGGCGGCCAACCGGCCGTCGGGGCCCAGGTTGGCCTGCCACTCGGCACTGTGGGCCCCGGGGATGTGCCCCGCCCGCGGGTCGACGGGTGCGGGTTCCTCACCGGTGAAGCGCCCGTGCACGCGCGCGTCCAGCAGCAGATGGTCGGGGTCGGCGAGTTCGGAGTGCAGTCCTTCGGTGTCCACGACGCGGTCGGTCGGCCACGGCAGCGTGGTCCGGTGTGCGGGGGCGACGGTCACCTCGCCCTCCTCCAGGGGGCCGGACCAGGCCTGGAGGCCACCGTCGAGGATCGCGGCCGGGGTGCCGAGGGTGCGCAGCATCCACACCAACCGGGCGGCGACCGATCCACCGGCGTCGTCGTAGACGACCACGGTGGCGGTGTCACCGATGCCGAGTTCCCCGAGGGAGCGGGCGAAGTCGGCGGGGGAGGGG
>NZ_QOCZ01000136.1 GCF_018207095.1 Nocardiopsis sp. MG754419 | reverse complement strand
ACCACCACCGCACCCACCCGACCCCGAGCGCGGTTCGGATCCGACGTAGGGTGTGCGATGTGACTGGAGTCTCATCACCGGCGGGAGCCGACGAGAGCGCCGAGGTCCGCCGGGTCTGGCGGGACCTCGGCCTCCCCGGTCTCGTGGACGTGCACACCCACTTCATGCCGGACCGCGTCCTGCGCAAGGTGTGGGCCTACTTCGACGCCCTCGGCGACGGCGTCTGGCCCATCACCTACCGAGGCGACCAGGACGCCCGGCTCGACGTCCTGCGCGGTCTCGGGGTCCGGTACTTCACCGCGCTGTCCTATCCGCACCGCCCGGACATGGCCCCCTGGCTCAACTCCTGGGCCGCCGCCTTCGCCGACCGGAACCCCGACTGTCTGCACAGTGCCACCTTCTACCCCGAGCACGACGCCGAGGACTACGTCACCGAGGCGATCGAGTCCGGCGCGCGCGTCTTCAAGGCGCACCTCCAGGTGGGCGCCTACGATCCGCGCGATCCCCTGCTCGCCGGCGTGTGGGGGACCCTCGCCGACTCCGGCGTCCCCGTGGTCGTCCACTGCGGCTCCGGACCCATGCCCGGGGAGTTCACCGGCCCCGGCCCCTTCTCCGAGGTCCTGCGCGACCACCCCCGACTCACGGCGGTGGTCGCCCACGCGGGAGCCCCCGAGTACACGGCCTTCCTGGACCTGGTCGAACGGTACGACCGGGTGCACCTGGACACCACGATGGCGTTCACCCCGTTCATCGAGAGGCTGTCGCCCTTCCCACCGGACGAACTTCCCCGGCTCCGCGACCTCGGTTCTCGCGTTCTGCTGGGTACGGACTTCCCGAACATCCCCTACGACTACCGCGAGCAGATCCGGGTCCTGGTCGACCTCGACCTGGGACCCGACTGGTTGCGGGGTGTCCTGCACGACAACGCGGCCGGACTGTTCGGACTCTGACCCGGCACCCTCGCGAACCGAACACACGCCACACCAGCACCACGACGTCGCCGAAGGAGAGGGCACCATGGAACTCACCCTGACCCCCCTGGAGTTCGCCCGCCGCGCCCGCAGACTGCACCCGCAGCGCGAGGCGGTGGTCGACCGGGACCTGCGTCTGACCTACGAACAGTTCTTCGACCGCTGTGACCGCTGGTCGTCCGTCCTGCGGTCCATGGGTGTGGCCCACGGCGACCGGGTCGCCTACATCGCGCCCAACACCCACGCCCAGCTCGCGTCGTTCTACGCCGTCCCCCAGCTGGGCGCGGTGCTCGTCCCGATCAACTTCCGCCTCACCGCCGACGACTTCGTCTACATCGTCAACCACTCCGGCGCCAAGGTGCTCTGCGTGCACGCCGACCAGCTCGACGCGGTGGACACGGTGCGCGACCGCATGCCCGACGTGGAGAGATTCGTGGCGTTGGAGGGCGCCCGCGAGGGCTGGGAGGACTACGAGGCGCTGGTCGCGGAGGCCTCCCCGGACTTCGACCGTCCGGAGATCGCGGAGACGGACCTGCTCACCATCAACTACACGTCCGGGACCACCGCCCGCCCCAAGGGCGTGATGATCACCCATCGCAACGCGTACATGAACTCGGTGGGCACGCTGCTGCACCTGCGCATCGAGCTGGGGCAGAAGTACCTGTGGACCCTCCCGATGTTCCACGCCAACGGGTGGACCTACACGTGGACGGTGACCGCCGCCGGCGGCACGCACGTGTGCCTTCCGGCGATGGACCCGGCACGCGCGTTCGAGCTGATCCGGACCGAGGAGGTGAGCTGGCTGTGCGCCGCGCCCACCGTGCTCATCATGCTCGCCAACACGCCCGAGGACGTCCGGGGCACCGTCCCACCCGGCGTGCACGTGGTCACCGCGGGGGCCTCCCCGGCGGCGCAGACCATCGAGCGCCTGGAGGAGGACTTCGGGTGGACCGTGACCCACGCGTACGGCCTGACAGAAACATCACCATTCATTACTGTATGTGAAAAACGACCCGAACACCGAGGACTGTCGGTGCGCGAACGCGGCACGCTCAAGGCCCGCCAGGGAGTGGAGCTCATCACCTCCGGTGAGCTACGCGTGATCGACGACAAGGGCGACGAGGTCCCCTGGGACGGCGCGACCGTCGGCCAGATCACGGTCCGCGGCAACGTCGTCATGAAGGGGTACTACAACGACCCCGAGGCCACCGAGCGGGCCATGGGCGACGGCTGGTTCCACACCGGCGACGCCGCCGTCACCCACCCCGACGGTTTCGTGGAGATCCAGGACCGGATCAAGGACGTCATCATCTCCGGCGGCGAGAACATCTCCTCGGTGGAGGTGGAGGGGGTCCTGCTCCGCCACCCGGCGGTCTTGGAGGCCGCCATCGTGGGCGTGCCGCACGAACGCTGGGGCGAGACACCGCTCGCCTTCGTGGTGGCGCATGAGGGCACGTCGCCGACGGAGGCGGAGATCATCGCCTTCGCCCGCGAGCACCTCGCCCACTTCAAGGCGCCCACGCAGGTGGAGTTCGTGGACCGGCTGCCCAAGACCGCCACCGGCAAGATCCAGAAGTTCGTGCTGCGCGGCGGGGCCTCCGCCGTCTCCCGTCAGTGACCCCGCGGGGGCGGGGCGGCCCACGGACCGCCCCGCCCCCGGCCACCGCGCTCCGGGCGACTACTCGGGCGACGGTGTGAGCAGGACGAAGCCCGCCGAGAACGGATCGGAGCAGACCGCGAGCCGGCCCACGCCGGGAGCGTCGTCCGGCCCCATGTAGACCTGGCCACCGGCCTCGCGTACCCGGGCCACGGCGGCGTCGCAGTCCACGACGTGGAAGACCGGATGCCAGTCGGCGGCCCCCTCGGTCTGCGGCAGCCTCTCGGGCGGCACGCCCATCATCCCGCCGAAGTACCGGTCCTCGCCCTGCTCGGCCGGGCGGATGGTCGCGTACGTGTCGTCACCGATCGGGACGTCGGCGAACTCCCACCCGAGCAGCGCACCGTAGAAGTCCTTGGCGCCCACCACCGAGGGTGTCCAGAGTTCGGTCCACATGAGCGAGCCCGGAGCGTCGACCACCTCCGCTCCCGGGAAGGACCGGGGCTGCCAGAGCGGGACCGCACCGCCCTGCGGGTCGGCCAGGTAGGCCATCCGGCCCAGCCCCATCACCTCCATCGGATCGACGTAGACGGTGGCGCCGAGGTCCCTGGCGGCCGCCACGGTCGCGTCCACGTCGGGTGTGTTCAGGTAGATGGTCCAGGCGATCGGCTGGTCCTCGGTCATCCTCGGACTGAGCGCGCCCACCAGCGCGCCCTCCAGGCGGAAGTTGACGTATCCCCCGGTCTCCGGTCCTGCCGACTCGGCCTCCCAGCCGAACAACCGGCCGTAGAAGGCGGCCGAGGCGTCGACGTCCGGGCTGGTGACCTCGGCCCAACAGGGCGAACCGAGGACGTAGTCGGTGGTGATCATGCCTGCCTCCAGTCACGGGTCCCAGCAGTGTGCTCCGAGGCACCGACACCATGGGGAATCGTCCCGGCAAAAAGTCGGCAAGCCCGACTCAGCGCCCACCATCGCGCGGGTCCAGGACGACGAACCCCGCGGAGAACCGATCCGAGCACACGGCGATCCGGCCCACCCCCGGGGCGTCCTCGGGGCCCATGTGCACCCGCCCGTCCGCGTCGCGCACCGACGCCGCCGTCGCGTCGCAGTCCGCTACCTGGAAGACCGGATGCCAGTCGGCGGCCCCGTCCGTCTGCGACAGGTGCTCGGGCGCCACGCCCATGATCCCGCCGAAGTACCGGTCCTCGCCCGACCCCGCCGGACCCAGCGTCGTGTAGGTCCCGGCCCCGCCGGGGAGGGCGATGTCCTCGCACCGCCACCCGAACAGGCCGCCGTAGAACTCCGTGGCGCCCCGCCCCGAGGGGGTCCACAGCTCCACCCAGCACAGTGCGCCCGGTCGATCGGCCGCCTCCATGCTCGTGAACTCCCCCGGTTCCCAGAGGGAGAACCACCCGCCCTGGGGGTCGGTGGCGTGCGCCATCCGACCGAGCTCGAAGACCTCCGTGGGCTCCACCTGGAGGACCCCGCCCAGTTCGCGGACGCGCAACGAGGCCGCCTCGATGTCGTCCACGTGGAAGTAGACCGTCCAGGACGGGGGTTCGGTGTCGACGACGCGCGGCCCGATCCCGGCCACGTTCGCCCCCTCGGAACGCATGAGCAGGTAGTCGCCGACCCGGGCGCCCGCGGACTCGGCCTCACACCCGAACACCCGCTTGAAGAAGTCCGCCGAGGCCATGGGCGAGTTGGACCCCAACTCGACCCATCGGGGTGATCCGGTGACGAAGTCGGTGGTCATCATGGGTTCTTCCTCCTGTCGCGCCTACTCCCTCCGAGTCTGGAACGGTCACGATCATGGGGGCGGGACCTCACCGGCAAAGACTCGACAACCACCTGCGAGATGATCCGAACACGAACCGACGAGAGGAACCCCGCCGTGCCCGGACGACTCCACCATGTGGGACCGGTGATCATCGACGTCGTGATGGAGGTCGACGCCGTCCCCCCGGCCGGCGGCGGCTCCTTCGCGCACTCCGCCCGGACCCTGCCCGGGGGCGGGTTCAACGTGGTCGCGGCGGCGTCGCGGGCCGGCCTGGAGGTGGTCTACGCGGGGGCGCACGGCACCGGACCGCACGGCGACCTGGTGCGGGCGGCCCTGCGCGACACCGGGGTCGCGGTCGCGCACCCGCCGCGCCCCGACGACACTGGTTTCTGCGTGGCCCTGGTGGACCCGAGCGCCGAACGCACCTTCGTCACCCACCTGGGCGCCGAGATGGACCTGCCGCTGTCCGACCTGCGCGGCGTGCGTCCGGACGCGGGCGACTTCGTCTACACGGTGGGCTACGCGCTGTTGCCGGGGGACCGCGCCGACGACCTGGTCACGTGGATCGGTGAGCTCTCCCCCGACGTGCGTCTGGTCCTGGACCCCGCACCGGTGGTGGGGCGGATCCCCACCGCGACCCTGGACCGGGTCCTGCCCCGGGTCGACGTGCTGAGCCTCAGCGCCGCCGAGGCCGCCACGCTCGCCGGAACACCGGACCGAGAGGCGGCGGCCTCCGCCCTGTCGCGGCGGACCGGTGGGGTGGTGGTGCTGCGCACCGGCGCCCAGGGGTGTGTGGTCGCCACACCGGGCACCGACCCCGCGCGCGTCCCCGGGTTCGCCGTGGAGGCCGTGGACACCAACGGTGCGGGCGACGCCCACGTCGGGGTGTTCACCGCCGCGCTGGCGGAGGGGGAGACACCGGAGCGGGCCGCGCGACGCGCCAACGCGGCCGCCGCACTCGCGGTCACCCGCCGGGGCCCCGCCACCGCGCCCACGGCGGAGGAGCTCACACGGTTCCTCCACGCCCACGCCTGAGCCTCGACCAGCGTCGACCGCCCCGCACATCGACGATCACGAGATCAGACCGGCCCGGGCAGGCCCACGTGGACACGGTGGGGACCGTTGTCGTGGTGGCCCTCGCCGACCACGAGCAGGCCCAGCCGCCGGGCCAGACGCAGGCTGGGGGCGTTGTCGACGTGGACGAGCGCCCAGACCGAGTGCAGGCCCAGGTCGTCGAGGCCGTGACGGAGCAGGGCCCGGGCCGCCTCGGTGGCCAGGCCCCGCCCGCCGTGGCGGGCGGCCAGGTACCAGCCGATCTCCGGCAGCCCGTCGGGCAGTTCCCCTGAAGGGCGCAGATGGGCGAGGCCGACCAGGTCGCCGTCGAGCAGCACGGCCCAGTGCCCCGGTTCCGGTGGCCCGTCGTAGGCAAGCCGGTCGTCGACCATCCGGCGGGCCAGGGTCGGGGCGGAGAGATCCGTCCCCAACAGGGAGCTCATGGCAGGGTCGGCGAACAGGTCCACCACGGCATCGGCATGCCGTTCCGCGAGGGGTTCCAGGACCAGCCGGTCGCTGAACAGGCACTTCTGTCTCTCACCCATCGGACCGCCGGGAGTCAGTGCTTGAAGTGGACGAACAGGCGACCGAAGTTCTTGGAATCCTTCTCGACACGGTGGTACCGCGCCTTGACGTCCTTGCGGTCGAGGAAGCGCAGCACCCGCTTCTTCAACGCACCCGAGCCCTTGCCGGGGATGATCTCGACGGTCTTGGCCTTCTTGCGCTCGGCCTCGTCCATGATGTCGCTCAGGGCCTGGTCGATGCTGCGGCCCTTGTTGAAGATGTCGTGTAGGTCGAGCTTGAGCCGCACGCTTCCTCCTCCGGGTCGGTCGACAGGGATGATACGCGCCCGGCCCCCGTCACAGACGCAGGGTGAAGCACATCCGGTCGTTCCCGGGCCCGTCGTATCCCGCGTGCGGGCCGGTCACGGTGAAGCCCACGGACCGATGGAAGGCGATCGACCGCTCGTTGGCCGGTGAGGTGACCGCCCGCACCACGGTACGCCCGTCGGTCCGGGCCGCCTCGACGAACAGGCGGTACAGCTCCCGCGCCAGACCGGTCCGGCGGTGGTCCGGAGCGACCCCGGCGAAGTGCACGTAGGCCTCCTCCGGCAGGGACGGAGAGGGGAAACCCACCAGGAACCCCGCGAGGTGGGGGTCGTCGGCGACCAGACAGGTCGTGTGGAAGTGGTCCAGGAACAGGCGCGGCAGAATGTGCGCCACCGGCCTGCCCCACCAGTCGTCACACACCTCGACGATCCGCCGGTGGTCCCGCGGGGTGGTGGTGCGGATCCGCACCCCGCCCGGTCCGGCACTCTCCCAGGCTCCGTTCCAGGCGTTCATCCGGCGTACCCCGCTCTCTCGACACGGACCGGTCCCCGTTCGTGGACCTCCCGGGTCCGTCGTCCCCAGTCACGGGAACCTCACGCCACCGTCGCTCCCCTCGCCGCCCCGAAGCCACCGCGTGGTCGCGCTCGGGCCGAGGAGCGGCTGTCCGGTCACCCGTCGCCCTCGCCCGGCCACGGCCCGACCCCGCGGCGGATCCGACCCGAGCACCGCGGGCCGGACCCGTGTTCCCGCACGACCGACCTACGGCCTGTCCGCGACGAACACCGCGGTACCCGGGATGAGGCGCCCTCGCAGCGGCCCCCAGCCGCCCCACACCTGGTCGTTGTCCTCGGGCCACTCGGGTTCGACCAGGTCGCGCAGGACCAGGCCGGCGGCCACGATGCCCCTCACCCAGTCGCCGACCGTGTGGTGGTGTTCGGCGTACAGGGCACGCCCCTCGTCGTCCTCCTCCACGTAGGCGCGCCGGTCGAAGTAGGACTGCCCGAGGGTCAGCCCCTGCTCGGTGGGGTCGTCGGGGAAGCACCACCGGATCGGGTGGGTCACCGAGAACACGAGGCGTCCCCCGGGGCGCAGCACCCGCGCGGCCTCGGCCAACGCGGTCTCGGCGGCGGGCACGAACGGGAACGCCCCGAAGGCGGAGAACACCACGTCGAAGGAGCCGGGGGCGAACGGCATGCGCTGGGCGTCGGCCTGGACGGCGGGCACCCGCAGGTCGGTCTGTTCGTCGATCCGTCGGGAGTGCTGGAGCTGCCGCCACGAGAGGTCGAAGGCGACCACCTCCGCCACACCCTGGGAACGCAACCACCGCGAGCACTGGCCGGCTCCGCAGCCGACCTCCAGGACCCGGGCGCCGGTCACGTCGCCGAGCAGCCGTGCCTCGGCCTCGTCGAGCCCCTCGGGGGACCAGACGAACCCGGCGTCGCGCAGGAAGTCACCGTGCTCGGACTGGTAGGCGTCGGCCGCCCCGTCCCACCACAGTCGACCGACCCGGGCGCTCTCCTCCGCGCCCATGGCGCGTCGCTCCACCCCGCCGGAGGCCGGGTAGTCCGGTCCCTCGTTCACGTCGTCCACACTGCTCCCTCGGCTGCACGTTCGTTGAGGCCTGCGTCGCGTCCCGCCCGTGTCCGCGCATCGAGGGACGGGGCACGGTTCGATGATGCCCGGCGGTGTTCCGCGGTCGGGGCACCGGCGGACGGTGCTTCCGACGAACCGGGGAGGGTCCGGAGGTGGGAACCCGAGGAACGCGCGCCCCCGCCGCGGTCTCCGAGGGCGTCCGCCGTGCCGTGGGGCGCCCGGACACGGGACGCGGCGCGGCCGAGGCTCCGGAAGGAGCACGGCCCTAGGCCCGTGTCCGCGGGACGCTCTCCTCGGCGGCGTCGCCATCGGCCGCGCCACCGGTGTCGCCGCTCGGGGCGTCGGTCGGGGCGTCCGGGGGGCTGTCGGGTCCCGTGGCCGGGGTGTCGCCGCCGTCGCCCCCGTCCTCGGCGGCCTCGCGGAGCTCACGCCGCATGAGGATGATCCACCCGACGACCACGACGATGCTGAACACCCACCACTGGAAGGCGTAGGAGGCGCTCATCCCGGTGTCCTCCTGCCGCAGCTCCAGGCGTTCGGGCGCGGGGTCGGGGGCCGGGTCCTGGTCGGTGAGCTCGACGTAGCCGCCGTAGATCGGGTAGGGCAGCGCGTCGGCGAGACGGTCGACGTCGACGAACATGATCTGCCCCTCGGGCAGACCGTCGTGCTCGCGCAGCCCGGTGTTCTCCTCGGTCTCACCGAACTGCAGACGCCCGGTCACCTCGATGGGTCCCTCCGGAACCGGGGGGACCTCGGGGGTGTCCTGGGCGGTCTCGCCGCGCTCGATCCATCCCCGGTTGACGAGCAGCCCGACCCCGTCCTCGGTGACCAACGGCGTGAGGACGTGGAACCCCACCCCCTGGGTGCCGTCCCGGTTGCGCAGCAGAAGCTGGTGGTCGGTGTCCCAGGTCCCGGTGGCCTCGACGGTGCGCCAGCGGTCCTCGGGCGGGACCTCGCCGTCCACGGAGGTGAGTTCCTCCACCGGCACGGGTGCGGCGGCGACGTTGTCCCGTTGGAGGTTGACCGCCGAGGCCCGTAGTTCGGCACGGTCGAGCTGCCAAAAACCCAGCCAGATGAAGGCGGGGACGAGCAGCACGACCAGCGCGTGGAAGGCCAGCATGCGTCTGGAGAACAGGACTGTGAGCACGTCTTCGAGGTTAAGAGACGACTGTGGCCGCGGCGCACCGCCCCCGTGTCGAGGAGTGGTGCGCCGCGGCCGTAGGCGTGAACGCGGGTGAGGAGTGTGTCCTACTCCTCGTCGGCGCCGGCGGCGGCCTTGCGCTTGCGGGCGAAGTACAGGCCCGCGCCACCGGCGCCGACGGCGGCCAGGGCGGCGGCGACCAGACCGCTCAGGGCACCACCGGTGACGGCGAGGTCGGGGCTACCGGCCTGGTCGACGGGGGCGGGCTTGTCGTCGGAGGGCTCCTCGTCGCGCTCCTGCTCCTTCTCCGGGGTCTCCGGCTTCTCCTCGGGAACCTCGGGCTTCTCCTCCTCGGGGGTCTCCGGCTTCTCCTCCTCCGGAGTCTCCGGCTTCTCCTCCTCGGGCTTCTCCGGCTTCTCGCCCTCGGAGATCTTCTCGACGCAGGAGGCCTGGGCGATACCGAGCACGGACACGGCGTTGCCGCAGATCTCGACCGCGGCGTCGACGGGGACGATGACCTGGTTGCCGCTGGCCACACCGCCGGAACCGTCGGTGGCGGGCGCGCCCTCGTTCTCCGGGGCGGCGTGGATGATGTTGATGATCGTGGTGCACTTGGCGCTGGCGCCGCCGAGGATGGCGACCGAGTTGCCGCAGATGTCGACCGCGGCGTCGACCGGCAGGACGATCTGGTTGCCGCTGCCCACGCCGCCGGAACCGTCGGTGGAGGCGTTGGTGCTCGGGGTGCCCTCCTCCTCCAGGACCTCGACGACGGAGGTGCACTCGGCCTCGGACACACCCGCGACGGCGACGGAGTTGCCGCACACGTCGAGGGCGGCGTCGACAGGAACGATGATCTGGTTGCCGGAGGCGACACCACCCGAACCGTCGGTGGTGGTGGCCTGGCCGCTGCTCTCGTAGAGGACCTCGGACACCTGGGTGCACTCGGCCTTGGAGATGCCGAGGATGGCGAGCGAGTTGCCGCACAGGTCGGCTTCGACGTCGACGGGGACGACGACCTGGTTGCCGCTGCCCACGCCGCCGGAACCGTCGGTCTGGGTGTCGGCGAACGCGGCACCCAGCGGCGCGAGCACGAGGCCCGCGGTCATGGCGGTGGCGAAGGAGTAACGGAACGTGTTGCGCATGGTGCGACTGGACCTTTCACGAGACTGCCAGGGACGCGCCGAGCGGAGCGCGAGTTCGGTGTGTCCTGGACCCGGCGCCGTCGCTGCGGTCGCTCGGGAGGGTCACACGATGGACGGGCCCGTCCACCACAGATCGGTGGCACGGCGGGGTGGCCCGGGTGTACGTGCAGAGGTGACGGACACGCCCATTCGGAGTTCATTCCTCGGACGACCGCCAACGGACCGAAACGTTAGAGGAGAGCGGGCGGACGCGCAGGACGTTTCCGAGATTCCTTCTTACCCCACCTGACCACGCAACACGCATATTCAATCACTCTTCGTCATACATACTGTTCAGAGCTTTATTATCAGTGACTAAAAGTCACTAATCATGACGATGAGTCGCTGACGGGGGGAGAAAATTTCTTCCCTCGAACGCCCGAGAAGTGGACTAAGAAACTTCGTAGATTCGTTTTTCGAGCCACGACAGGGCGCCGCAAACCCTGTATCCATAATTGACTGAAAGGAACTCGGTGACCAAAAGGAGAATATTGACCCGTTTAGTCGGCCTCAACGCGGACCGACACACCCTCGCGAGACCAACCCCCGCCGAGGCACGCCGCCGGAATTCATGAAACCGCTGGTCACGAGCGCATACCCTGGCCCGGACGAGCCATCGCCCGACCCGATGCCCGTCACCACGCGAAGAACACGACGCGCCGCACACCGAGGCGCCGGAGAGTGATCACTCGGTGACAGGACGGGGGCCCGCCCGGGGCGCCCCTCCGGCCATGACGGCCAACCGGATCCGGTGGGCAGGCGTCCTACCCAGCGGATATGCCCCTGCATCCCCCTCCCCACTGGAGCGCGTATGCACCTCGAACACCAGCGTCCACACCGGCACCGGGCCCTCGCGGCCGGCGCCGCGGCCCTCGTTCTGGTCATCACCGCCGCTTGTTCCTCGGCGGACGACGGTTCCCCCGGCGAGGGTGCCGTGGCCCCCGGGGAGGGCACCGCGGCACCCCAGGCCTCCAGCGAGGCGACACCCGAACCCTTCACCCTCGCCTTCGGCGGCGACGTGATGTTCGAGGGCATGCTCCGGCCCCGTCTGGAGGACCCCGCGACCGCACTCGACCCGATCTCCGCACGGCTCTCCGCGGCCGACCTGGCCATGGTCAACCTGGAGACCGCGATCACCGAGGGCGGCACCCCCGCCCCCGACAAGGACTTCGTCTTCCGCGCCCCCGCGAGCGCGCTGGAGGCCCTGGACGCCGCCGGCGTGGACGTGGCCACCCTCGCCAACAACCACGGCATGGACTTCGGCCGGGACGGTCTCCTCGACACCCTCGACCACGGGGACGCCTCACCGGTCGCCCTCGTGGGTGCCGGACGCGACGTCGACGAGGCCTACGCCCCGCACGTCTTCGAGGTCAACGGCCAGACCGTCGCCATGTTCGGCGCCACGGACGTGCTGGACGATCACCTCATTCCCGAGTGGACGGCGGGAGAGGGCAGGCCCGGACTGGCCACCACCAAGTTCGAGATGAAGGACCGGCTGCTGGAGGCCGTCGCCGACGCCGCCGCCGAACACGACAACGTCGTGGTCTACCTGCACTGGGGTCTGGAGGGCGCGCACTGCCCGCTCCCGCACGCCCCCGCACTGGCCGACGAGCTCATCGCCGCGGGCGCCACGACCGTGGTCGGTGGCCACGCGCACGTGCTCTCCCCCGGAGGCTTCCAGGGTGAGGCCTACGTGCACTACGGCCTGAGCAACTTCGTGTTCTACAACTTCAACGGCCCGACCGCCGAGACCGGTGTGCTCACCCTCACGCTCGACCAGGGCGGGGTCCTGGACTCCGAGTGGACGCCCGCGCGGATCCAGGGCGGGGTGCCGGTGCCCTACGAGGGCGAGGACGCCGAGGAGGCCCACCAGACCTGGGTGGACATGCGCGCCGACTGCGGGCTCGCGCTCGGCGACTCGCCGGTCTGACCCCGGACTCAGCTGACGTGGACCACCGGCCTCTGGTCGGGATCGGGTTCGACCTCCCGGAGGATCTCCCGGGTGAACAGGGCCGTTCCCCCCTCGCCCAGCACCGCGAACCGCACGAACGACCGCAACGGCGACCGCTCCGACCAGGTGAAGTGGCAGTGCGGCACGGTACCGGTGGCGTCGCGCAGGCACAGCAGGACCGCGGCCAGGGCGTTGGGCGCCGAGGGCCCGCGCACCCGCAACACCCGGTGCCCGTGCACGTCCACCCCGTGGACGCGTAGGATGCCGCCGAACTCCGAGGGGTGGCGCACCTCCACCTCCAGGAACAGGGGCGGCCGTTGCAGGGGCAGCGGGTTGAGCCGGAGCCGGTCGGCCTCGGTCTCCGCGTACTCGTCCGCCACCCCCGTGCGGGGCCGGTTGGCGAACAGGTGCATGGCGGTGCCGCGCAGCACCGCCTCACGCGCGAACTCCATGGCCCGCGCGTCGACCTCCACACGGTCGGTGCGCAGCTCGGTGGTGCGCAACGCCCGCGAGACCAGCGACACCAGCATGATCCCCAGCACGAACACCAGGGCGATGAGCAGCCCGTCGGGGCGGGTGACGATGTTGTCGGCGAGCGCGTAGCCGAACACCAGCGTGAGGAAGGCGAAGCCGGCCGTCCCCCATCGGGAGCCCCGGCGGTGAACGATGATGGTGACCGCGATCGCCGAGGTGACGAGCATGGCCAGGATCCCGGTGGCGTAGGCACCGGACTGCCCGTCCACACTGGCCCCGAACACGATCGTGATCATCATGGCCACGGCGGTGTACACCAGCACCACCGGCCGCACGGCGGTACCCCAGGCCGGCGCCATGCCGTACCTGGGCAGGTAGCGGGGCACGATGTTGATCAGCCCGGCCATCGCGGAGGCACCGGCGAACCACAGGATGAGAATCGTGCTGACGTCGTAGACCGTCCCGAACCCCTCACCGAGGTACTCGTGGGCCAGGTAGGCCAGGGCCCGGTCCTCCGCCGGGCCTCCCGGTCGGACCGCCGAGTCCGGGACCAGCACCCCGGTGACCAGCGTGGTGGCCACCAGGTACACGCTCATGATCACCGCGGCGGTGGTGAGCAGCTTCCGGGTGTCGGCGATGCGTCGGCGCAGACGTTCCCGTGGTCCGACACCGTCGGCCCGCACCAGGGGCATCATGCTCACCCCGGTCTCGAACCCGGACAACCCCAGCACCAGCAAGGGGAAGGCGAGCAGCACGGTGGTGGTCACCGACCCCGCCCCACCGCTCCACAGCCGTACCTCCCAGTGCAGGAGCGTCTCCGGGTGCGCGGCGATGTGGACGATCCCCGCCACGACCACCACGGCGTTCAACAGCAGGAACAACACGACCAGGGGGATGGCGATCCGCACCGCCTCCCGGAACCCGGCCAGGAAGACCGCCCCCAGCACCGCCAACAGCGCCAGGGTGATCGGCACCCGTTGTTCCAGCAGGGCGTCGGGAGCGTAGGGGTTGGCGACCAGGTGCGCGGTGGCGTCGGCGGTGGACAGGGTCATGGTCACGATCCAGGAGGTGGCCACGAACCCCAGCAGACACAGGACCAGGAACTTGCCGCGCCACTCCGGGAGCAGGTGTTCCAGCATCGCCACCGACCCTTGGCCGTGCGGACTGCGCTCGGCCACCCGACGGTAGATCGGCAGCATCCCGAACAGCGTCAGCACCACGATGAGCAGGGTCGCCAACGGCGCGAGCGCACCGGCGGTGAGCAGGGCGATGCTCGGTAGGTAACTGAGCGTGGAGAAGTAGTCCACGCCGGTCAGGCACATGACCTTCCACCAGGGATGCTGGCGCTCGGCCCGGGGACGGGAGCCGGCCCCGCCGACGTCGTCCACCCGGTGGGCGAGCAACCACCGGGTGACGGCGCGCTTCGGGCGCCGTGCGTCCGACGGTGCGTTCCAGCCGAAGCCGGCCCCCGTTCCCACTGCGCCCACGCCCCTCCCCCGACGAACGTACGCGCACAAGTCTGCGGGGCCGGGAGGTCGAACGGAGGAAGGTCGTGGGTGTGTCGGGCTTTCCGGGCGGGCTCAGGGTGCGCCCGGGCCCTCCATCAAGGGCGCGATCCCGTCGAGCAGGTGCTTCAGGCCGAGCGAGAAGACCCCGTCGACGTCGGGCAGCGCGGAGGCGGCGAACAGGGTGGGGAACCGGCCCTGGTCCGCGAGCCGGAGGAAGTCCGGGCCCCGGGTGCGCCACCACTGCTCGGTGTCCATACCGAACTCGTGTTCCTCCAGCACCACCCGTGTGGCCTGGAGGGCCATACCGGAGGTGTAGGCGGACAGAACGGTGAGGAGCTCCTGGGCCTGGTCGGGGGTGCGCCCGCGGGAGACCATCACCCGGAGCATCCATTCGGCGTTGGTCAGCAACGCCGGCGAGACCACGGCCCCGGCCATCATGGTCAGCCGGACGGCCCACGGGTGGCGCCGGTAGATGTCCCACTCACAGCGCAGCGCCACCTCCAGGGCCCGCCGCCAGTCGGCGGGCGGTGGTTCGGGGAGCGCGGCCTCGGTGAAGACGTGGTCGATCATCGCGGTGAGCAGCTCGCCCTTGTTCGCGACGTGCCGGTACAGGGCCATGCTGCTCACCCGGAGCTCGGTCGAGACCCGGCGCATGGACATCCCCTCGATGCCCTCCGCGTCGGCGACGCCGATCGCGGCCAGGACGATGCCCTCACGGGTCAGGGCGGGCTCGGCCCGGGGACGCCCCTCTCCGCCCGCGGCGGCGCGCGGGCCTTCCCCTCGTTCCCGCGGACCGCGCCGCCTCGGGGCGGGGG
>NZ_QOCZ01000135.1 GCF_018207095.1 Nocardiopsis sp. MG754419 | reverse complement strand
GCCCCCACCCCGCCATCCCTCATCCGCAGGAGGACCAACGCATGCCCGGTTTCACCACACGACCCCAGTTGAGCGGCGACTTCGGCATGGTCGCCTCCACCCACTGGCTGGCCAGCGCCGCCGGCATGTCCCTTCTCGAACGCGGTGGCAACGCCTTCGACGCGGCCGTGGCCGCCGGGTTCACGCTCCAGGTCGTCGAGCCGCACCTCAACGGCCCGGGCGGGGAGGTCCCGGTGATCTTCCAGGCCGCCGGGCGGAACCCGCGGGTGCTGTGCGGCCAGGGCGTCTCCCCCGCCTCCGCGAACATCGACGCGTTCGCCGGCATGGACCGCATCCCGGGCAGCGGGGTCCTGGCCGCCACCGTCCCCGGGTCCTTCGACGCCTGGATGCTGTTGCTGCGCGACCACGGCACGATGACCGTGCGCGAGGTCCTGGAACACGCGGTCGGCCTGGCCGAACGCGGCTACCCGGTGCTGCCGCGGATCGCCGCCGCGATCGAGCTCCTGCGCCCGGTCTTCACCCAGCACTGGGCCGGTTCGGCCGCCGTCTACCTGCCGCACAACACCGTCCCGGCGGCCCGCTCGCGGCTGCGCAACCCCGCCCTGGCCGCCACCTACCGTCGGATCGTCGAGGAGGCCGAGGCGGCCGGAGGCGACCGTGAGACGCAGATCGAGGCGGCTCGTCGTTCCTGGTCACAGGGGTTCGTCGCCGAGGCGGTCGGGGCATTTCTCTCCTCCCCCGTCCCCAACGGTCGCGGGGAACCCGAACAGGCCCTCCTGACCGCGGCGGACATGGCCGACTGGAGCGCGTCCTACGAGGACACCGTCGGCGTCACCCACGGCGCCCACACGGTGCACAAGACCGGCCCCTGGGGCCAGGGGCCCGCCATGCTGCAGCAGCTCCGTCTGGCCGAGGCCCTCGGGATCGACGCCGACCTGCGCGAACGCGGTGTCTTCGGTGCCGACGCGCGCGTGGACGCGGACTTCGTGCACCGGGTCACCGAGGGCGCCAAACTCGCCTTCGCCGACCGTGAGGCCTGGTACGGCGACCCCGACCACACCGACGTGCCCCTCAAGGAGCTCCTGAGCGCCTCCTACGCCGCCGAACGCGCCCGCGTCGTCGACGACGCCCGCGCCTCCCGCGACCAGCGCCCCGGCACCCCCGGGGGCCGCGCTCCGTTCGTCCCTCCGCTGTACCTGGCCGGCGACACCCCGGGCGACCGCACCACCGGGGAGCCGACGGTGCGCAACGCCGCGGCCTCCCACCCCGCCGACCAGCGCGGCGACACCTGCCACCTCGACGTGGTGGACGCCCACGGCAACATGGTGTCGGCGACCCCCAGCGGCGGCTGGCTGAGCAGTTCCCCGGTCATCCCCGAGCTCGGCTTCCCGCTGGGCACACGGGCACAGATGTTCTGGCTCGACCCGGCCTCCCCCAACGCCCTCGCCCCGCGGCGGCGCCCGCGCACCACCCTGTCGCCCACGCTGGTGACCCGCGAGGACGGGCAGGCGGTGCTGGCCATCGGAACCCCCGGCGGTGACCAGCAGGACCAGTGGACGACCACGGCGGTGCTGCGCATCCTCAACGGCGCGACGGACCTGCAGGAGGCCCTGGACACGCCCATGTTCCACACCAACGCCTTCCCCAGCTCCTTCCACCCGAGGGAGACCGTCCCCGGGGACCTGGTCGTGGAGCCCGGCGTCGGCGAGGACACCATCGACGAACTGCGCCGACGCGGCCACGAGGTCCAGGTCGCCGAGCCCTGGTCGCTGGGCCGGTTGGCGGCCGTGGGCCGCGACCCGGAGAGCGGTGAGCTGCGCGCCGCCGCCGACGCGCGCGGCGGCCAGGGGTACGCCGCGGGGCGCTGACACACGACGCCTGCGGAGCCGGCCCCGGGCGCCCTGAACCACGCGGATCAGGGCGCCCGGACCAGGGCAGACGAAAACGGACGGAATGCCCACAAGGGTGGACGCGATGGGACTTCGGGCGGTGTTGCGGCCCCATGCACGCCTTGATCCGACCTCTTGCCAAATCGTCCGGTCACTGCTTATCTAGACCCTGTGCGGGGGTACTCCCGAGCGATCGGTCGCACGTACCACCACAACTCGATACCACCCACGCAGGGTCGAGGTCCGCTGTCTCCCCCTCCCTCAGCGGCGGCCCTGTTCTCCCCTCCTGACCGAGGCCTGCCTTCCCCTCCCGGCGGTTTTTCGGACACAGGAGAACGATGGGCCGTGGTGTCACCGTTCCGGTGACACCACGGCCCATCGACATGTTCAGACCCGTGCCGCACGGCCCCGGCCGCCGGAGGTCGGCGATCGGCCGCGGGTGATCCTCGGAGGGCGTACGCGGGCGGGCGTCGAGTGAGGGGCGCGCACCAGCGGCCGTCCCCGGGGCCGCCCGGTGTTCCGAAGCCGCCCGGGAGACGACGCGCGACGCGCCCGCCCTCGGTGGAGGGGCGGGCCGGATCGCTTCCCCGGCCCCTCCCCCGCACCGGTCAGGTGTGGACGCGCACCGCGCCCGCGTAGTTGTCGGTCCGCACCGGAGTGACCCGCACGTCGAGTCCGGTCCGCGGAGCCTCCAGCATCTCCCCGTCGCCGAGATAGATGGCCACGTGGGAGATGTAGTCGGGCGCGGTGGGGTCCGAACGCCAGAACAGCAGGTCGCCGCGTTCGAGGTCGTCCCACTCCACCCGGCTGCCCGCGTTCCACTGGTCGTGGGTGACCCGCGGGATCGACACACCCGCCTCGCGGAAGGCCCACTGGAGCAGACCGGAGCAGTCAAAGCCGACGTTCGGGGTGGTACCGCCCCAGACGTAGGGCACGCCCAACTGGGTTTCGGTGTGGGCGATGACCTCCTCGATGACGCTGGTCGGCACGGTGTCGCCGTCGTCCTCGGCCTCGGGGGCGTCGGCGATCAGTTGGAGCTGGGCGTCCTCGCCGAAGGCCTCCTCCAGCGTCTCGTGCAGCTCCCGCAGGTCGGCGTCGGGTGCGGAGATCACCAGCGCGTTGCCCTCGGGCATGCCGAGTTCGCGCGCGCGTTCGCGGGAGACCAGGGCGTCGATCCCGGCGATCCCGGAGGTGGCGTGCGTCCACACCTCCATGGGGATCTCACCGTGGCCGCCGGCGACGGTGACGTCGCCGCCGAGTTCGAGTTCGCGCTCGGTGCCCACGTCCTTGGACAGCGCGATGTGCCCCTCGGCGACGCCCTGCCAGATCTCGTCGGACTCGGCGGAGGGCTCCGGGGCGTGGTTACGGAAGGTGGAGGGATGCACGCCGAGCACGGACGTCGGTTCGCCATCGACCTGGACCCGGGCGGCGTCGACGGTCAGGACGTGCTCGACGCCCTCGATCCGACGGATCTCGTTGACGACCTCGCGGGGCAGGGTGTCGGGGGCGACGGCGAAGTACTCGACCGAGCGCGCCTCCCGGAAGGGGGCGACGTGGGTGTCACGACGGAGTTCGTCGACATCGGCGACGTCGGGGGAGGCCTGGGCGGTGGTGACGTCCTGCTCGTCCGGGGACGGAGCGTCGCCGGGTCGGGCACCGCTGGGGGAGGCCGTGTCCGGGGAGACCTGGTCCGAGAGCGAGGGGCGCTCCTCGACCACCGGTTCGGCCATCGCGGGGGTCGCCCCGAAGGCCGTGAAGGCGACCGCGAAGGCGGCCGTGGTTCCCGCACACGTTCTGAGCCGGTTCCGCACGGGGGTTCATCACCCTTTCAGTGACCGCGGCGGGCGGGGGGACCGCTGCGGCGCACGGCCTTCGATGACATTGTCCGCGTTCAAGAATGGGCGCACCCGCCGATGTTTGCAAGAAGCCCACGCCGTCCGATATCGGACGTCTACCTTTCCGCCGGATGACCTTTCTCTGAACGCATGTCGGGTTTCGGGCCCGGTTTATGGTTCGTCGTAACGGTCCGTGACGGAAAGGTCGAGGGGGAATCGGACGGGGGTGTCCCCGAACAGGAGTTCCCTGGTGCGGGTCTCCGCTCGTCGGACGGCCCGGACGGTCGCCTCGGCCGCTTCCCGGGGCACGTGCAGGACGACCTCGTCGTGGACGAAGAAGACGATTCCGGCACCCTCCGCGAGCATCGGGATCTCCTCCCGCAGTTCCTGGCGTAGGGCGGCCAAGAGAACGAGCGCCCACTCGGCGGCCGTGGCCTGGACGACGAAGTTACGGGTGAACCGACCGTGCGCGCGGCGCCGACGGTCGGCGTCCGGGGCCGCGATGGTGGCCGCCCAGCCCCGGGGAGGCGGGGAGGTGCGGCCGAGCCAGGAGCGGACGATGCCACCGCCCTCCCCGGTGCGCGCCGCGGCGTCCACGTGGTCCAGGGCACGGGGGTAGAGGCGGCGCATCGAAGCGAGCAGGGGCGCGGCGTCCCCCGAGGTCTGCCCGTACATGGCGGCGAGCAGGCCGATCTTGGCCCGCTCCCGGTCACCGCCGACGTGACCGGCCAGACGGGCGTACAGGTCCTCCTCCGCGGCGGCCTCCGCGAGGGCGTCGTCGTGGGAGACCGCCGCGAGGATACGCGGTTCGAGCTGACCGGCGTCGGCCCGGACCAGCACCCATCCGGGGTCGGCGCGCACCGCGCCGCGCACCGCCTTGGGGATCTGCAGCGCCCCACCGCCCCGGGTGGCCCAGCGGCCCGAGACGACGCCGCCCACCACGTAGTCGGGTTGGAAGCGTCCCAGGCGCGGCCCCGATCCCTGGACGCCGACCTCCCGGACCCAGGTCTCCAGCCAGGTCCACCCGTTGGCCGAGTACAGGCGGGCGAGTTCCTTGTAGCGCAACAGCAGCGGGACCACCGGGTGGTCGACCCCCTCCAACACCCAGGAACGGGTGGAGCCGACGGGGTGACCGACCCACGCCATGGCCCGCATGACCTGGGCGGGCGAGTCGGGGTTGACCTCGTGTCCGACGGTCGCGCTGATCCTCGTGGCCAGGTCGGCCAACACCCGGGGGCGCCCGCCCGAGGTCGGTCGCGGGCCGAGGAGTTCGGTGAGGATCCGGTCGTGTTCGTCCGGTCGCCAGGGCAGCCCGTCGTGACTCATCTCCACGGCGCCCAGGGCCCCGGCCGACTCCACCGCCGTCAACAGGGCGAAGCGGTCGGGGGCCAGCAGCGCGGCGATGCGTGCGCGCTGGTCGCGGTGGATCTCCACCACCGCCTCGAGCCGGTCGGTGCCGGGCGGCAGGGTGGACCGGTCGGCCTCGAACAGCGCGGGCTGCGCGGCGACGCCCTCGCCCAAGGGCCGGACGGGGTCGTCGGGGACGGGGAGATCACGCAGCCGGGCCCAGGCGGCGCCCAGGGAGTGCGGTTCGTAGTGCCGGGCGGCGTGACCGAGCAGCAGCGCCTCGGTGTGTTCGACGTCGTGGCAGCGGCGCACCCGCACACCGGCGCGGACCAACTCGGGGTAGACGTCCTCGGTGGAGGCCCACACCCAACGTGGGGGCGAGGAGGCGTCGGCCTCCCGCTCGATCCGGCGGATCTCGGCGACCAGGTCGCTCACATGACGGTCGGTCCCGGCCGGCGAGGCGCCGTCGAGCTCCCTCAGCCGGCCACCGCCCTCCCCGTCGGCGACCACCGCGATCCTCATGCCTCCAGTGTCGCGCACAGGAGTGACAATCGGACGAATGCACGTACGGTGGTGCGCCGGCGGGGCGCGGCTCGCGACGTCGGGTCAGCGACCCGGGCGCACGACGTTGGCCAGGGGTTCGCCTGCGGCCCAGCGGGCCAGTTGGGCGTCCATGAACGCGCGCGCACGCGGGTAGAAGGCGGCGGCGCCACCGGCCACGTGCGGGGTGAAGTACACGCCCGGGGCCTCCCAGAGCGGGTGTTCGACCGGGAGCGGCTCGGGGTCGGTGACGTCCAGGGCGGCGCGTACCCGGCCGTTCTGAGCGAGCAGGGCGTCGGTGTCGAGGACCGCGCCACGGCCCACGTTGACCACGAGCGCGTCGTCGCGCAGCAGGGAGAACTCACGGGACCCGAACAGGCCCCGGGTGGTCTCGGTGAGCGGGGTCACCAGGACGACGATGTCGACCTCCGGCAGGAGGGCGTGCATGTCGTCGATGGCGTGGACGGACTCCTCGGGACGCGCACGGCGAGCGACCCTGACCACCTCGGTCTCGAACGGCAGGAGGCGCCGTTCGATGGCCGCCCCGATGCTGCCGTGACCGACGATCATCACCCGGGAGTCGGTCAGGGACCGCTGGGGTGTGGGCGCCCACCGACGCTCACGCTGGTCGATGGCCCAGCGGGGCAGTTCGCGCTGGGCGGCGAGGATGAGCGCGAGCGCGTGCTCGGCGGTGCTGGCGTCGTGCAGCCCCCGCCCGTTGCACAGGGTCACGTGGTCGGGGATCAGGTCCAGCACCTGGTCGTACCCGGCGGAGACCAATTGGAGGACGCGCAGCTCCGGCATCCGGCCGATGATGTCCAACCGTTCGTCCACGCCCTGGGTGGAGGGCGCGTACGGCACCTGATAGAAGGTGACGTCCTCCACTTCCTTCGGGGCCGCTCCCCCCGCGTAGAGGTCCACGTGGAGCGCTTCGGGCGCGTTGTCCCTGTTCTGCTCCCACTGCACCAGTGCTCGGCCGCCCATGTCGTGCGTCCTCCCTGCTGTGGCTGTCGGTGTCACGCGCCACCTTAGAGGGTCAGGCCATCACCGGGTACGGCCGAGTTCATAACAGGCGACGGCCGCGGCCGCGGTGACGTTGAGGGAGTCCACGTCGCGCTCGGCCATGGGGATGTGCACACGCGCGGTGGCCCGCTCCAGCCAGCGCGCGGACAGTCCGTCCCCCTCGGTTCCCAGCAGCAGGCCCACCTTGGTGTCGGCGCCGAGACGGTCCATCGCCTCGCGCAGCGGTACGGACCCCTCCCCCGGTGTGAGCGCCATCAGCTCGAACCCGTGCTCGCGCAGGGTGTCCAGCCCTCCGTACCAGTCGTCCAGACGGGTGTGGGGCAGGGTGAAGACGGCGCCCATGGACACCTTGACCGAACGTCGGTAGAGCGGGTCGGCGCAGCGGGGGGCGAGCACCACGGCGTCCACCCCCAGACCGGCGGCGCTCCGGAAGATCGCGCCGACGTTGGTGTGGTCGACCAGGTCCTCCAACACCACGATGGCGCGGGCCTCGGCGAGCACCTCGGACAGGGTCGGCAGGGGCTTGCGGTGGTAGGCGGCAAGAGCGCCCCGGTGCAGGTCGAAACCGACGAGGCGTTCCGCGGTCTCCTCGCTGACGACGTACAGCGGGGCCTCGGTTGCGGCGACGACGTCGTCGAGGGCCGCGGCGCGTCGTTCGGTCAGCAGGAAACTGCGGGGCGTGTACCCGGCGGTGGCGGCGCGGCGGATCACCTTGTCGCCCTCGGCCATGAACAGGCCGTGCTCGGCCTCCAGGTGCCGGCGCAGGTTGACGTCGCGCAGGCGGGTGTAGTCGGCCAGGCGCGGGTCGGTGGGGTCACTGACCCTGATGACATCCATGGTCCCCGATTATCCCGGGCGCACGGTGGTGCGCGGTCCGGGTGGGGCGAGCGGCCGTTACTCGGACTCGAAGCGTTCGGTGACGGGGGCGAGGCGCTGCCAGCGTGCCTCCTCGCAGGAACCGCGGCGGGACAGGGAGGTGTCGACCTCGTGCCCCTCCCAGGTGCCCTCGATGGCGGCCTCCTGGGGGCCGTACACCTTGTCGGTGCACACGGTGCCGTCCCGGATCTCGGCGAACAGGAGGTCCACGTCCGCGGCGTCGGTCTCGGTGTCCTCGGGGTCGGGGGTGGCCTCGGCGAGGGTGGGGTCACCGGCCATGTCGGCGGCGACCTCGGCCATCGCGGCGCAGGGCGCGGGGTCCTCCTCCGCGTCCCCGGTGCACTCCAGGTTCTGCACCCAGGCGTGGTGGCGGTCGGTCACCTGGATCCGCAGCGACCCCGACGGCGCGTTCTCCGCCGGTTGCTCGGTGGACTGCTCCATGACGCTGCTCAGCACCTCGGGCGCGCTGGAGTTGGTGGTCTCGACGTCCGGGGGAGGCAGCATCGACGGGCCGACGAACACGGCGTAGCCCACGGCACCGGCGCAGCAGGCACCGGCCAGCAGCTTGGTGCCGAGCCCTTCTCGGTTCCGTCGGTCACTGTGCGAATGGGACATGCCAAAACCCTCGGGGGTCGGTCGGTCGCGGGGGCGTCCAGGCGGGCCGGGCCCCACAGCGGTGGGGCGCCCGCCGAACGGACATCGAGTATCGGTCAAGCGGATACCGGGGGCCCATGGTAGCGGGGAGTCGATGGTGCTTCTCGAAGGGCGTCGTAACAAAGCGATCAAGGCGACCGCGGCCGCCGGCGTCGATGTGAGGGGCGCCACCCCCGCCCTTCCACTCCCCCATTACCTGCGAGTAGGGTCCGGGTGAGCGATCGTTCGTTTCGTGGCTTTCGTTCGTCCCGTCACTCCATGGGACGCGGCCCGCGCGACAACGGTTCACTCCACGTTCCTCCCGCCGGTGTCGGCCGCCGGACCCGGCGACCGCCTCCTCGATCCCGACCCCGGGCGACCGGGTGCCGGAGACAGTCATACCCCCGGAGTGCCCGTGTCCACAGGACGCCATCGACTTCCCTCACCGGCCGTCACCACCACGCGAAGAGCGGTGCGTTCGCCCCTGGGGATCACCGCGCTGGTCGTCGCCGTCATCGCCCTCGCGGCGATCGCCGTTCCAGTCGGAATGAACGCCCTCGGCTGTGGAGAGACCCGCTACCTGAGGGTGTCCACCACGCAGAGCACCGCTCCGGTGCTGCGGGAGGCCGCCACCGGGTTCAACGCCGACGAGCCCCGTTACGGCGACGTGTGCGTGTACGCGCAGGTCGACGAGATCGCCCCGCACCGGATCATGGACGCTCTGTCCGGTGGGCACTCGGGCGGGTCCGGCATCACCCCGCACGTGTGGATCCCCGAGTCGTCGGCGTGGGTGGAGCTGGCCCGGGTCTCGGCGGGCGGAGCGCACGGCATCGAGACGGACCCGCCGTCACTGGCCACGTCGCCCGTGGTGTTGGCGGCCCCACCGGACGCCGAGGGCATGCCGGACCAGGACGACGCCGACTGGACGATGCTCCTGCCCGACGCCCGCGACCCCGACCGCCCCGTGGTGATGGTCGACCCCAACCGCGGCGCCGACGGGATGACGGTCATGCACGCGATCCGCGAGCACCTGGGCACCGGCGACGACGCCGACACCGCCATGACCGACTTCGTCCGCGACGTGCAGCTCGACTCGGCCTTCGGCGAACTGGACCTGACCACGGTGTTCACCGGATCGACCGCCTCCCAGGACCGGGTCGCCCCGGTCATCGCCGTCCCCGAGCAGGCGGTGGTCTCCTACAACCTGCGCCGCGCGGGCGCCGCACCCGAACTCCGGGCGCACTACGTCGCCGACGGCACCGTCGGACTGGACTACCCGTACGTGACCGTCACCGACGACGCCGCGCTGCGCTCGGCCGCCACCGACCTGTACGAGGTCGTGAGCGGTGGCACCCATCGTGAGCGCCTGCGCGAACTGGGTTTTCGCGACCCCGACGGCGAGGCCTCGTCGGTGCTCGCCGACCAGCCGGGCATCACCGAGGCCGCGCCGCCCACGCACGACGACCTGACCGGCGACGCGCTGCTGGCCTCGGTCACCGACTGGAACCGCCTGTCGATGCCCAGCCGCACCCTGGTCCTGGCCGACGCCTCCGCCAACATGGCGGAGGAGCTGGCCGGGGGCCCGGAGCGGATCGAGGTCGCGAAGCAGGCCGCGCTCCTCGGTCTGTCGCTGTTCCCCGACGAGACCGACATGGGCCTGTGGCTCATGTCGGACCGCTACGGCGACAGCGGCCGGGAGGAGGCGGCGGACCTGCACCCGTTGGGCGAGGCCGACGACCGCGACGTGACCCGCCGACGCGAGATGACCGAGGTCGCCGAGGACCTGGAGGTCCAGGGGGGCGACTCACGGTTGTTCGACAACGTGCTGGCCGCCTACGACGAGGTCCAGGCCGGCTACCACGAGGACAAGATCAACAGCGTCATCCTGCTGACCGCCGGACAGGACGAGGGGTCCAGCGAGCTCTCCCACGAGGAACTGGTCACCGCCCTGCAGGACCGGTTCGACCCGGAGCGTCCGGTCACGATGTTCGTCATCGGTTTCGGCGACCAGGCCGAGGAGGAGGAACTGGCGCAGATCGCCCGGGCCACGAGCGGTTCGTGGTTCGTCACCGAGGAGCCGGACGAGATCGGCGACTTCTTCCTCAGCTCGATCTCACGCCGACTGTGCGTACCCGACTGCGACAACTGAGGACGCGCGGGCGCGGGTCCACGAGCGGATCCGGGCCGGCGCGCCCGGGGGCGATCCGGGTCCCCGGGGTCCCCACCGTGGCGGGCGCGCGGCACCCGTGTCCGCCGGGTCGGAGGACACCGCGGCCGGCGACGCGACGCCGGCCCGCACCCGCCACCCGGTCTCGATTAGGTATCGGAATGGAGTTTCGGTCTGTCCGGTTCGTGACCACCGTCGGTCCTCCGCCAGACCGGATTCTCCAAGGTGATCGCCGCTTCGCCCCGACCCCGTGCCGCCGCTCCCCCGAACCGGCGATACGACCCCCATTCACTCCGACTGAGGCTTTGAGTACCGTTCCCACCAGTATCAGTCACTTGTTCGCCTCACTCCCGAGTCGAAACGGTACGCAAGGGTTCACCCGTACCACCTCTCCCTGTACCTGCTCATCCCCCTGTACGGCACCCGTCCGTACATCACCCCGTGAGGAAAGCTGTGGGACGTCACCGCGGAAAATACGCCGAAGAACCCTCGGGCCGGAGCAGACGCCGTCGCGGCCGTGGCGGAGCGTTCCTCGCTCTGGCCGCCGCCATGGTGATCGTGGTCGGTCTGGCCGCGGTGGGCGTGTACATGTTCGGGCGCGGGGACGGCTGCGGAGGCTCCGACATCCACCTGGACATCGCGGTCAGCCCCGAACTGGGCCCCGCGCTGACCGACGTGGCCGGTGACTTCAACGCCGAGGAGCACACCGTCGACGGCAACTGCGTGCGCGCCGACGTGCGCCAGGTCGACTCGGCCAACGTCGCCTACGACATCACCGGTTCCGGCGCGACCATGGGCGACACCGAATCCGACGTGTGGATCCCGGACTCTTCGGTGTGGACACGGCTGGTGCAGAGTCAGGCAGGGGACGCCGTCATCACCGAGACCGGCACCTCCGTGGCCCGCACACCGCTGGTGCTGGCCGAACTCGCCGAGTTCTCCGAGTCCGACGACGAGCCCACCACGTGGATGGACGTCGTCCCCACCACCGCCCCCGGCGAGGAGACCGGGCGCAACGTGCGCGTGGTCGACCCGGTCCGCAGCTCCAGCGGTCTCGGCACCCTCTACCTCCTGCACGGTGCCCTGGAGGAGTCCAGCCCCGACGCCGACACCTTCAACGCGCACATGACCGCGGCCCTGCAGTCACTGCACCAGGGCGCCTCCGCCGACGAGGACGCCGCCTTCCTCGCGCTGAGCGGCGGCGACGAAGCCGCCCCACCGGTCATCGTGATGTCCGAACAGGCGGTCTGGCGCTACAACGGCGCCCACGGGGACGCCCCCGCACAACCCGGGTACCTGGACGACGGCACCTACTACCTCGACTACCCGTACATCGTGCGCAGCGAGGAGAGCGACATCACCCGCGCCGCCGAGGTGTTCCGCACCGCGGTGCGCTCCGACGAGTCCCTGCAACGCCTCCTCGACGAGGGTTTCCGCGGCCCCGAGGGCGAGGCCGACCCGTCCGTGCTGGCCGAAGAGGCCGGGTTCGTCGAGGACCAGCCCGCCGAACTGCCCGCGCCCTCGGAGGGTTCGATCACCGAACTGACCCGCACGTGGACCCAGTTGAAGATGGACTCGCGGGTGCTCACCATCGTGGACGTCTCCGGGTCGATGCTGGCCGAGGTGCCCGGCACCGGACTGACCCGGATGCAGGTGACCGGAGCGGCCTCCACGGAGGGACTGCAGATGTTCTCCGACACCTCCGAGCTGGGGCTGTGGGAGTTCTCCACCAACGTCAACGACGATCTGCACTACCAGGAACTGGCCCCGATCCGAGAGCTCCAGGCCGAGGACGACAGCGGTACCGAGCACCGTGACGTGCTGGCCTCGGAGCTACAGAGCCTGGAGCCGCTCCCGCAGGGCGACACCGCGCTGTACGAGACCTACCTGGCCGCCTACCAGGAGATGTCCACCAACTACCAGCCCGATCGCACCAACGTCATCCTCATGCTCACCGACGGGGACAACGACGATCCCGGTGGCATGGAGTTGGACGAGCTGCTGGACCAGATCAACGACCTGTCCAGCCCCTCCCGCCCCATCCCGATCATCACGATCGCTTTCGGCCCCGACGTCCAGCACCTGGAACCGCTCCAGCAGATCGCCGCGGCCACCGGCGGGGCCGCGTACATGACGGAGGACCCGACCGAGATCGGCGACATCTTCCTTCAGGCGTTCTCCCTGCGGATCGCCGAGGACGACGGGGAATCCGAGGAGTCCGGGGACTCGGAGGACTGACCGGGTCGACGCGACGTGCGGGCGAGGCGCGGGCCGTGGCCGACGCGGCGGCCCGGCCCGCGCCCGGTGCCCCGTGTGCGCGGCTCCGCGGTACCGCCCCGGAGCCGCGCGGCCCCTTCCTCGGCGCCCGAGGGCGTGGAACCCGTCCCGACGTCGCCCGCGCGGGACGCCGCGCGAGGGCACGGGTGAACACGGTGCGGACCGCACGCCATCGGCGCGGACGGGCCCCGGCCGCGAGCCTCCGGCCCCGAGGCGCCACCTCTTCCTCGGGGCCTCCGGAGCACCTCGGGGCGGCGGTGTCCCCCGGGTTCGGTCGGCGGGACGGGAAGTGACATGAACCTAACCGGTGCCCGCAGGGCTATGGACTTCTCACCCTCGGTGGCGTACCACAGGAGGGACCCGGATCCGGGCCGCCTCGATCCCTCCAGCCCCGGATCCCAGGAACGACGACCGGTGTGACCGGATGGGGGAGTGCCATGGCGAAGGCGTGGATGCCCGGTGTCGAGAGGATCGACGGCGGGCGCGACCGAACCGTCGCCGGGGTCGGAGCCCCTCGGGCCGTGTGGACGGTGACCGGTTCCGATCCGCACGTGTGGTCGGCCACCGACGAGGCCCGTCGCCTGATCCACGAGGGCCGCACCGCGCATCTGGTGTGGAACCCGGTGAGCGGTGAGATCGTTCAGCTGCTCGCCGCCACCCGTCGCGCCGGGATGCCCCTCGGAGGCGCGGGAACGGAAGGACACCGCCGCGATCCCGGCGACGAGGGTCGGGTGTGCGTCGTGGTGGCCGTGGTCGGCACGGAGAAGGAACCGTTCACCGGCGGCCCGATGGTGGGCCGTTCCGCGATCCTGGACTGGTTGGACTCCTGGGAGGTGTCCCGCCGCTGGCCGGCGGGGCCGCCCGGACGTCAGGGAGCGGAGGGCGCGGAGACCGCGGAGTCGGCGCGGGTGTGGTCCCGTGGCGGTCACTTCGGTCACGACCAGGTGCCGGGGGCGACGTCGACCGCTCCGGGCCGGATCTCACCGGAACGGGTGCTCTCCGAGGGCGACGGGCCGACCGGCCCGAGGGCGGCCGAACAGGGTCCGGGCGCCCTCACCGACGACGCCCGCGTGTCCCGGACCCACCACGGACCACGACCCTCGGTCATCACCTAGACACGTTCGGACAGAGCCCGATCGCGCGGATCCCCCACCCCGGGGAGAATCGGATACCACTGGTTAAGTACAGTTCCGCAACCCTTTAGTCTGTCGCCCATGGGTGGATCTATCGAGCCGGGTTGGTACGCCGACCCACAGGGCGACGCGCAGACGCTCAGATGGTGGAACGGTGACGAGTGGACGCGGCATACCCGTTCACTGAGCGAACTCCAGGGCGGCGCCGCCGGCTCCGACGAGGATGCCGCCACCACCTACCTGGGCGGACAGGGCGGGGGGACGACCCCCACCGACGATGACGACGAGGGCACGGTCCGACTGGGTTCGACGACCCCGGCGGCCCCGATCGACGACGAGCCGAGCACCATGCGGATCGATCCGTCGTGGGCCCGTCAGGCCTCCTCCGCCCCCGGTCCCCCGGTCGTCTCGGACGACGACGAGGGCACCGTCCGGATCAACCCCTCCTGGCAGCACGGCGCCGCGTCCGATACCTCCTCGGACCAGGGCCGTCCGGCCGCACCGGCCTCCCCCGTGGACGACGAACCGAGCACCACGCGGATCGATCCTTCCTGGGCGGCCGCGGCGTCGACCCCTCCGCCCCCACCCGCGGACGACGCCCCGCGCACGACGCGGATCACCCCCTCCTGGGGCCAGGACGACGACGAGGCCACGACCGACCTCACCGGCGGTGGCGACACCGGCGCGACCATTCGGGTGAACCCCGGCGACCTTCCCGGACGTGGAGCCGACGAGGTCGTCACCAAGGACCTGACCGGTGACGAGACCCCCACCGCCGACCTCGGTGCCGGTGACACCGGCACGACCCCGCGGACCGCGGTGTTCAACCCCGGGGAACCGGGCGAGACCCCGCGCACAGCGGTGTTCGACCCCGGGTCCGGTGCGCAGTCCCCCGGCGGCACCGCCGTGTTCGACCCCAACGACCCGATGTTCTCCGGCGGCGCCGGAGGAGAGGGCGGGGACGACAAGGGCGGCAAGTTCAACAAGTTCCTCGGCAACCTCAAGGAGGGCTGGGCGGACCTGTCCGAGGAGCGCAAGGAACAGCGCCGTCAGGTCGAGGAGGAGACCGCCCGGAAGCGGGAGGAGGAGCGGGTCCGCAAGGAGGCCGAGGCCGAGAAGCAGGCCGAGGAGGCTCGGAAGCGGGCGGAGCAGGAGCGTGAGCGTGCCGAGGAGGCCGCCAAGAACGCTCCCGCCGC
>NZ_QOCZ01000134.1:14971-15894 GCF_018207095.1 Nocardiopsis sp. MG754419 | reverse complement strand
GTTTCCGCCCCCGCCCGCGCGCCCCGCCGCACGGCGGCCGGTGTGGGAGGTACCGTCCTCACCGCGCTCACCTGGTTCATCGGCCTGGTGTTCGTCGCCCCGGTGCTGTGGCTGGTGCTGACCGCCTTCAAGGAGGAGAACCAGGCGGCGACCGACCCGCCCACGCTCTTCTTCCAGCCCACCCTGGACCGGTTCACCGCCGTCCTCGGGGCGGACTTCCTGCCCTATCTGGGCAACTCGGCGATCGCCACCCTGGCGTCGACGCTCCTGGTGCTGTTGCTGGGGCTTCCCGCGGCCTACGCACTGTCGGTCGCCCCGGTCAAGCGCACCCAGGACGTGCTGTTCTTCTTCATCTCGACCAAGATGCTGCCGGTCGTGGCGGTCGTGGTGCCGATCTACGTCGCCGCCGCGCACCTGTCGATGCTGGACAACGTGTGGACCCTGGTCGTCCTGTACACGGCGATGAACCTGCCCATCGCGGTGTGGATGCTGAGGTCGTTCTTCCTGGAGGTGCCCACGGCGATCGTGGAGGCCGCCAGGATGGAGGGCGCGGGTCTGCCCCGGATCCTGTGGTCGGTGATGATGCCGATCATGGCCCCGGGGATCGCGGCGACCGCCCTGATCTGCATGATCTTCGCCTGGAACGAGTTCTTCTTCGCGGTGAACCTCACGGCGGCCCAGGCCGCCACCGTGCC
The DNA here is from genome assembly GCF_018207095.1 of Nocardiopsis sp. MG754419. GTDB lineage: Bacteria > Actinomycetota > Actinomycetes > Streptosporangiales > Streptosporangiaceae > Nocardiopsis. Next base: position 15,199 of record NZ_QOCZ01000134.1, on the reverse strand, counting down.
GGTGTTCCTCACCGGCTTCATCACCAGTGAGGGCCTGTTCGTGGCGCAGCTGTCGGCCGCGGTCGTCATGGCGTCGCTGCCCATCGTGGTGATCGGTTGGACGGCCCAGCGTCAGCTGGTGCGCGGTCTGTCGATGGGTGCCGTGAAGTAGACGGTGCTCCGCCGACGCGTCCCGCCCACCGGACGCGTGGACGCGTGGATGAGGAGCGGCGGTGGCCGTCACCCCGG
>NZ_QOCZ01000134.1:0-14949 GCF_018207095.1 Nocardiopsis sp. MG754419 | reverse complement strand
GGCCACCGCCGCTCGTCGTCACGCCGAGTCGGCCACATCCTCGCGTACCACCGACAGGGCCACGTCCTTGTGGGCCTCGTGTTCCTCCAGACGCGCGGCCAGGGCCCGGCGCACGTGTTCATAGGTGTCGGAACCCAGGGGCAGACGCAGTGGCGCGGTGCCGCCGTCGACCATGTCGATCATCGCCCGGCAGATCCTCACCGGGTCGTTGGCCAGCGTGAACGACCCGTCCGCGAGGGAACGTCGCACGTCCCCGGCCGGTCCGGCGTCGTACTCCGCCATGACCGGTCCGGACACCAGCGCGCCGCCGAAACCGGTGGGGGTGGCCCCGGGCTGGACGATGGTGAGGTCGATGCCGAACGGCGCGATCTCGGCCGCGACGGCCTCGCAGAACCCCTCGATCCCCCATTTCGAGGCGTGGTAGAAGGAGAAGTTCGGGTAGGTGGTCTGACCACCGGCCGTGGACACCTGCAGGATGCGCCCGTGACCCTGGGCGCGCAGATGGGGCAGGGCCGCGCGGATCACGTACATCGAGCCGAGCAGGTTGGTGTCGATCACGGAGCGGATCTGTGCGTCCGTGGCCTCCTCCACGGCGGAGAAGACACCGAAACCGGCGTTGTTGACGATCACGTCGATCGTGCCGAGATCGGCGAAGGCCCGGTCCACGACCTCGCGCGTGCGGTCGGCGTCGGTCACGTCCAGGCGTTCCACCCAGAGCCGATCGCCGTGCGCGACCCGCAGGTCGTCGAGGACCTCGGGGCGGCGGAGCGTCGCCGCGACCCGGTCACCGCGGTCGAGGAGCTGCTCCGTGAGCAGCCGACCGAAGCCCGAGGAGGTGCCGGTGATGAACCATGTGCCGCTCATGAGTGCGCCTTTCGTCGTCGCGTGGCACCGACGGTAGGAGTTCGAGTCGACTCGAGGTCAAGCTCCTATACTCCGGACATGGGAGCCACAGCGGAGCAGTCGATGTCCATCGGCAGGGTGAGCGAACGGACCGGCCTGTCGGCGCACACGTTGCGTTTCTACGAACGCGAGGGGCTGTTCGTCGAACCGATCCGACGTGACACGGCCGGGCGACGGGTGTTCGGTGAGAAGGAGGTCGGCTGGCTGCAGGTGTGCGCTCGACTGCGTTCCTCGGACATGCCGTTGCCCGACATCCGTCGGTACGCCGAACTGGTCCGCCAGGGCGCGGGCACCGAGGCGGAGCGACTCGAACTCCTCCGCGGTCACCAGGCTCGCGTGGAGCGACGCGCGAGGGAACTCCGGGACTCCCTCGACGTCATCCGGTTCAAGGTCGCGCTGTACGAGGAACACTTCGCCGCCGGGTCCGCCGACACCCTCTGGCGGGACGGCCCCGCGTGCGCACCGGCGGAGTGAACGCGCCGGTCCGGGATCCCCGGGCGCACGTTCCCCTCTCGGACGGACCGGGGTGGCCCGTTGCCCGGTGACGGCCGTCGTGCCTCTCGCGCGAGGTCCCCCGCGATCCGCCCCGACCCGCGTGTCCTCGCCCCGACGCAACCCCCGGCCGGGCTCGCGACGTCATCGACAAGAGAGGCCCTTGAGCGCGACGGCGGCCTCGGCCGCGAGCGCGGGGCACGGAACCGAGCACGGACACGGAGGACCCCATGACCACCAGGATCGTCACGGCCATCGCCGCCATCGCGGCCGCGCTCGTGCTCGCCCTGAGCGCCTGCGGTCCCTCGAACGAGCCCGGCGGCGGGGGCGGGGGCGGGTACAACGAGGACACCGGCAGCAGCATCAGCCACGACCCCACCGTGTAGGAGCCCCGGAGACCCAAGGACCCGGCCCTGATGGACGGCGGGGCCGGGTCGGCCCGGGTTCCTCGGCCGGCGGGCGGAGGGGACCACCGCCCTTCCGTGGACGGCCGATGCTCGACCACGCTGGACTTCCGGCGGGACGCCCCCTAACGTGAGCGCCTGATCGGAAGGAACCCCAGTGAAGACGTTCACTCTCCCCGGGACGGACATCTCCGCCCCCAACGTCGTGCTCGGCCTGATGCGCATCGCCGACAAGTCCGACGACGAGGTCCGCGCACTGGTGCGCACCGCTCGCGACGCGGGCGTCGACTTCGTGGACCACGCCGACATCTACGGACCCACGACCCACGCGTGCGAACGCCGTTTCGCCGAGGCGATGCGGCTGACCCCCGCCGAACGCGACGCCGTCACCATTCAGACCAAGGCGGGCATCGTCCCCGACGGGCCCTACTACGACCACTCCTACGAGCACATCGTGGCCTCCGTCGAGGGTTCGCTGCGCGCCCTGGACACCGACCGCGTCGACATCCTCCTGCTGCACCGCCCCGACGCGCTCGTCGAACCCGAGGAGGTCGCCCGGGCCTTCGACCACCTGGAGTCGGCCGGGAAGGTGCGGGCGTTCGGGGTGTCCAACCACACGCCTCGTCAGATCGACCTGCTGCGCCGCCACGTGCGTCAGCCGATCGTGGTGAACCAGCTCCAACTGTCGCTGACCCACGCCCCGATCATCACCCAGGGGCTGGCCTCGAACATGGTCGGTGAGCCGCAGTCGGTCACGCTCGACGCCGGTGGTGTCCTCGACCACGCCCGACTGCACGACATCACCGTGCAGGCCTGGTCGCCGTTCCAGGCGGGTTTCTTCGACGGCGTGTTCCTGGGCTCGCACAAGTACGACGAGCTCAACGCGGTCATCGACCGTCTCGCCGCCCGTTACGACGTGCCGCCCATCGCGGTGGCCACGGCGTGGATCACGCGGCATCCGGCACGCATGCAGGTCGTGCTCGGCACCACCACCCCCGAACGGGTGACCGGTGCGGCCCAGGGGTCGGATCTGGCCCTGACCCGCCCCGAGTGGTACGAACTGACCCGCGCCGCCGGTCATCGCGTGCCCTGAGCCCGGATCGGTCGACCCCGTACCCGTCGAGGCGGGGTGACCGACGCCCCGCCCCCGGAGCCGCGCAGCCGGCTCCGGGGGCGGCGTCGTGGTGGGGTGTTCCGGTGTGGAAGGGATCGGCCACGCCCATCGTCGCTCGTCGGCCTCCGCCCCCTGTGGGGCCCGCCCCGAGCGCGGCGTCCGCCGGAGCCTCCACCGGCGTCTCACGGTTCGTCCCGCGCGGTGTGCGGCCACGGACGGCCCCGCGCGCGACGGGTGGGATCGGTCGGAGACGGTGTGGAGGACGTGCCACCGAGTCCACGTGCGGTACTGTACCGTCTGGACGGTATATGAAGGGGGAGCCATGGGAGAAGGACCGGGGAAGGCCGCGATCCGAGCCGCCGGACGCAGGGACGTGACCGCGATCTCCCGGGTGCTGGGGCGCGCCTTCGAGGGGGACCCGTTCGTGACGTGGATGTTCCCCGACCCGCGGGAGCGCCGGCGGCGGGCCCGGCGGCTGTACGCGATCGAGGCGGGGTTCGAGTACCTTCCCCACGGGCGGGTCGACGTGGCCGTGCTCGACGGACGTGTGGTGGGAGCCGCCCTGTGGGGGAGCCCGCACTCCTCGACCGCAACGGCGGCCCTGCGCGCCGCCCCGCATCTGGCCGCGCTCTTCGGTGCCCGCATGTTGCCCACCGTGCTCCAGGGCATGGCACGGCTCGCGGAGCACACCCCGCGCACACCCCATTGGTACCTTGCGGAACTGGGCACCGACCCCGACGTGCGGGGCGCCGGCGCGGGGGTGGCTCTGTTGCGTCAGGGGTTGGACCGGGCCGACGCCGACGGCACCCCCGTCTTCCTGGAGTCCAGCAAGGCGGAGAACCTGCCGTTCTACGCGCGCTTCGGATTCCGCGACGCCGCCGAGGTCCCGATGCCCGAGGGGCCCACCCTGCACACCATGGTGCGCGGTGCGGGCGGGGGTGCGGTCCCGGTGCCCTAGACACGGCCGTGGGTGGTCTCCCGCGCCGGCTCGACGTCGTACCCGCACGAGCAGCGGCCCTGACCGGGTCCGTGGACATGTCGGTGGGCGCCGATGGTGGAGACGTCGAACAGCCGGGCCGCTCACCCCCGCCGAACGGTGCGGCGCACGGTCGGGACCGGCGCGGCACCGCCCTCGCCGAGGGCGACCCTCGTCCCGAGAAGAGGGCCGAGAGCCGTGCTCCGGACGCCGAAGGGCCGTGCCCACCGGCGCCCCGGTCGGGCGTTCGGCGGACACGGCCGCGGGTCGGGAGGTGACGGCCGGTCCGCCGTACGGGCGGACCGGCCGGAGGGCCCGCGCTAGTGCGCGACCCCGCTCAGCTCGTTGGGCGTCTCCTCCAACGTCACCGAGCCGGTGACCTCACCACTGGACAGGTCCACGGCGTGCACCTGGTCGGTGGCGGTGTCGGTCACGTACGCGGTGCCTCCGCGCACGAACAGGGCGGGACGGGGCGACTGCCACTCCAGCGGCTCCTCCCAGGCGTCCATCAGCGCGATGCTGTCGGTGATCTCGGCCGTCTCCGGGTCGATCACGTGCAGTGCGCCGTCGGTGCCCAGCACCAGCGCCTCGCCCTCCGGGCCGCGCCCCAGGGAGCGGAAGGTGTAACTGGAGGGCAGCTCGACCAGGGTCATGGAGGCGTCGGAGGTGTCGACGAGGGCGACCTGTTCGGGGCGCTCCAACTCCGCGTCCGGGTCGGTCTTGTAGTCGCCCAGGACGATGGGGGAGTCGTCGGACCCGGCCTGGTTGCCGATCCGCCCGTAGTCGTCCTCGCTGTCCGCCTTGGTGAACGCGCCGTCCTGGTAGACGAGGACGCCGTCCTGACACCCGATGACGACGGCCTCGCCCTCGGCGGTGGTCTCCCCGTGCACGCCGGGGCACTCCTCGCTGCGGGCGATCTCCTCACGGTCCTCGTCGAGAACGACCGCGCCCACACGTTCCTCCTCGTCGCCGAGGGTGACGAGCAGTTCGCCGTTGCCGAGTTCGACGGCCACGCCGTGGTGGGCCTCCTCGGTGGTGTACACGTCCAGGTCCTCGGGCACGCCGTCGCCGAGCGCGTCGGTGTCGAAGGCGGTCACCTCACCGGTGCCGTCGGCGAACAGCACGGTGCGGCCCGCGTGTCGGACCACGTGCCCGGGGGTGTCGGCGGCGAAGACGGTGTCGGTCAGTTCCGCGCCCGCCGCGTCCAGGACCTGGAAGCCCTCGGAGGTGGAGACGAACACGTGCCGCTCGTCCCCGGCCGGGTTCAGCCGGTTGAAGCCCTCCAGATCGAGATCCTCGATCACCTCAAGGGTCTCTCCGTCCAGGAGGTAGAGGCCACCGTCGTAGGTGGTCACGATGGGCTCGTTCACCGCGACGGCGCTCGCGTCGGACTGTTCGGCGCCGGCCTCGTCGGCGTCGCCGTCGGTGCCGCAGGCGGTCAACAACAGCCCCGCGGAGAGCAGGACGGGCAGCGCGGCGGCCCGGTGCGGGTGATGGGGTGTACGCATGATCCTCTTTCGGTTCGTGATGCGGGAAGTTCCGCCGTGGTAGGGGGTCCACGGCGTGGGGGACCCGTGGTCCGGGTCAGTCGCCGTCGAGTCCGGCGGCGATGGCTTCGGTGTTGGCGCGCATCATCTCCAGGTAGGTGGCGGCGCCCTCGCCCTCCTCACTGAGGGACTCGGAGAAGAGTGGGACGACCTCGATCTCCACCCCCGCCTCCTCGGCCATCACGGTGGCCAGGCGGTCGGGTTGGGAGGAGTCGGCGAAGACCGCCGAGACACCGGCCTCGGCGACGGCGTCGGAGAGGTCCTTGAGGTCGGAGGTGCTGGGAGAGGCCAGGGTGGTGCCGCTGGGGACCACCGCCCCGATGACCTCGAAGTCGTAGCGCTCGGCGAGATAGCCGAAGACGTGGTGGTTGGTCACCAGCCTGCGGTTCTCCGCGGGCAGGGCCGCGAACTCCTCGGCCATCCACGTGTCGAGTTCGACGACCCTGTCGCCGTAGGCCTCGGCGTTGGCGCGGACCGTGTCGGGGTCCACCCCCGCGACCTCCTCGACCACGTGCTCGGTGATCAGGTCCACCGCCATGAGGACACGAGCGGGGTCGGTCCAAAAGTGCGGGTCGGGCTCGCCCTCGCTCTCGTCGGAGGTGTAGGGCAGGGGGTCGACGTGCGCGCCGACCTCCAGTGCCGGCACCCCCGCCTCCGCCGCGGTGGCGACGTTGCGGGCGATGCCCTCCTCCAGACCGAGGCCGTTGTGCACGACCAGGTCGGCGTTCTCCAGGGTCGCCGCCTCCTGGGCGGAGATCCCGAACGAGTGGGGGTCGGCGTTGGGTTTCATCAGCACCGTGACCTCGGCCTCCTCGCCGACGATCTCCCGGGTGAGGTCCCCGAGGATGTTGGTGGTCACCACCACCCCCGCGCCGCCGTCGCCGGGGGAACAGGCGGCCAGAGCGCAGACGAGACCGGTGGCCGTGAGCGCGGCGAGGGCGCGTGGGCCGCGTGGACGACGAGTGGACACGGCGCTCACCGTCCCGTCTCGATCATCAGGTGCGGCGCGATGTCCAGCTCGAAGACGCGTGCCACGCGCAGGTCGTCGTTGTAGTCGATCTCGTGGACCAGGCCGGCCTCGGCGTCGTTGACGTAGGCGCGGGCGGTGTCCACCTGGAGCGCGGGCGGGGCTTGGGGGTCCAGGCTCTCCACCAGCGGAGCCTGCGTCGTCTGCTCACCGCTGTCCGGATCGAGGGAGTGCAGTGTGCCCTCGCCGTCCAGTGCCAGCACCGGTGCGCCTTCGCCGACCGCGGTCACCGCGACCGCGTCGTCGAGGTCGAGGGTGCGCCATGCGGTCTCCGCCAGGTCCAGGACCCAGGCGTCGCCGTCGGTGGACAGCGCCGCGAGCACGGCGGAGCCGGGTCGATGCTGGAAGGACTCCACGCGCCCGGAGCCCGGGTAGGGGAGTGTCTCGGCGTCGAGGGCGTCGTCCACCTCGGTGACGTGGAGGGCGCCCTCCGCGCAGCCCACGACCAGACCGCGGCGCGTGACCGCCGCGCCCCGGGGGTCCTCGCAACGCTCCTCCATGGTGGGGCCGGGCTCTCCATCGCGTTCCACGACACCGACCGTGCCGTCGGCGTCGACGGACACCAGACCCCCGGCGAAGGGAAGTGCGGTCGTCGTCGGCTCGGGGAGCAGGTCCAGGCTGGAGACCGATCCGTCCTCCAGGCCCGCCCGGTCCAGGAGCAGGGAGGAGCCCTCGGCGCCGGTGACCGAGGTCAGGGCGGTGTCGGTGACCACCCCGGGCGCGGTCGATCCGTCCAAGGCGCCGACGTGTCCGGTGTCGGTCCGGTAGTAGTGGTAGTGGTCTCCGTGATCCACGGTCCACACACCGGTGTCGATGACGTCCGTCGTCCCATCACCGGATGAGTGGAGGTACGCGAATCGTCCGTCCCCGGCGATGCCGTCCACTCCCGGGACGTCGCCGAGTTCGGTCACCTCCTCGGTGATGAGGTCCAGCAGGCGCACCTCACCGCCGGTGGTGTCGGCCAGGACCAGGCGGGACTGTGGTTCGGCGGTCTCCTCGGCGCCCTCGACGTAGCCGTGGGGCGTCTCCTCGGTCTCGGGCGCGCCCTCCGTCGTCGGGGCTCCGGAACAGCCGGCCAGGAGCAGGGCGCACAGCCCGGCGGCTCCGGCCATCGTGATCGGCACGGTTCTCACGGGGTCATCGACCTCTCTTCGAGTCGGGGGTGGGTGGGGGTGAGGGGATGCTCTCGGCGTCCGATCCGCGAGCGCAGGGCCGAGAGCGCGACCGAGACGAAGAAGAACGCCACCGCGGTCGCGGCGATGCTCGCCCCGGCCGCCGTCTCCCAGTGCCAGGAGGCCAGCAACCCCACGAAGGTCGAGGCGACCCCGACCAGGGCGGCCAGGCACATGATCATCGGTACGCTCCGCGCCCACAGGACGGCGGCCGCGGGAGGCGCGATGAGCAGCCCGAACACCAAAAGGGTGCCGACCACGTGGAACGAGGCGACCACCGCGAGGGTGACCAGGGCGAGCATCGCGGCGTGCGCCGCGCGGGGGGCCAGGCCCAGGGTGTGGGCCTTGCGCGGATCGAAGGTCAACGCCACGAAGGCGCGGTGACCCACCAGGGCCATGGTCAGGGCCACCCCCAGGCAGATCCCCAGGTGCAGCAGGTCGCGTTCGCGCACCGCCAGCACGTCCCCGAACAGGAACGCCGTCAGGTCGACGGCGAACGTGGACGAGTGGGACACCAGGATCACGCCGACGGAGAGCATGCCGACGAACAGCAGACCGATGCTGGTGTCCTGGGACAACCGCGGGGAGCGGCTCAGCAGGGTCACCCCCGCCGCCATGGCCCCGGCCGCCAGGGCGGCGCCCAGGAAGAGGCTCTGTCCCAGCAACGCGGCCAAGGCCACACCGGGGAGCATGCCGTGCGACATGGCGTCCCCGAGGAACGCCATCCCGCGCAGGACCACCCAGGTCCCGGCGATCGCGCAGACGAGGGAGACGAGGACGCCTCCCCACAGCGCTCGCTGGACGAAGGTGACCCCGAACGGGTCGATCAGTGCTTCCATGATGCGACACTCTATAACGATAACCATTATCGTTTGCACATCGGGTCGAGTGATCGGAAGGCGGAGGAAGCGGATGATCCACACGGAGTTGCGGGCCGTGTACGCGGGGTACGGGCGGGCGGACGTTCTGCGAGGGGTCGACGCCGTCGTTCCTCGGGGCGCGATCACGGCCCTGGTCGGACCCAACGGTGCGGGTAAGTCCACCCTGCTCGCGGTCCTGGCGGGTGTGCTCCGGCCGCGCGGCGGTGAGGTCGTGCGCGCCGCCGGCGCCCGGCCCGCCTTCGTGGTGCAACGCAGTGCGGTCTCCGACACACTGCCCCTGACCGTGGGCGACGCCGTGGCCATGGGCCGCTGGGCCCACCGCGGGCTCTGGAGGCCGCTGACCCGCCACGACCGCGCGGTGGTGCGCGAGGCGTTGGACAGGGTCGGTGTCGCCGATCTGGCCGGTCACCAGTTGGGACGGATCTCGGGTGGTCAGCGCCAGCGCGCGCTCATCGCCCAGGGGCTGGCCCAGGAGGCCGAACTGCTGTTGCTGGACGAGCCCTCCGCCGGGCTGGACCGCGAGGCGCGGGAACAGATCGCCCACGTGCTGGACTCGCTGCGCGGGCAGGCCACGATCGTGCACGCCACGCACTTCCCGGACGAGGCGGCGGACGCGGACCACCGGCTCACGCTCGACCAGGGGCGCGCGGTGTTCGCGGACACGGATCGGCCGGGCGAGGCGGACGAGGGCGGTGTGCCCTCGGCGTGGGCGGGGTCGCCGCGCCCGTGACGACGCGCGTTCGGGGTGGCGGCGGTCGCGTGAGGGTGTGAGGGCGTGAGGGTGCTCGGATCGCGCGCAGGAACAGGGGTTCCCGGGGCGGTGTGGAACCCGCCCCGGGAACTCGCGGGTCGACCGGATCGCGAACGGTCGGCCCCCGCTGGAGCCCGAGGGCTACCAGCTGGACTTGGTGACCCCCGGGAGCTCTCCACGGTGCGCCATCTCGCGGAAGCGGATCCGGGAGAGTCCGAACCGCCTCAGGTGGCCGCGGGGGCGACCGTCCACGGCGTCACGGTTGCGCACACGGGTGGCGCTCGCGTCACGAGGCTGACGGCGCAGTTCGGCCACCGCGGCGGCGCGCGCCTCCTCTCCGGTGTGCGGGCTCTTGATGAGCCGCTTCAGCTCGGCGCGCCGTTCGGCGTACCGGGCCACGACCTTCTCGCGCTGCTCGTTGCGGGCGATCTTGCTCTTCTTGGCCATCAGACCCTCACCCCACGTGCGCGCATCTCGGCGACCACGCGCTCGATGCCCCGCGCGTCGATCACCTTCATGCCCTTGGTGCTCACGCGCAGTGCGACGAAGCGCCGTTCGCTCGGCAGCCAGTAGCGCTTGTTCTGGACGTTGGGGTCGAAGCGACGCTTGGTGCGCCGGTGGGAGTGGGAGATCGTGTGGCCGAACGCGGGCGCCTTGCCGGTCACCTGACAGACACGGGACACGGGGGACTCCTTCCTGGTGGGTCAGTGCTGCTTGGTCGAGGAGGGGTAGGGCAGCAGGGCCATCTCGCGGGCGTTCTCGATCGCCGTGGCGATCAGCCTCTGCTGACGGGCGCTCGCGCGGGTGACACGGCGGCTGCGGATCTTGCCCTTGTCCGAGACGAATCCGCGGAGCAGGGTCGTGTCCTTGTAGTCGACGTGGTCGGAATCGCCCCACGGGGCGGCGCACACGCGCTGACGGGGTGGGTCGTCGTTACGGCGTCTGCCGGTGGACATGGTCGCCTTTCCGGGGCTCGGCGTCGGGGCGGGCGGGTCGGCGCGGTCGTTTCGGCCAGGGCGACCGGGAGAGGCGGTGCGCACGCTCTCCACCCCCGACGTGGCTCCTCTTCTGAATGGAAATGAAAATCGTTCCCATACTCTACATCGTACTCGCGGTGCTCTCGCGCGACGGGGTGGCGTGTGCGGGGCGAGTCTCGGCTACTATGGTGCTGATAATCATTTCCACAAGCACGACTCGTGTCCCCAGGAGTCCTTCTCGTGTACGCAGGGCGACGCCGGCGTCGAGCCGGACCCGTGCCTCCCGTGAACCCGTGCCGGGTGGTCGACTGACATGGCCAGGACACCCGGCTATGACGGGGCGGTGCTCGGAGTCCTCGGGCGCGGCGCACGCTTCCGCAGCTGCCGCGAGATCCACCGGGACCTGAACCGGTCCTCCTCGACGGCGCCCCCGCCGAGCCTGTCCACCGTCTACCGCACGGTGCACCGGATGTCTCGGGAGGGCGTGCTCGACACGATCCGTTCCCCCGACGGTGAACGCCTCTACCGGCGGTGCAGGACACCGGTGCGGCACCACCACCTGTTCTGCCGTGTGTGCGGAACCGTGGAGGAGATCACCGAGGTGGCCGAGGTCGGGGAGGTCGTGGAGCGGATTCGGCGCACGAGCGGTTTCGCGGCGATCGACCACACCCTCGAACTCACCGGTCTCTGCCCGCGCTGCCACTGAGCCGCCGGGGCGGGATCGGTACGGCCACAGCCGGCCCCGATCACCGCCCACACGACCCCGCGCACACGACTCCGCCCGCCCCCAGGACGGGGACGGGCGGAGCGTTCGGAAACGATCAGGCGGGCACGGAACGCCGGCCGCCGATGCCCACCGCCAGGTCGAAGGCGTTCTGGACCGAACCGGTGTTGGCCACACCCTTGCCCACCACGTCGAAGGCGGTGCCGTGGGCGGGGGTGCAGATCGGAACGGGGAGTCCGCCCGCGATGGTGACCCCACCGTCGAAGCCCATCAGCTTCATGGCGATCTGGCCCTGGTCGTGGTACATGGTCAGGATCCCGTCGAACTCACCGCTCTTCGCGCGCAGGAAGATGGTGTCCGAGGGGAACGGACCCGTGATGTCCAGACCCTGGCCGGCCAGGTCGGCGACGGCCGGGGCGATGATGTCGATCTCGTGCCGGCCGAAACTCCCGTTCTCCCCGGCGTGCGGGTTGAGGGCGCACACCCCGATCCTCGGTGCGCTCAGCCCGGAGCCGCGCAGGACCCGGTCCAACAGCAGACCCGCCTCCACCACGTTCTCCCGGGTGATGCCCTGGTCCACGTCGGCGATGGACACGTGCGAGGTGACGCGCGCGGTCCACAGACCGGGCAGCACGTTCAGTTCGGAGGTGAAGGTCTCCACCCCCAGCACTTCCTCGAACCAGCGCAGCTCGTCGCTGGTGGTCATCCCGGCCAGGTGCAGGGAGGACTTGTTGAGGGGTGCGAACAGGATCGCGTCCACTCGGCCGTCCCGGACCATGTCGAGCGCCACCGCCAGGTTGGCCAGCGCCCACCGGCCACCGGCCTCGGTGGCCTTGCGGCGCTCGAAACCGCCCTCCGTCCCGGCGGGGCGGGCGGCGCCGTTGTCGTACAGCACCGGCAGACCGGATCCGGCCTCCTCGGCGTAGGCGATGGGCACCCCGGCGTCCTCACCGGCCGACCGCAGTTCGTCGGGGTCGGAGATGAGCACGATGTCGGCGGCCGCCGTGTTCTCGGGCCGCGACAGCAGGCGGGCGATCAGTTCGGGACCGACCCCCGCCGGGTCGCCGAGGGTGATGGCGACGCGGGGGCGGTGCTGGTGAGAGGTGGTCATGACTGCCTTCCTGGCGGTTGGGGCTTGTGGGTGGAGTCGGTCGCGCCGTCGGTGGCGTCGGTGCCCTCGGGGTCGGTGTCCTGGTCCTGGTGCGGGGGAACGTGCGGGGTGTCGCGCCGGCTCCGGGACCGCACGAACCGCACGGTGGTGGGGCCCACGACCAGCAGTAGCGCCAGGGTGAGGATGGCGAGCGCGGTACCGCTGGAGGCGAGCAGGGGCATGACCGCGCCCTCACCGAGCGCCGAGGTCTGCACCAGGGCGGTCTCGAACAGCGGGCCGATGACCAGGCCCAGCACGAGCGGGGCCACGGGCAGGTTGAGCCGCTTCATGGCATAGCCCACGAACCCGAACACGATCACGATCCAGACGCTCAGCATGCTGTTCTTGATCGAGTAGGCGCCGACCAGGCTGGTCACGATGATGAGCGGGTACAGCACCGAGTACCTGATCCGCAGGAGCTGGGCGAAGACCGGGGCGAGCGGCAGGTTCAGCAGGAGCAGCAGGGCGTTGCCGATGAAGAACGACGCCAGCAGCCCCCAGACCAGGGTGGGCTGGTTCTCGAACAGCAGCGGTCCCGGCTGGATGCCGTACACCAGGAACGCGCCCAGCAGGACGGCCGTGGTGGCACCGCCCGGAACACCGAGGACGAGGGTCGGTACGAAGTTGGCGTTCGAACCCGAGCTGGTGGCGGCGTCCGGGGCGACCACGCCCTCGATCGCGCCGGTGCCCAGCTGGTCGCGGTTCCTGGAGAAGCGCTTCTCCGCGCCGTAGGCCATGAAGGAGGCCAAGGTGGTGCCCGCGCCGGGCAGACATCCCAGGATGAAGCCGACCAGGGTGCCGCGCGCCGTGGCCGGGGCGGCGCGGCGCAGGTCCTCGCGGGTCAGGAGCAGGTCCCGGAAACGGGCCCGGATCGGGGTGGCCATGCCTCGGTGCAGCTGGTTGAGGACCTCGCCGATCGCGAAGAGTCCGATCATCACCTCGACGTAGGGCAGGCCGCCGAACAGGCCGACCTGGTCGAACGTGTAGCGGGGCGTGCCCGAACCGACGTCCACTCCGACGCTGGAGATGAGGACGCCGACCAGGCCCAGCGCGGCGCCCAGCAGCAGGTTGCGTCCGGAGAACACCATGATGGTGCACAGGCCCAGGGCCATCACGGCGAGGATCTCGGGCGGGCCGAAGCCCAGCGCGATGTCGGCGAAGATCGGCGCGAGCGTGGTCAGGGCGATGAGCGCGATGAACGCCGCGGTGAAGGAGCCGATCGCGGAGATCGCGAGCGCCGGTCCGGCCCGGCCGGCGCGGGCCATCCGGTAGCCGTCGAAGGTCGAGACCACGGAGGAGGCCTCACCGGGCGTGGCGACCAGGATGGCGGTGGTCGTGGCCCCGAACTGGGAGCCGTGGTAGATGCCCGCGAGCATGATGAGCGCGGTGAGCGGGTCGAAGGTGAGGGTGACCGGGATCAGGATGGCCACGCCGGTGGCGGACCCGAGGCCGGGCAGGATGCCGATGACGGTGCCGAGCAGCACACCGATGAAGCACCAGAACAGGTTCTCCGGGGTCAGAGCGGCACTGAAGCCGATGACGAGGTTGTCGATCACGGGGCGCTCCACAGAGCCGGGTCGAAGACACCGAGGGGGAGGGGCACCCTCAGGAGCACGACGAACAGCAGGTAGCACACGACGAGGACGCCGAAGGAGGCGGCGAGCGCGACGGGCGGACGCAGGCGTTCGACGCGCAGGGTCAGGAACAGGGTGAGCAGGGCCAGTGTGGGCAGCATGCCGAGGAAGGGGATGAGCGCGCCGGCGCAGACGATGGTGATCGAGACGACGATCAGCTTGCGGCGCACGGTGCGCTGTTCCTCCGCCGCGTGCTCGGAGTCCTCCTCGACGTGGCCGTCGCCTTCGAGGATCGTGCCCGTGCGCATCTCGCGGAGGAGCATGAGCGCCCCGATGAGCGCCAGGGCCAGCCCGGCCACGCGGGGGAGAGCCCCGGGGCCGACGGTGCCGTCCTCGACCGTGGTCCACGGGTAGGCGAACGAACCCAGGAAGAAGACGGTGCCGACCGCGCAGAGCACGGCGTGGGCGGCCAGGACCGAGGGGCGGGCCCGAACGGCGGCGTCGGGGGACGTCGCGGTGTCGGGGGTGCGGGGCGGGTCGTGCGGGCTCACCGGAACACCTCCTGCATCTCCGCGTCGTGATCGTCCAGGAACTCCTCGAACTCCTCACCGGCGAGGTCGGCCGGGATGAGCAGGTCCTCCTCGATGTAGTCCTGGTAGGTCTGGGAGTCCATGGCCTCGCGGATCGCGTCGATCCAGTAGTCCCGCTGGACGGGGGCGATCCCGTCGGGGGCCAGAACGCCGCGCCACATGGTGACCTGGGCGTCCAGGTCCTGCTCCAACGCCGTCGGCACGTCGCCCAGGACGGGGTCGTCGTAGCGTTCCTCGGTGAGCGTGCACAGCGCCTTGAAGTCGCCGCTCTCCACGTAGGGCTTGACCGAGGCCGCGCTGGCCGGGGCCACGTCGATCTGGCCGCCCATCAGTCCGGTCAGCACCTCGCCGGTGGATCCGTAGGGCACGACGGAGAAGGCGCCGCCGTTGCGTTCGAACTCCGCGATGACCAGGGAGTCGGCTCCGGTCCGGCCGCTGGAGCCCGTTTTCACGGGTTGGTCCGCCCCGGCCTCGACCAGGTCGGTGCAGGTCTCGTACGGTGCGTCCTGAGAGGCCACGACCATCCGCGAGTCCTGGGCGAACATGACCAACGGGGTGAAGTCGCGGTAGGTGAAGGGCACGTCGTAGACGAGGGGGAGCGTGTTGAGAGCGGTCTCGGCCACGAGCAGGGCGTTGCCGTTGCCCTGCTCGGACAGGAAGGTGGCCC
>NZ_QOCZ01000133.1:15092-29481 GCF_018207095.1 Nocardiopsis sp. MG754419 | reverse complement strand
GGCCCGGCCCTGCTCCACCTGGGGGCCGTCCACGCCTTCGCCCGAGGTCTGGTCCGGGCCGGAGGCGTCCTACCCGACCTGGTCGGCTCCCCGCCGCGCGCCCGCTGGCGGCCCGCCCCTCTGGACACGGCGGAGGCGCACCTGGCAGCGCTCACCGCCGCGTTGCCGCCGGCGGCCACCGCCCACCTGGACGGCCCCGAGCGCGCCGACGCCGCGCGCACCTGCGTGTTGGCCCCTCTGGAACTGCTCACCGACGCCGCCGCTCGCCGACTGGCGCGGGTCCCCGCGCGCGTCCACGACGCGCCGCCCTCCCCGGCGTCGCGGTTGGCCACCGCGCTCACCAGTGACGACACCCGGGTGGAGGAGGACACCGTGGCCGCGCTGCGCGGACCGCTGCGCGAGTGGCGCTCACGGGTGCGCGGGGGCGGCCGGGCCCAACTGCTGTTCGTCCTGCGCGAGCCCGAGCGGGAGGGCTCGCGCAACGGTCCCCGCCCCTGGACCGTGGAGTTCTGGGTGCGCTCCACCACCGACCCCGGGCTACGGCTGCCCTTGGAGCAGGTGTGGCTCGGTGAGGGGGCGGCCTGGCTGCCCGACGACGTGGCCACCACCGCCCTGGCCGACCTGCGCCGGGCCGCCCGTCACCTGCCGGCGCTGGGCCGGGCACTGGGCACCTTGGCCCCGGCCCACCTGTTCCTGGACACCGCCGGGGCGCAGGAGTTCGTGGGCGCGGGCGCCGCACGGTTGACCGAGGCCGGGTTCGGTGTGGTGCTGCCCGAGTGGAGCGGCCGGGACGGTCTGGGGCTGCGGATGACCGTGACCGAGGAGCCCCGGCGCCGACGCCGTGGTGGGGTGAGCCCCGCGGATCTGGTGGACGTGTCCTTCGAGGCGCTGTTGAGCGGCGGCGAGGACGCGACGCCGCTGAACGGGGAGGAACTCGCCGAACTCGCGGAGCTGGCCCGCCTCAAACGGTCGCTGGTGCGGGTGCGGGGTCGGTGGATGGAGGTGGACCCGGACCGCGTGGCCTCGGCCCTGGAGCTCATGCGGCGCGCGGGACCGCGTCGGATGGGACGCGAGGAGGCGCTGCGCACGGCCATCGGCGCGGCCGAGGCCACACCGCTGCCGGTGGCGGACGTGGTGGCCGACGGCCCGCTGGGCGCCCTTCTCGACGGCGGGGCCAAGGCCGAACCACGACCTCTCGGCACCCCGGTCGGCTTCAAGGGAACGCTGCGTCCGTACCAGGACCGGGGCGCGTCCTGGCTGCGGTTCCTGGGCGAGCTCGGCCTGGGCGCGGTGCTCGCCGACGACATGGGGCTGGGCAAGACCGTACAGCTGCTGGCGCTGCTCACCGACGAGCGCGTCGAGGGCCCCGCACCGGGACCCACGCTGATGGTCTGCCCGGTGTCGTTGGTGGGCAACTGGCGGCGTGAGGCCGAGAGGTTCGCCCCGGATCTGCGGGTGCACGTCCATCACGGTCCGGACCGTCCCACGGGCAACGCGCTGGCGCGCATCGTGGGCGGCTGCGACCTGGTGGTCACCACGTACGGGGTGGTCGCGCGCGACGCCGAGGAGCTGGCGGGAATGCCCTGGCACCGGGTGGTGTGCGACGAGGCCCAGGCGTTGAAGAACCACGACACCCGTCAGGCGCGGGCGGTGCGGTCACTGCCCGCGGCGACCCGGATCGCGCTCACCGGAACCCCGGTGGAGAACAACCTCGGCGAGCTCTGGTCGGTGATGGAGTTCGCCAACCCGGGGCTGCTCGGCACGGCCGCCGACTTCCAGCGCGCGGTGGCCGACCGGGCCGAGGCCGAGGTCGACGGCGGTGCGGGCGTCCCGGAGACCGCGGAGGACACCGGCGGCACCGACCTGGTGCGCCGGTTGACGGGTCCGTTCGTGCTGCGCCGGTTGAAGACCGACCGGTCGATCATCGCGGACCTGCCGGCCAAGCACCAGATGCGCACCTGGTGCACGCTCACGCCCGAACAGGCCTCGTTGTACAAGGCCGTGGTGGACGAGATGGGCGATCGTCTGGCCGAGGCCGACGAGAAGGAGCGCAAGGGGCTGGTGTTGGCGACCATGTCCCGGCTCAAACAGATCTGCAACCACCCGGCGCAGTTCCTGGGGGACGGCTCCGCGCTGGCCGGACGCTCGGGCAAGTTGGAGCGGCTGGAGTCGATCCTGGGCGAGGCGGTGGCCGAGGGCGACAAGGCGCTGTGCTTCACGCAGTACGCGCGCTGGGGCGAGCGTCTGGCGCCCTACCTGCGCTCCCGGCTGGGGGTACCGGTGCTGTGGTTGCACGGGGGCACCTCGCGGGCCGACCGCGAGCGGATGACCGAGCACTTCCAGACCCTGCGGGGGCCCGCGGTGTTCCTGTTGTCGCTCAAGGCCGCGGGGACGGGGCTGAACCTCACCGCCGCCAACCACGTGGTGCACGTCGACCGGTGGTGGAACCCGGCGGTGGAGAACCAGGCCACCGACCGGGCGTTCCGGATCGGTCAACGACGTGACGTGCAGGTGCGCAAGATGGTCTGTGTGGGCACCGTGGAGGAACGTGTGGACGAGATGATCGAACGCAAGAGCGCGCTGGCCGACGCCGCGGTGGCCACCGGGGAGGCGTGGCTGGGCGGGTTGTCGGTGGAGGACCTGCGCGAGGTGGTACGTCTGGCGCCCGAGGCGGTGGCGGGGTGAGTTGGTCGACGTTGGTGGGCGAGGCCCTCGACGCGTCCGGCGCGGTCGGTGCCGCGGAGGGGCTGCGGGTGCGACCCGGCGAGCTGCTGGCACGGGCGGACGGCCACGAGGTGAGCCTGATCCGGGACGTGTGGCCGCGGACCGCGTGGGTGCGGACGTGCGCCGCCCTGGCCTCCCAGCCGGTGTTCCGGGGCAGGATCCTCTCCGGTGAACTGCCCGAGGAGGCGGACCGGGTGTTCACCCTGCTCGGCCTGGACCTGGTCCCCGCCGGCTGGGACCGGCTGGTGGCGACCTGCTCGTGCGACCACTGGCGCGGCCGATGCGCCCACCTCACGACGGTGGCCGCCGCTCTGGGTGAGGAGGCCGACCGCGATCCCTTCGTGCTCGTTCGCTGGGCGGGTCTGGACAAGCGGGCGTTGGTCGCGCTGGTCAGGGACCCGTCGACGGGAGAGAGGGAACTCCCGGACCCGAAGAACGGAGCCGGCGAGAACACCGCGTATTCTCCGGAAGAAGGTTCCGCGGACGTTTTCGTCGCACCGGCGGGAACATCGGAGCGGATTTCCCCGGAGACCTTTTGGGACCCGGTACCGATACCCTCCGTTCCCCCTCTCCCCTCGGGCACCGGGGCTCGCGTCAGGGCCGTGGCGCCGGGCCATGTCGCCGACGAGCTCCCCCTTTTCGACGGCCCCTGAGCGGTCCGACCGTTTTTCTTTCGGAAAACGTCGGTAAGGCCGCCGAAACACCGTTACGATTCGCCTGGAGACGAACGCGCACCACGAGCCCTGATTGGTACCTCTCCTATGGCCGATCGCTTCCCCCCGCATATCGACATGGACACGCCGAGCATCGCCCGGATGTACGACTACCTGCTGGGCGGGAAGGACAACTTCGCCTCCGACCGCAAGGCGTGCGAGGAGCTCGCCGCGGGGGTCCCAGAGCTCGTCTCCTTCGCCAACGACAACCGTGCGTTCCTGCGGCGCGCGGTCGAGTACGTCGGCGCCCGGGGCATCGACCAGTTCCTCGACCTGGGTGCCGGGTTGCCGACCACCGACAACACCCACCAGGTCGCCCAGCGCACCAACCCCCGGGCCAGGGTGCTCTACGTCGACAACGACCCCATGGTGATGGCCCACGGCCGGGCGCTGCTCGGCGACACCTCCACCACCGCGTTCCTGCTGTCCGACATCCGCGAGACCGACCGGATCCTGCACTCGCCCGAGGCGGCCGAGCTCATCGACACCGAGCGACCGGTGTGCGTCATGCTGGTCTCCCTCCTGCACTGTGTGCCCGACGACAGCGACCCCTTCGGGGTGGTGCGCGACCTGGTGGACCGTCTCGCCCCCGGGTCCGCGGTGATCTTCTCGCACGTGGTCTCCGACGACCCCGAGGCCGCCGCCTGGTTGACCGACAAGATCCTGTCCTTCGGCACGAGCTGGGGCCGGGTGCGCAGCCCCGAGGAGGCCTCCGTCGTCTTCGAGGGGCTCGACCTGGTCGGCGCCTGGGCCGACGGTCGCGACGAGGGACCCCACGTGGTGGACTGCGCCACGTGGCGTCACCCCGAGCGGACCCCGGTCGCACGCCCCGACGACCCTGCCGTCAAACGTTGGGAACTGGCCGGGGTCGCGTTCACGCGCTGAGCGCGCACTGCCACGACGGGACGCGCCGCTCCCTCGCGGGACGGGACCGTCAGGGCAGCGGTGGCACCGACGGCGCGGGGCGGTCCGGACCCAACCACCGGTGCACCTCGTCACCGGACATCGCCTCCGTCAGCCGGTCCAACCGCCCGTGTTCGGCGATCTCCTGCGCCGTGGCCAACGCGTGGGTGAGCGCGGTGCGCGAGAGCCCCGAACCCAGACTCACCCGGCGCACCCCCAGGTCCCCCAACTCCGTCACCGACAGTCGCGCCGCCGCGCCCGCGGCCAGGACGTTCACCGGAACGTCCACCGCCGCGCACACCGCGCTGATCGCCTCGACGTCCGGCAGGCCGGGTGCGTACACCACGTCCGCGCCGGCCCGGGCGAAGGCCCGCAGACGCGCGATGGTGTCCTCCAGGTCCGCGCGACCGTACAGGAAGCCGTCCGCACGGGCGGTCAGCGTGAATCGGAACGGCAGTGCGCGGGCCGCCTCGACCGCGGCCTCGACCCGTGCCACGGCCTGGCCCAGGGGTCGGATCGGTGCGGCGGGATCGCCGGTGGTGTCCTCGACCGAACCGCCGACCACCCCGGTGCGCCCCACCCGGGTGAGGGTGCGGGCGACCTCGTCCGGGGTGGAGCCGAAGCCGCTCTCCAGGTCGGCGGAGACCGGCAGGGTCGTGGCGGCGGCGATGGCCGCCGCGTTGCCCAGGGTCTCCCCCAGCCCCACACGGCCCGTACCGTCGTGCCGTCCCAGTGCGTGCGCCAATCCGGCGCTGGTGGTCCCCAGTGCGGCGAAACCGACGGCCTGGAGCAGGCGGGCCGACCCGGCGTCCCAGGCGTTGGCCAGGACGAAGACGTCCGGCCCCTGGTGGAGTGCGTGGAAGCGCTCGCCCCGCTCGCGCAGGGCCTCATCGGTGTTGTCCATGGTCCCTTCTACCGCCCGGGGACGACAGGTGCGCGCCGGTCCCTCCGGGTGTCCTGGATTCCGGAGGGACCCGGCGGCTCAGCCCTGTTCGTCGAAGACCTCCTGGGCGATGGCGAAGGCCTTGTTGGCGGCGGGGACACCGCAGTAGATCGCGGCCTGGAGGAACACCTCGCCGATCTCGTCGGGGGTCAGCCCGTTGCGCAGCGCGGCGCGCACGTGCATGGCCACCTCGCCCCAGTGTCCCTGCGCGACCAGCGCGGTCAGCACCATGCAGCTCCGGGTCCGCCGGTCCAGACCCGGACGGGTCCAGATCTCCCCCCAGGCGTAGCGGGTGATGAGGTCCTGGAAGGGGGCGGTGAAGGTGGTCGTGCGGGCCTCGGCCCGGTCCACGTGGGCGTCGCCGAGCACGCCGCGCCGTACCCGCATGCCTGCGGCGTGCCGGTCCCCCGCGGTCAGGTGCCGGCTGAGGAGGGTGTTGACGCGGTCGGCGTGCTCCCAGGACAGCAGGTGGGCGGCGTCCTCGAGCACCACGTACTGGGCGCCGGGGATGCCCTCGGCCAACAGCGAGCCGTGCCCGTCGGGCGGTGTGGAGGGGTCCTCGGCGCCGGACACCACCAGGGTGGGCGCGGTGATGCGGTCCAGGTCCTTGCGGGTGTCGTGGTGCTCGATGGCGCCGCAGCAGCCCGCGTACCCCTGGTCGGGGGTGGCCGCGATCTGGTCGCGCAGCCGGGCGACGTCCTGGGGGTGGGCCTCGACGAAGGCGGGGGTGAACCACCGTTCCACCACGGAGTCGGCGAGGGCGGCGGTGCCCTGCTCACGGACCAGGGCCGCCCGGTCGCGCCAGTTCTGGGCCGGCCCCATGTAGGGGGAGGTGGCCAACAGGACGAGGCGGTCGATCCGTTCGGGGGCGTGGATCGCCAACCACTGGCCGATCATGCCGCCGATGGACAAGCCCACGTAGTGTGCGCGTTCGATCCCCAGCCGGTCGAGCAGGTCCAGGACGTCCCCGCCCAGATCGGCGAGGCTGTAGGGGCCTTCGGGCGCGGGCGAGGAGCCGTGTCCGCGGTGGTCGATCCGGATCACCCGGAAGGAGGCGGACAGGGCCTCGACCTGGGGTTCCCACATGTCCAGTGTGGTGCCCAGAGAACCCCCGAGGACCAGTGGCGGGGCGTCGGCCGGGCCGCTCACGGTGTGGTGGAGTGCAACGCTCATGGAGTTCCTTCTTCGTTGTCGGTTCGGCCCTCGCCGCCGGTCCTACCCGGGTCCGGCCCCGTGTCACCGCTCCCCGTCCGGCCGGTGACCCGGTCGGTGAACGCGGGGGCGGCGCCCAGGTAGGCGGCCGGATCGAGCAGGTCCCGGATCCGAGCCGGGCTGCGCAGGCCGTCGAGGTGGTCGGCCAGGACCTCGACGAGGTCGCGTCCCTCGACCACGGCCGCCCGGCAGGCCGCGGTGACCCGGCGGTGGGCCTCCATCCGTCCCAGTTCCGGGGTCAGGTCGGTGGTGACCCGTTCGCTCAACGCCAGGCCGCCGGTCAGGTCCAGGTCGGCGCTCATGCGTTCGGGGTGCACGCGCAGGCGGGCGACACAGGTGCGCGACCAGGAGACGGCGGCACCGGTGCGGCGCAG
The DNA here is from genome assembly GCF_018207095.1 of Nocardiopsis sp. MG754419. Classification (GTDB taxonomy): domain Bacteria; phylum Actinomycetota; class Actinomycetes; order Streptosporangiales; family Streptosporangiaceae; genus Nocardiopsis. Next base: position 22,612 of record NZ_QOCZ01000133.1, on the reverse strand, counting down.
CAGGTCGGTCAGGGGCGACCATTCGGCGTGCCAGGACCCGGCGGCGCGCTGGTGCTCCTGGATCTGAGTGCCGAACAGGGTCGCGACCAGACCGGGGGCCTGGCGGGCGGAGGCCAGCACCGCGACGGCGGCGACCGGGTTGCGCTTGTGCGGCATGGTGGAGGACCCGCCCACGCTGTCCCCGCCGTCCTCGGTGACCTCCGCGATCTCGGTCTGGGCGAGCAGGACCACGTCCTGGGCGAGGTTCCCGGCGGCCCCGCACACCCGTCCCAACGCGGCGGCGACCTCGGTGACGCGGCCGCGTTCGGTGTGCCAGGGCAGGAGGGGTGCGGGCAGGGCGAGGCGGTCGGCGTAGGCCGCGGCCACCTCCGGACCGTGGGGGTGCAGGGAGGCCAGGGTGCCCACGGCCCCGCCGAGCTGAGCGGCCAGATGATGGGTGAGGACCTCCTCCAGGCGCTCGGCGGCGCCGGCCGACCCCTGGGCCCATCCGGCGGCGACGGCGCCGAAGGTGGTGGGCAGGGCCTGTTGGAGCAGCGTGCGCCCGGGCATGGGGGTGACGCGGTGCCGGTGGGCGAGGACCTTCAGTTCCTCCACGAGCGCCGCCAGGTCGGCGTGCAGGGCGCGCCCGGCCCGGCGCACGACGAGCATGGCGGCGGTGTCCAGGATGTCCTGACTGGTGGCGCCTCGGTGGACGTGGCGGGCCGCGTCGGGGTCGTGCTCGGCCACTCGCGCGGTGAGTTCCCGCACCAGCGGGATGACGGGGTTGCCACCGTCGGCGCCCGCGGCACCGAGGGCGACGGGGTCGTAGAGGTCGGCGACGCACGCGGCGGCGATGGTGTCGGCCTGTGCGGTGCCGATGAGCCCGGTGTCCGCCAGGGCCCGCGCCAGCGCGGCCTCGGCGTCCAACAGGGCCTGGAGCCAGGCGGTGTCGTCGGTGAGCGGGCCCACCGGGCCCCGGTCGAGAACACCGTCGAACAGACCGGTCATGTGTGTGCGTCCTTGCCAGGTGTGGGTGGTGCGGGCGCCTCTGCGCGGAGCCTCGGGCTTGGTCCGCCGACCGGGCCCGGGGTTCCGGCCGGCTCCCCGCCCTCCCCCCGGGGCACCCGGTCTAGATGTCGAAGAAGACGGTCTCGTCCTCCCCCTGGAGGCGGATGTCCAGGCGGTAGCCGTCCTCCTCCTGACGGGCGATGAGTGTGGCGCGCGCCCGGGGGTCCTCGATGCGGCTCAGCACCGGGTCCTGGGCGTTGGCCCTCTCCTCCTCCGGAAAGTACAGGCGGGTGACGACCCTGTGCAGCATGCCGCGCGCGAAGACCGACACGTCCACGTGCGGGGCCTGGTCACCCGTGGGTCCCGGGACGGGACCGGGTTTGAGGGTGAGGACGGCGTAGGAGCCCTCCGCGTCGGTGGGGCAGCGTCCGAAACCGCGGAACCCGGGCCGGTGGCGAGCGCCGCGCGGGTCGTCGGGATGGTCGAACCGTCCGTCGGGGTCGGCCTGCCAGGTCTCGATCAGGGCGTCGGTGACGGGTGCGCCCGCACCGTCGTAGACGGTGCCGCGCAGCCAGATCGCGCCGGGGGTGCCCTCGGCCACGGCGAGGGGCCCGTCGGGCCAGGGCAGACCGATGTGCAGGTAGGGGCCGACCGTCTGGGACGGGGTGGTGGGATGGGTGGTCACTCGTCGCCCTCCAGAACCTCTTCCTCGGACTCGAACGGGGTCTGTTCGCGTCCGCGCAGCACGATGTCCCAACGGTAGGCCAGGGCCCACTCGGGTTCGGTGGTGTCGTGGTCGTAGTGGGCGAGCATGCGCGCGCGGGCCTGCTCGTCCGGGACCGAGAGCCACATGGGGTCCTGGAAGAAGAGCGGGTCGTCCGGGAAGTACATCTGGGTGACCAGGCGCTGGGTGAAGGCGCGCCCGAACAGCGAGAAGTGGATGTGGGCGGGCCGCCAGGCGTTCTGGTGGTTCTTCCAGGGGTAGGCGCCGGGCCGGACGGTGACGAACCGGTAGCGCCCCTCGGCGTCGGTGATGACCCGACCGACCCCGGTGAAGTGGGGGTCCAGGGGCGCGGGCCAGGTGTCGGCGGCGTGCCGGTAGCGGCCGGCGGCGTTGGCCTGCCAGATCTCCACGAGCGTGTGCGGGACCGGGGCTCCGTCACTGTCACGGACCTGACCGTGGAGGATGATGCGCTGCCCCTGGGGTTCGCCCTCGTGTTGACGCGTCAGGTCGTGGTCGTGGGCGCCGAGACGGTCCTCCCCCAGGACGGGTGAGGTGATCTCGGTGAGCATGTGCGGCAGCAGGGTGAGGGGGCGCCGGGGGTGGCGCAGGGCGGTGCTCTTGTACCCGTCGTAGGACAACGGCGGGTGGGTGTCGTGATCGCGCACGTAGCCGGGCACGTGCGGGCCCCCCGGGGAGGTGTCGGACATGAGGCGGTTCCTTTCGAAGGTGCCCTGGGTCGAGTGCCCTGGTCAGGCGTGCAGGACGACGGCCAGTCCCTGTCCCACGCCGATGCACAGGGCGGCCAGTCCCCAGCCGCCGCCACGACGGCGCAGTTCGTGGGCGAGGGAGCCGATGACGCGTGCTCCGGAGGCCCCGAGCGGGTGGCCGATGGCGATGGCCCCGCCGTGAGGGTTGACGATGTCGGGGTCCAGCCCCTTCCAGCTGCGGATGCAGGACAGGGACTGCGCGGCGAAGGCCTCGTTGAGTTCGACCACGGACAGATCGTCCCAGCCGATGCCGGCGCGTTCCAGTGCGATCTCGGCCGCCCGGACCGGTCCGATACCGAACACGTCGGGGTCGACCCCGGCCACACCCCGACTGACCAGGCGGGCCAGCGGCCGGAGCCCGGTGGCCTCGGCCGCCGCGGTGTCGCCGAGCAGCAGGGCGGCGGCGCCGTCGTTGAGCGGGGAGGCGTTGCCGGCGGTGATGGTGCCCTCGTCGCGGAAGGCGGGTGTGAGACCGGCGAGGGCGCTGAGGGAGGTCTCGCGGATGCTCTCGTCTCGGTCCAGGTGGGCGCCCTCCACCTGGACGATCTCGTCGTCGAAGACCCCGTCGGCCCAGGCGCGTGCGGCCTTGGCGTGGCTCTGGAGCGCGAAGGCGTCCTGATCGGCGCGGTCGACGTCGTAGGCGTCGGCGAGCTGTTCGGTGCTCTGGCCCAGGGAGACCGTCCATTCCCGCGGCATACGCGGGTTGACCATCCGCCAGCCCAGGGTGGTGGAGTGCAGGGTCGTGTCGGTGGCGGGGAAGGCCTTGGCGGGTTTGGGCATCACCCAGGGGGCGCGGCTCATCGACTCCACTCCCCCGGCCAGCACGAGCGAGGCGTCACCGGTCTGGACGGCCCGGGCCCCCTGGACGGCCGCCTCCATCCCGGAGCCGCACAGTCGGTTGACGGTGGCCCCGGGCACGGAGGTGGGCAGTCCGGCCAGGAGCGTGGCCATGCGGGCGACGTTGCGGTTCTCCTCGCCCGCCCCGTTGGCGTTGCCGAGCAGGACCTCGTCGATCCTCGCGGGATCGAGGTCGGGTGCGCGCTCGACCAGGGCGCGGACCACGTGGGCGGCGAGGTCGTCGGGGCGCACGGCGCTGAGCGCTCCGCCGTACCTGCCGAAGGGGGTGCGGACGGCGTCGAGAACGTGGACGTCGGTCACCGGTGTCTCCTGGGATGGGTGGTGTGCGTCGGTCGACCCGGCGATGCGGGTCGGGGGCCTCGGGTCCGGTTCAGCCGGCCTCGGTCAGGGAGCGCAGGACGGACAGTTCGGTGCCGGTGGGTGCGGGGGTGCGCTGTAGCCCGTCGGCCACCCGCAGGTCCCACCCCGTGGCGGCGCGCACGTCGTCGACGTCCACACCCGGGTGCACGCCCACCAGGGTGAGTTCGCGGCTGTCGGGGTCGGGTTCGAGGACACCGAGGTCGGTGATGACCCGTGCCGGTCCCGCGCCGGTGAGGCCGAGGCGGTCGCGATCACCGGCTCCGGAGCCGTGGCCGACCGAGGTGACGAAGTCGACCTTGTCGACGAAGGCCCGGCTGCTGTGTCGCATGATCACGATGACCTCGCGGCAGGAGGCAGCGATCTCGGGGGCGCCGCCCGCCCCGGGCAGGCGCACCTTCGGGTCGTCGTAGTCGCCGATGACCGTGGTGTTGATGTTGCCGTACCGGTCGATCTGCGCGGCGCCGAGGAACCCGACGTCGATACGCCCGGCCTGGAGCCAGTAGTTGAACACCTCGGGCACCGACACGACCGTGTCCGCGGTGTCGGCCAGGATCCCGTCGCCGATGGACAACGGCAGGTGGTCCGGAGAGGCGCCCAGGGTGCCGGACTCATAGATCATCCACAGCCCGGGGGCGTGGGTGCGGCAGGCCACGTTGGCGGCGGTGCTGGGCAGGCCGATGCCGACGAAACAGGCCATGCCGTCGCCCAGTGAGCGGGCGGCGGTGACCGTCATGATCTCGTCGGAGGTCCAGGTCGGGGTGGTCATGCGCCTCTCCCCACGGGCTCGGTGTCGGGGTCCGGAGAGGAGGAGGGGCCGGCCGCTCCGGTGAGGTCGGCGAGCCAGGCGCCGAAGGCGTCGCGGTCGCGTCCGATGGCGTCCCAGGCCTTGTAGGCGGCGTTGTCGCGCTCGTAGTAGCCGTGGGCGTAGGAGGGGGCGGCGCCTCCGGGCACCACACTGATCGCGTCGACGACCCGGCCGGGCAGGATCACCTGTCCCGGCACCGGTTCGAGGGTCGCAACCTCCTCCTCGACGGTGACCAGGACCCGGTCGGCGGCCAGAGCCGCCTCCTTCTGGATACCGGTGATGCCCCACAGCTGCACGTTGCCGGCGGTGTCCGCGCGCTGGGCGTGGATGACGGTGACGTCGGGGTTGAGCGCGGGGACCGCGGCCAGCTCCTGTCCGGTGAAGGGGCAGGTGATGGTCTTGATGTGGGGGTTGTTCCCCATCAGGTCGGTGCCGGCGTAGCCGCGCAGCACCGCGAACGGCAGCCCGGAGGCGCCGGCCACGTAGCGGTTGGCCATCCCTGCGTGGCTGTGCTCCTCGATCTCCAGCGGAACGGGCCAGCCGTGGGTGACGGCGTCGCGGAAACGGTGGAGGGACCCGACTCCGGGGTTGCCGCCCCAGGAGAAGACGAGCCTGCGCGCACAGCCCGCGCCGATCAACTGGTCGTAGACGATGTCGGGCGTCATGCGCACCAGGGTCAGGTCACGCAGACCCTGGCGGATGATCTCCTGCCCGGCGGCCACGGGGATGAGGTGGGTGAAGCCTTCCAGGGCGACGGTGTCACCGTCGTGGATCAGCTGCCCGACCGCCTCGCCCAGGGGCACGGCCATGGTGACCCTCCCGTTCGTATAGCGAATGCATGTTCACAGTGCGAACATCTTGGGTATGACCGTAGCGCCGTTCACAGAAAGGGTCAAGAGAGTCCCGAGGTGTTCGGTATGAGAACATCGCCCGTGGGCCGTGCGACGCCCACCGGCGAACACACCCCCCCATCTCGACCCGGAAGGGCCCCATGACCACCGAGGACGCCTCCGAACGCGGAGCCCACTTCGTCCAGTCCCTCGAACGGGGGCTGACGGTCATCCGCGCCTTCTCCGCGGAACGACCGTCCATGACCCTCAGCGAGGTCGCCCGCGCCACCGACCTGACCCGAGCGGCGGCCCGGCGCTTCCTGCTCACGCTGGTGGACCTGGGCTACGTGCGCACCGACGGACGCCTGTTCTCCCTGACCCCGCGCGTGCTGGAGCTGGGCTACGCCTACGTGGCCTCCGCGGGCCTGCCCGACGTGGCCCAGCCCCACCTGGAGGACCTGTCCGCGCGGGTGCGCGAGTCCGCCTCCGTCTCGGTACTGGACGGCGACGACGTGCTGTACGTGGCCCGCGTGGCCACCTCGCGGATCATGGCCGTGGCCATCACCGTGGGCACCCGCTTCCCCGCCGCCGCCACCTCCATGGGCCGTGTGCTCCTGGCCGGGTACGACGACACCGGGCTCACGGCCTACCTGGACCGGGTCGTGCTCAGACCTCTGACGCGGTTCACGATCACCGAGACCGCCCCCCTGCGCACGGAGATCCTGCGGGTGCGCGAACAGGGCTACGCGATCGTCGACCAGGAACTGGAGGAGGGGCTGCGTTCCCTGGCCGCGCCCATCCACGACACCGACGGCAGGGTGATCGCCGCCGCCAACGTGTCGGCGCACGCCAACCGCGCCTCGATCGAGGACGTGCGACGCGACCTGTTGCCCGTTCTGTTGGAGACCACCGCGCGCATCGAGACCGACCTGGCCTCGGTGGCCCGCCGCGACGCCCACAGCTGACCCGACCCCGCGGGCGCGGCACCCGTCGAGGCCGCCCTCGGCGCACCGGGCCCGCGGCCACCGAACCCTCCCCTCTCGCCCGCAGCGGGGGTCGTGCCCTCGACGGCGGGGTGAGGGATGCTAGGGAAGGGCGTCCTCCGCCGCCTCGGAGGCGCGGGCGCGGTGACGGCGGACGGCGTCGCGGTTGCCGCACAGCGCCGAGCAGTAGCGCTGCCGACCATGACGGGAGAAGTCGGCGTAGACGTCGTCGCAGTCGTGGGCGGCGCAGCGGCCCAACCGGCGCATGCCCCGACCGGTCAGGTGCAGGGCGGTGCCCACCGTGACCAGCGCGGCGATCTGACGGTGGGCGGCGAGCCGATCGGGACGGTAGTGCAGGTGCCACCCGGTTCCGGCGTGGTCGGTGAGCCGGGGCGGCGCGGCGAACTCCTCCAGGAGCACGTTGAGTCGGGCCGCCCGGGTGGCGGCGTCGGGGGCGTCGACCACCCGGCGCCAGCGATCGAGGAACCCCAGGGTGGCGGCCAGGTCGCTCGTGCCCACGGGTTCCTCCAGGAGGAGGTCGAAGGCCCCGCACCGTCCCTCCAACCCGGTGGCGTCCGCCGGCGGCCGGTTGGCCAGGTCGACCGCGAGGGTGAGCGGACCCTGCCCGTAAGGGTTCAAGTGCATACGCCCATTACAGCAGACGGACGCGGACGGCTCACGGGCGCGCCAGGACTCCCCCTTCGAGGGTGCGGATCACCGTGGAGGCGACCGCGTGGCGCGACAGACGTCCGGCCTCGACCTGTTCCATCCCGGTGAAGACCAGGGCCCACAGCACGTTCACGACCCACACGGCGTCCAGGTCGGCGGTCAGATCCCCTTCGGCCTGACCTCGACGGATCAGGTCCACCAAGAGCGCGGGCTCGGGCTCGGCGTCGTCGGGGGCGTAGGCCTCGTTGGCGGGGTCGCCGAAGGCGAAGACCACCCACTCCCCCACCTCGACGTGCGCGGCCACCACACGACGCAGCGCCTCCACCGCCCGCCCCTCGTCGATCCGGGCCTCCTCCATGACCCGACCCAACTCGGAGAGGGCCTCGTCGAAGGTGGCGGCGAGCAGTTCCTCGCGATCGGCGAAGTAGCGGTGCAGCGTACTGCGTCCCACGTCGGCGGCGTCGGCGACGGTCGACAGCGGGGCGTTGCGGTCCCGGTTGAGGACGGCGACGGCGGCGCGAAGGATGGCGCGGCGGG
>NZ_QOCZ01000133.1:0-15084 GCF_018207095.1 Nocardiopsis sp. MG754419 | reverse complement strand
GGCGGGTCCTCTGGCGCGCCCCGCCCCGCGGGTTCTCGGTGCTGGCCATGCCGCCAACCTATCGCCCTTCCACATAAGGACTTCCATGGCCTAATGTGGGACACTGATGTCCCACAAAGAATCATCAATGCCCTGCGGAAAGGTACGTGCCCATGCGCATCCTGGTGACCGGTGCGCGCGGAACCGTCGGTTCCCTGGTGGTTCCCCTGCTCCTCGAACGTGGTGCCACCGTGCGCGCGCTCAGCCGCGACCCGGCCCGACGCACCTTCCCCGCCGGCGTGGAGACGGTCGCCGGTGACCTCGAGCGCCCCGCGACCCTGGACGGGGTCTTCGACGACGTGGACGCGGTCATGCTGTACCCGCATCCGGAGACGGCCGAGGACGTCGTCGGCCGGATCGCGACGGCCGGCGTGCGCAGGATCGTGGTGATGTCCTCGGCCTCGGTGGACACCGCACCGCCCGCCGACACCGCGCACAACATCGGCCACCGGCACCATCGGCCGGTGGAGGAGGCGGTGGAACGCTCCGGTCTGGAGTGGACCCACCTGCGCGGTGGTGAGTTCATGGTCAACGACCTCGACGACCACGCCGTGACCGTGCGCACCGAAGGGCTGCTCCGCGCGCCGCACACGGGGCAGCACGGCGCGCCCGTCCACGAGGCAGACGTCGCCGACATCGCGGCCGTGGCCCTCACCGAGGAGGGCCACCACGGCCGGGCGTACGAGATCACCGGACCGGCCTCCCTCACCCCCGAGCAGCGCGCCGAGACCATCGGCCGGGTCCTGGGTCGGGAGGTCGCCTTCGTCCCCCTCTCCTACGAGGAGGCCCGTGCGCTGTGGATCTCCCAGGGGGTCCCGCCCGAGATCTGCGACTGGTTGTTGTGGGAGCCCGACCCCGGGGAGGACCCCTGTGAGGGGGAGACGTTCTCCCACGACTACGCGCGGGTGATGGGCCGCCCCGGGCGGGACTACGCCCGCTGGGTCGCCGACCACGCGGACGCCTTCGGTCGGTGAGGGGCCCGGCACCCGTCGGAGATCACGACCGGCGGTGCGCGGGTGTCGTCGTGCCCCCGCACCGCGAACAGGGCCCGGCACATCGGCCGCACCCGCGGAGCCGCGTCGCACGGCGGCGATCCGCTCACATCCACGCCGGGCCCTTCGACCTTGCGAGACCGGTGGGGCGCCTGGGATCCTGCCCCGAACCCGGCGGCGACACGGAGGTCCGGACACGGGCACCCGCGCCGACGACCTGGCAGCATGACACGCACCCGGCCCTCGCGCCGCACCGGAAGGGACACCGTGACCGACCCACACACCACACCCCGGATCGCAGATCAGGCGGGCACCCTCCTGTTGGGCGGTGACCTCCGGGTCCACCGCCTGGGGTTCGGGGCGATGCGCATCGTCGGCGAGGGGGTGTGGGGACCGCCCCGGGACCGTGACGAGGCCTTGGCCGTGCTACGCCGCGCCGTCGAGCTCGGCATCGACTTCATCGACACCGCCGACTCCTACGGGCCGCAGATCAGCGAGCAGCTCATCCGGGAGGCCCTGTACCCCTACTCCGAGAACCTGGTCATCGGCACCAAGGCCGGTTTCGCCCGCACCGGCCCCTCGGAGTGGCACAAACTGGGCCACCCCGCCTACCTCAAGCAGCAGGTGGAGCTGAGCCTGCGCAACCTCGGACTGGAGCGCATCGACCTGCTGCAGCTGCACCGGATCGACCCCGAGGTGCCGTTGGCGGACCAGCTCGGCGCGTTGGTGGAGCTGCGGAACGAAGGCAAGATCCGGCACATCGGGCTCAGTGAGGTGAGCGTGGACGAGCTGTCGGCCGCCCGCGCCATCACGCCGATCGCGTCGGTGCAGAACCAGTACGCGCCCTCCTTCCGCCAGTCCGAGGACGTGCTGGAGCAGTGCGAGAAGGACGGGATCGCCTTCCTGCCCTGGGCACCGGTGGGACGCGGCGAGATGGCCTCGCCGGACTCACCGCTCGCCGCGATCGCCGCCGAGCACGAGGTCAGCCCGGTGCGGTTGGCGTTGGCCTGGCTGCTGCACCGTTCCCCCGTGATGCTGCCGATCCCGGGCACCTCGCGGGTGGCCCACCTGGAGGAGAACACGGCGGCGGCCACGGTGCGGCTGTCGGAGGAGGAGGTCGAGCGGATCAGCCGCTTCCTGTCCTAGCGGCGTCCCGCACGGCGTGGACCTCGGCGATCACGCGGCCCGCCGCGGCGTCGGGGTCCTCGTGCTCCCAGACCCGGACGACCCGCCATCCCTCCTCGACCAGACGGGCGTTGGTGTCCGCGTCGCGGGCCCGGTTGACGCGCACCTTCTCGGCCCAGTAACCGGCGTTGGTCGCGGCCTTGGTGTGGTGCTCGGGACACCCGTGCCAGAAACAACCGTCGACGAACACGGCGACCCTGAGCCGGGTGAAGACCAGGTCCGCGGTGCGCCGGAGCGTGGGGACGGGACGCGCGGAGACCCGGTAGCGCAGTCCGGCGGCGTGCACGCGGCGGCGGATGGCCAACTCCGGACGCGTGTCGCGCCCCTTGTTGGCGCGCATGCTCCTACGGGTGCCCTCGTTCGCCGCTCGTGTCGGCCGTCGCGCGTCCATCACCTCGATCCTAACGATTCGCCGGAGCGGGTCGGCTCCTCTATCTTGAACCTCATGCTCACGGACGACTCGATCACCATCGTCGACCTGTTCTCGGGATGTGGCGGGCTCACCGCGGGCTTCCACTCCTACCGGGCGCCGGGTCGCGACGGTGCGCCCTTCCGCACGGTGGGCGCGGTCGAGCACGACCTGGCGGCGGCCTCGACCTACGCGGTCAACTTCGGCGAGCACACGGGTGTGGAGCGGATCCACGCCGGTGACATCGAGGCGTGGGACCCCTCCGTGGTCCAGGAGCGGGTGGACGTCATCCTCGGTGGACCGCCGTGCCAGGGGTTCTCCGCGCTCAACAAGAGGAACCTGGTCGCGGACCTCGGCGACGCCCGCAACGTGCTCTGGCGCGAGTACGTGCGGGTGGTGCGGGCACTGCGGCCCAAGGTGTTCGTGATCGAGAACGTCGGCCGCTTCCTGGACTCGGACGAGTACGCACTGCTGCGCGCCGAGACCGAGGGCCCGGACGGGCTGCTGGGCGAGTACGAACTGACCGAGGCGCGGGTGCTGAACGCGGCCGACTACGGAGTCCCCCAGGCCCGGCGCCGGGCGATCGTGCTGGCCACGCGCCGCGACGTGCGCGCGGCCCACCCGCGGGGACTGACGCTGGACTACCCCGCGCCCACCCACACCCGTGTGCCGCGCGGCGGGCCCGTGCCCGTGCCGGGGGGACCGGGGACCGAGGACCTTCCGGTGCTGTCGCCGTGGGAGACGGTCGCGTCGGTCTTCGCCAAGGCCCCCCGCGCCACCAGCACGAACCAGCTTCCGGCGCGCTCGTGCGCGCCCCTCGGTGTGGACCTTCCGGGGGCCTACCGGACCTTCGAGCTTCACCTGGGCCGGACGCCCCGACCGATGTCCCGCCTGCGGTACGAGGCGATCCCGCCCGGGGGCAACCGCAACGACCTGCCGCCGGAGCTCTCGACACAGGCGTGGTTGCGACACCGGAGCGGCACGGGCGACGTCATGGGACGCCTGCACCTGGACCGGCCGTCGGTGACCATCCGCACCGAGTTCTTCAAGCCGGAGAAGGGGCGGTACCTGCACCCCAGCGAGCACCGGCCGATCACGCACATGGAGGCGGCGCACATCCAGGGGTTCCCCGAGGACTTCCGGTGGTGCGGGACCAAGCTGCAGATCGCCCGACAGATCGGCAACGCCGTGCCGGTGGGGCTGGCCGCCGCGCTCGCCGGTCAGGTGTACCGGTACCTGGCGGAGGTCGGCGCGACCGCGGCTGCGCCCTCCGACGCGGCGGTCTGATCCACGGCGGTGCGCGGCGCGCCGGGACGGCGGGACCGGAACGGCGTCGGGGTCCACCGGGTTCCTCCGGCGGGCCCCGACGTCGGGCGGTGACGGGACGGGCTCGAACACGTCCGTCCGGGATGACGGGGCTACCCGGGACGGAGACGGAAGACCTGGAGCCTCATGTCGTAGTACTTCTCGGTCTCGCCGACCCACTCCATGCCGAGCCTGCGGGCGACCGCGATGGCCCGTTCGTTCCTGGGCCGGGCGACCGCGAACACCTCCTCGATGCCCTGGTCGAACGCCCAGGCGATGATGGCGCGGCTGGCCTCGGTGGCGTAGCCGTTGCCCCACAGGTCCGGTCGTAGTGCCCAGGTCAGTTCGAAGTCCTCCTCGAAGGGCGGAAGCAGCTTCAAGGACAGACCTCCCACCAGTTCTCCGTTCTCCTCGCGGATGATCGCCCAGCGCCCGGCCGGCGGTATCAGGTTCGGCCCCGCCTCGATCCAGGCGTGGAGCACCGAACGCATGGCGCTGATGTCGGTCACCGGTTGCCACTCCGGTGTCAGCCAGTGTGCGACCTCGTCGGCCCCGTAGATCCGCAGGGCCGCCTCGGCGTCGCTCATCTCCCACTCCCTGATCAGGAGTCGGTCGGTTGGCAGCTCAAGGCTCATAGCACAACGTTAACCCGATGAGAAGCACCGGCACAGGGGGTCGACGATCAAGACTTGGAACCGTGATCACACGCGCCCGGCACGGTCCCCGCGCAGCTCACGGCGGTGCGCGGCGCGAACGCGCACCGCTCGCGCACCCTCATGAGCGGCGCGCCGGTGTGGGCGGGACCCGGCCGGTCGCCTCCCCGACGGGGCCCGCACGGGGGTCGACGGCACCGGCGGCCGACCCCTCGCCCGGGGTCCTACCCCCACGGGGACGGGGGCACGGACCCCGGCGACGAACTGGCCCCGAACGCAAGAACAGAGCGCAAATCTTTTCGCTCGATTGACGTTTTCTTGCAATGATGTGGAGGTTCTTCCCATCGTCCCGACGGAGCGTCCCCACATGCGGTTCAGCCACGACCCCCACCACGACGGATCCCCCGATTTCGTGACCCCGCACGGCGATCACGTCCACGTGCGGGTCCGGGTTCCCGGCGGCGCCGACGGGGTGTACGCGCGTGTGGTGGAGGACGGGGAGGCCCGGCTGTTCGAGACGCGAGTGGAGCACCGGGACACCGGCGTGACCTGGTACGGGGCGGATCTGCCCCGGCTGCCGGTGGTCACCTCCTATCGGTTCGCGATCGTGCGCGACCGGCACTACACCTGGCTGAACCAGGAGGGGCCCCACGACCACGAGGTCACCGACGACGGCGACTTCCGGTTCCTGGACGCCCCCGCACCGCCGTCCTGGGTGCCCGGGACCACCGTCTACCAGATCTTCCCCGACCGGTTCGCCCGCGACGACGACTCCGTGGCTCCCCCGACCGAGCATCCTGAGTGGGCGGTGCCCCGGAGTTGGGACGACGAACCCTCTCAGTTCGGCGCCCAGGCACCACGGGAGTTCTACGGGGGCACTCTGGAAGGCGTGCGCCGGCACCTGGACCACCTGGCCGATCTGGGCGCCGAGGTGGTGTACCTCACCCCGTTCTTCCCGGCCCGCTCCACCCACCGCTACGACGCCTCCTCCTTCGACGAGGTCGACCCGTGGCTCGGCGGCGACGCGGCGTTGACCGCCCTGGTGCGGGAGGCCCGCTCGCGCGGTATGCGGGTGATGGGCGACCTGACCACCAACCACACCGGTGACGAACACGTGTGGTTCCTCGCCGCCCGGGCCGACGCGGGGTCGACCGAGGCGGGTTTCTACCACTTCACCGAGCACCCCGACTCGTACGTGAGCTGGTTGGGGGTGCGCTCGCTGCCCAAGCTCGACTACACCGACCCCGTTCTGCGCGAGCGCGTGTACGGCGCCGACGACTCGGTGTTGACCTCCCGGCTGGTGGGACCCGACCGCCTGGACGGGTGGCGCATCGACGTGGCCAACATGACCGGTCGGCTGGGCGACCTGGACATCAACCGCGAGGTGTCCGGGGAGATCGCGGCCCGTACGCGCGCGGTGGCCCCGGAGGCGTGGTTGCTGGCCGAACACTTCTACGACGCCGGCCCCGACACCCGGCACGACGGGTGGCACGGGGTGATGAACTACGCGGGGTTCACCCGACCGGTGTGGGCCTGGCTCAACACCGGGCCCGAGGGCGTGCGGTACGCGGCCACGCACACCTCGGCGCCGCTGCCCACCAGTGGGGCGGCCGAGGCCGTGCGGGCGCTGCGCGCGGCCAACGCCGGTCTGCCCTGGCGGGTGCGCACGCACAGCGTGAACGCGCTGAGCACGCACGACTCGGCACGGTTCCGCACGGTGGTGGACGATCCGGTGCGTCAGGTCGTGGGTGTGGCCGCGCAGGCCGCACTGCCGGGGGTGCCGTTCGTGTTCGCCGGGGACGAGATCGGGTTGCGGGGACGGGACGGCGAGAACGCCCGCCACACGATGCCCTGGCACCGGCCGGACGACTGGGACTCCGAGGTGCTGGCCGCCCACCGACGGCTGTTGGCGTTGCACCGGAACCTGCCCGCGTTGCAGTCCGGTGGGTTGCGGTGGCTGGACGCGGGCGAGCACCACATGACGTTCCTGCGCACCCTCGGCGCGCAGGTGGTGTTGGTGCACCTGACCGACGGCGCGCACGCGGAGCGGACCTGCGACCCGACCGCTCTGGACGTCGCGTCCCTGTCCGTGGTCGAGAACGGCGGTGCGGTGCGGTCCCGGTTCGACGACGGGGTGAGGCTGAGTGCGGACGGCCCCGGCCACGTGGTGGCCGTGGGCACGAGTACCCGCGCCGTCACCGCCTGAGCGACGCGGGGCGGGCTGCGTCCGCCCCGAACGCACCTGCCGAACGCACGGGCCGGAGCAGGCGACCGACCTGGGCCGAGGCCCGACCTCAGCGCTGTCGTCGGTGGTGGAGTCGGGCGGCCCGCCGTGTCAGGTGGTCGCGTTCGGCGGCGTCGGACGCCTGGTGGGCCGCCTCGGAGTAGAGCCGCGCCGCCGTGTCCAGGTCACCGTCGCGCTCGTGCAGGTGCGCCGCCACCGCGGTGTACCGGGGCAGCGTCGCGTCCAGGTCCGCGAGCGCGGCCAGACCCGCGCGGGGTCCGTCGGCCTCACCGACCGCCACCGCGCGGTTGAGCCGGACGACCGGGCTGTCGGTCAGACGCAGGAGCTCGTCGTACCACTCCACGATCTGGACCCAGTCGGTCTCCTCGACGGTGGGCGCGTCGGCGTGCAGCGCCGCCACGGCGGCCTGGGCCTGGTACGGACCGAGTCGGTCGCGGGCCAGGGCCGCCTGCAGGGTCCGGACCCCTTCGGCGATCGCCCGGGTGTCCCAGCGACTCCGGTCCTGCTCGGCCAGCGGGACCAGGGCGCCGTCCGCGGCGGTCCGGGCGGCGCGTCGGGCGTGGTGCAGCAGCATGAGCGCGAGCAGACCGGCGACCTCGGGGTGGTCGATCTCGGTTGAGAGCCGTCGTGTGAGGCGCAGCGCCTCCGCCGCCAGGTCGACGTCGCCGGAGTAGCCCTCGTTGAAGATCAGGTAGAGCACGTGCAGCACGGTGGCGACGTCTCCGGGGCGGTCGAGGCGCACCTGCGCGACCGTGCGCTTGGCGCGGGCGATGCGCTGGGCCATGGTCGCCTCGGGCACCAGGTAGGCCCGGGCGATCTGGCGGGTGGTGAGGCCGCCGACGGCGCGCAGTGTGAGCGCCACCGCGGACGACGGTGTCAGGGACGGGTGCGCGCACAGGAAGTACAGGTGCAGCGTGTCGTCCGCCGCGGGCACCGGCCCGGGCTCCGGTTCCCCCTGGAGACGTTCCTCGCGCCGACGGCGGGCCGTCTCGGAGCGGTGGGCGTCGAGGAACCGACGCCAGGCCACGGTGACCAGCCAGCCCTTGGGGTCCTCCGGCGGATCGGCGGGCCAGACGCGGACCGCCTCGACCAAGGCGTCCTGGACGGCGTCCTCGGCCGCCGCGAAGTCGGCTCCGCGGCGGACGAGGATCGTCAGGACACCCGGAGTGAGGCCGCGCAGCAGGACCTCGTCCATGGGGTCACTCCGTGACGGTGGGGGGCGCGGTCAGGAACGGTCGCACCTCCAGCCACTCATGGAGGGGCCGTCCGCCCGCGCCGGGTGCGGCCGACAGCTCCGCGGCCAGTTCCAGGGCACGGTCGTGGTCGTCGACGTCGATCACCATCCAGCCGGCGATGAGGTCCTTGGTCTCGGCGAAGGGTCCGTCGGTGACCGGAGGACGCCCCTCACCGTCGAAGCGGACGAACGTCCCCTCGGGCGCCAGGGCCTGGGCGTCGACGAACTCTCCGGTCCCCTCCAACCGGTCGGCGAAGTCCTGCATGAACCGCATGTGCGCGGAGATCTCCTCCGGCGTCCACTGGTCCATGGGGACGTCGTTGACCGGGGCCGGGGCGCCTCGGTAGTGCTTGAGCAGAAGGTACTTGGCCATCGTGGTCCTCCTCGGTGCGCTACGACCCATGATGGTCGCTCTCACCCCGGGGACGGAGCGGCCCGCGGGTTCTCGACATCCGTGCGGACTCTTTTTGACCCGGAGGTGACGGATCGCATCGGGCGACCGAGGACGGTGCGTTTCAGGCCAGGGCGGCTCGTACGTCCGTGGTGATGAGGTCGACCAGTGCCTCGGTGCGGCCGGTGAAGTAGAAGTGGCCGCCGGGCAGGGTGTGGTGGTCGAAGCCGCCGCGGACGTGGTCGGCCCAGCCGGCCAGGCGCCGGGGGGACATGCCCTGGTCGTCGGCCCCACCGTAGACCGACAGCGGCACCTCCAGGGGCGCGGCCCGGGGGTCGGGGCTCCATGTGTCGACCACCTGGAGGTCCGCGCGGACCAGCGGCTCCACGAAGGACCACAGGGCGGGGTCCTCCAAGGCGTGGCGTGGGGTGCCGCCCATCGCGGCGAGGGTCTCACGCAGACGCGCGGACGGGGCCAGGTGGCGGGGCTCGGTGTGTTCGGGTCCGGGGTCGGGGCTCCAGGCGGAGACACCCAGCCAGGCGGGCGGGGTCCGGGACAGTCGACGGGTCATCTCGTAGGCGACCAGGGCTCCCATGCTGTGCCCGAAGAGGCCGTAGGGGCGGTCGAGTTCGGGGCGCACGATCTCGCACATGTGCTCGGCCAGCGCACCGGCCTCACGGAAGGCCTCCTCGGCCGACCTGCGCGCTCTTCCGGGGGCGTCCAGGAGACAGATCTCCCAGTCGGCGGGGAAGTGGCGGACCCACCCGCGATACCCCAGGTGCGAGCCGCCCGCGTGGTGCAGGAGGAACAACCGGAATCGGCTGTCGGGTACGGATCTGAGCCGGATCAGGGCGCCTTCGCGCACGGGACTGCACGCCTTCCTACCTACGGGTAACCAGACGAACCTACCAGTCGGTAACGATGCGTGGGCCATCGGGAGATACCGCCCGCGCGCCCCGTGCACGAGGGCGCGCCCGGTTCCCGCACACAGGGCGATCCCCCACCCCCGACGACCTGGTCCGGGCACCGGTACGGGCCGCGCGGGGCGTGTCCGGTGGCTCCGCTCACCAGAACGGTCTCACTCCTCCGTGCTCTCGGCGGTGGCAGACCCCTCCTCCGGCGGTGGGGCCGGGCCGGGTGCGATCGTGCGGAAAACCGTTCGTGCGCGGGCCGGAGGCTCGGGCACACTGGCCTGGTTCGGTGGTGCGGGCGTGGAGGTGCGCGGTGGGAGGGGTACCGGGCGCCCTGCGGTATCGCGGCCTGCGGCTTCTACTCGGGGGCCGCGCCCTCGGCGACCTGGGGTCGGAGATGCTCCCGGTGGCGATGGTGGCCCTGGTGCTGGTCGAACACGGACCCCTGCTGCTGGGCCTGGTGCTGGGGGTGCGCGGAGCCGCCGGATCCCTGTTCTCCCTGCTCACCGGCGCCTTGCTCACCCGTCTGCGCAAGTCCACGGCTCTCGCGGTCAACGACGGCGTGCAGGTGGCGGTGATGGCGGGCTTCGCACTGGGACCGGAGACGGCCTGGTGGCCGGTGGCCCTGGCGGCCCTGAGCGGGGTGTCCGGGTCGGTGGTGGCGCCCGCCGCCGGTGCGATGATGCCGTTGATCGTGCCCGCCGTACGACTGCGGGAGGCCAACGCCCTGCGCAATATCGTGGGACGGTCCGCCGGGATCACCGGCCCCGCCCTGGCCGGGGTGCTGATCGCGGTCGCGGACGTGCGCACGGTGTTCTGGTGCGTCGCCGGGTTGTTCGCGGTCTGCGCCGGTGTGCTCGCGCTGATCAGGGAGCAACGACCGACCGGGGAGCAGGCCGGTGAGACTCTGGGGACGAGTCTGCGCTCGGGATGGCGCGAGGTGGCGCGTCGTCCCTGGGTGCTGGCCGTCATCGCCGTGGCCACCGTGCAGGCCCCGGCCACCCTGGCGCCCGGGTTCGTGCTGCTGCCGATCGTGGTGGCCGACTCCTACGCCGCGCCCGTGTACGGGACGGCGTTGTCCTGTATGGCCGCGGGACAGCTGCTGGGAGGGATGCTGGCCACCCGCTGGAACCCGGTCCGGCCCGGGCTGGTCTCCCTGGTGGGCGTGGCCTTCTACCCCCTGACGCTCCTGGGCCTGGCACTGACCGTTCCGGCGCCCGTCCTCCTGACCGGCTACGTCGCGACCGGCGCGGGCTTCATGCTGTTCGGCGTGTACTGGTACACCGCCCTGCAACGCTCGGTGCCCCAGGAACGGTTGAGCATGGTCATCGGCATCGACCAGGTGGGGAGTTTCGGGTTGGAGCCGGTCGGCTACGCGGTCGCGGGCGCCCTGGCCGCGAGCGTGGGCGCGACGCCGGTGCTGTACGGGGCGGTCGCGGTCGGTCTGGCGACCGGCCTGCTGCCACTGCTGGTGCCGGGGGTGCCCCGCCTGGCCGACCCCGCGCCGCCGGTGGTCGGGGCCTCCGCTCCGTCCGGCGGCGACCGCGCCCCCGGGTCGGGGCGTTGAGCCCGCGACACCGTCTCCCCCTCCGCGAGGGATTCCGTCGATGTCGGGAACCCATCGGTTCGGGCGAACGACGTCAGTGGTCGAGCACCATCGTGACGACCACGACGAGGAGAGCGCGGTATGGAACCGACCACCGAACGACCGGAAGGGGTCCCCGGGCCCGACCGGGAGCACGCCCAAGGGGTGTGGGCGCGCCTGCGCCCCCTGGTGCTGCGCCTGCACTTCTACGCCGGGATCCTGGTCGCGCCCTTCGTGGTGGTGGCGGCCCTGTCCGGGCTGGTGTACGTGTGGACCCCGCAGGTCGAGAACGCCCTGTACGACGACCTGCTGCGGGTTCCGGAGGCCGCCACGTCGGTGAGCCTGGCAGAGCAGGTACGCCTGGCCGAGGCCGAGGTGCCCGGCACGCGGGCGGACGAGGTACGCCCGGCCACCGACCCCGGGGACACCACGCGGGTCCTGCTGGACGTCCCCGGGCTGGACTCGGACGCGCACTCGGGCGGGCGGCCCACGGTGTTCGTGGACCCGCATCGGGGCGAGGTGGTGGGGGTGTCGGAGAGCTACGGCACCAGCGGCGCGCTGCCGGTGCGCACTTGGGTGAGCCAGTTCCACCGGCACCTGCACCTGGGCGAGCCGGGACGGGTGTACAGCGAACTCGCCGCGAGCTGGGTGTGGGTGGTGGCCGCGGGCGGGTTGGCCCTGTGGGTGGGTCGGTCGCGCCGTCGGGGGGTGCGCGCGCTGCTGCTCCCCCGGCGCGGTGGGGGACGCGGCCCCACGGTGTCCCGGCACGCCGTGGTGGGCGTGTGGCTGCTGATGGGCGTGTTGATGATCTCGGCGACCGGGCTGACCTGGTCCGCGTACGCGGGCGGGAACGTGTCCGACCTGCGCACGGCGCTGTCATGGACCACACCGACGGTGGCCACCGACACCGCGTCGGCCGCGCCGGGTGTGGACGTGGGCGTCGACACCGTGCTGGACGAGGCCCGCGGGGCGGGGTTGGACGGACCGGTCTCGGTGGAGATGCCGGCCGACCACGTCGCCCCCTATGTGGTCACCCAACTGGACCGTTCCTGGCCCACCCGGGCGGATTCCGCGGCTCTGGCCCAGGACACCGGTGCGGTGGTCGACGTGGTGCGGTTCGCCGACCACCCGCTCATGGCCAAGCTGAGCCGGTGGGGCGTGGACCTGCACATGGGGCTGCTGTTCGGGGTGCCCAACCAGATCCTGTTGACGGTGACGGCCGGTGGTCTGGTGTACGCGATCGGGCTGGGATACCGGGCCTGGTGGCAGCGGCGACCCACCCGTGGGCGGGCGGGGGTGGGCCGGCCCCACCCCCGCGGTTCCTTTCTGTCCCTGTCCTGGCCGTTGCGGCTGACCGTGGTGGCGATCGGGGCGGCCCTGGGCTGGGCGCTCCCGGTGCTGGGCGTCTCACTTCTGCTGTTCCTGCTGGTGGACACGGTTCTGGGGTGGCGTGCGGGCGACCTCAGTGGTGGGAGTGGTCCTCGGAGTGGTCGCCCTGATCACCGGCGTCCCCGGTCATCTCCCGCACCGGAACCTCCAGTTCCACCTCGGTCCGGCTCGCGAAATCGAGCGTGACGGTGAGGGTGTCCCCGACCCGGAGCGGGTCGGGGATGTCGTTGACCATGACGTGGTAGCCGCCGTCCACGAAGGTGGTGGTGCCGCCGGCGGGGACGGGGACCTCCTCGACTGTGCGCATGACCGAGGCACCCGACGCGGTGACCTCGGTACGGCACAGGTCCGCGTCCTCGGAGGCGTCGGTGCGCACCGCCACGACGGCGTCGTCCACCTCGGCGGTGTTGGTGACGGCGAGGTAGACCACGCCCACCTCGGGGTTGGCGGGTTCGGGCATCCAGGCGTCCGCCAGCAGCAGGTCTTCGACGGCCACCGGGGTCGCGTGGTCGCCCGCGACCGCGGCGGCCTCGGGCGACGATCCGGGGCCGCCGGAGCAGGCGCTCATCGGCAGGGTCAGCGCGAGCGCGGCCAGGATCGTCCGGCGGCCCGGTCTCGGCGTGTGGTGCATCGTGTCGTCCTCCTCGGTGGATGCTGTCCACCCCTGACGTCGTCGCGGGGTCGCAGCGGGTTCCCACGAGGTGTGTGGGGACCCGCGGCGGTCGGGGTCGCGCGGGACCCGCTCAAGGCCACAGGTCGTGGGCCGCCCTCGGCTCCCCCTCCCGGATCGGCGGAACGGCGAACACGGCGCCGCCCTCGTGGACGATGTGGGCGTTGAGCGCGTCCCCGCCCTCGTCCAGAGCCCGTTGCACGGCGGTGAAGGCGGTACGCGGATCGGCCTGCCAGGCGGTGAACAGCAGCCCCGTGTTCGCCCGACCGTCCGGCCCCCACCCCAGGTCGTAGTTGAACCCGCGCCGGAGCATGCGCGCACCCAGGGTGTTCTCCGGGGAGGCCAGTCGGATGTGGGCGTCGGCGGGGATCACCGGGTTCCCGTCCCCGTCGCGGGCCGCCAGGTCGGGCCGGTCGTCCTCCCGGGTCCCGCCCAGGGGCGCCCCGTCGTCCAGACGTCGGCCCACCACACGCTCACGGTCCTCCGGGGACAGGTCGAACCAGCCGTCCAGCGCCATGCGGATCCGGCGCACCACGACGTAGGAGCCCCCGTCCATCCACGCGGTCGCCGGGTCGGTGTGGGCGGCCAGCACCTGCGGGGCGAACACCGCCTCCCGCGGGTGGGGGTTGACCGTCCCGTCGATCTGGCCCATGAGGTTGCGCGGGGTGGCCGAGGGGTCCTCCGCGGTGACGGCGTGGCGTTGGAAACCCGGCAGCGCCCACCGCACCCGCGCGTGGTCCCGGACGCGACCGACCAGGTGGCGCACGACCGCGCTGACCACCACCGGGTCCTCCGCCCCCACGTGCAGCATCAGGTCGCCGTCGCACAGCTCCGGTCGGAGGCGGTCGGCGGCGAAGGCGGGCGGCCGTGCCAACGCGTCGGGGCGTCGCTCAGCCAGGCCCGCGCGGTCCAGCAACGCACCGCCCAGCCCCAGGGTGACGCCGAGCGAGGCCGGGCGCAGCCCCAGGGTGGGCGCTCCCTCCACCACACCGTCGAGCCCGTCGCCGTGCAGGGCGTCGATGTCCTGCTGCCACAGTTCCAGCACCCGACCGGCCCGATGCGCCGACCCCTTCGGGGCGTCCTCGGTGAGGTCGAGCGCGACCACGTGCACGTGGGCTGGTGTGGGGGTGACCAGGGCCGGCGGCAGCCCCTCCCGAGGCCCACTCCGGGACAGGGTCATCTCCCGGGCCGGGTCGGGGTCCTGCCGTGCGGCGCCCGCGCCCCACAGGCCACCGGCGGCCAGGCCGGCGGCCCCCGCCGCCCCCATACCGGCGAGAATCCCACGCCGGGAGGGTCCCGCGCTCACAGCAGCTCCTCGATCAGCACCGGCAGCAGGGAGGCGACCTGGTCGGCCTCCACACCCTCGTCGAACATGCCGGCGGCCTCACCACCGGCGGTGAGGACGACGATGCGTCCCCCGTGGGAGACCAGGTACTCGCCCTCGGTCTCCTGGGGTGCCTCGATGGGGATGCCGTAGTCGGCGGCGGCCTCGACGGTGTCGCCGATGTCGCCGCGCACGCCCTGGAAACCGGGGTCGAACCGGTCCAGCCAGGAGCGCAGCTGCGTGTCGGTGTCGCGCTCCGGGTCACTGGTGACCATGACCACGTCGACGTCCTCGGCGGCCTCCTCCGCGCTCTCCAGGGCCAGGTCGATCTCGGCCATGGTCATCGGGCACACGTCCGGGCAGCTGGTGTAGCCGAAGAACAGGAGCGTGAGGCGGTCCTCGGCGACGTCGGTGAACCGCCACGCCTGCCCGTCGACCGTGGCCAGTTCCACCGCCGAGGCCTCCATGGGCTGATCGGACAGGTCCAGGTAGTACTCGACCTCGGCGGGGTCGGTACCCGTGGCGCAGGCGGCCGTGAGGAGCACGGCGCCGGCGACCACGGCCGCACGCGCGCGGCGCGACACGGCGGAGCGGACCGCGCGATCCTCCCGGTCCGCGCGGGCGGACACGGGTCCGGGCACCGGCACGACGGTGGGCGTGGCGGCAGGGGGCGTGCCGCCGAGGCGCGGCTCCGAGGTCACGTCGGGGCCGAGGACGGGTCGGTTACGGGCGGGCATGAGAGACCTCCGGGG
>NZ_QOCZ01000132.1 GCF_018207095.1 Nocardiopsis sp. MG754419 | reverse complement strand
CGCTACGACAAGCGGGCTGCGATCTTCGACGGGACCGTGCAGGTCGCCTCGATACGGATCTGGCTCCGCGACCTGACCCGTTCAAAAAACAGGCCCTAGCTCCTCGATCTGGAGCGCCAGCTCAACGATGGAGCGGGGGCCTACGTGATCGCGGCCTCGGGCCCCCGTGACTGGCCCGTGAGGGGACCACAGCGCGGGACGAGCCCGTCCCCGATCACCGTCTCCGTGGTGCGCGGGCTGCCGGGGCATCCACTGACTCCAACGGCGAAGGGTTGATCGACGCGGTCGACCCCCACCAGCATGTCCACCGGGTGGTCGACCACGTCGAGGGGGCACGAACCCTACGGGAGAGCCCTCCTACCCACGGCTCAGAACGATCCGACGACGGACACCAGGCTCACGAGTGCGATGACCACGAAGACCGGGATGACCAGGGTCACGACACCGAGGTCCTTGTAGGACTGGCGGTGGGTGAGCCCACAGACGATGAGCAGGGTCACCACGGCGCCGGAGTGCGGCAGGGTATCGAGACCGCCCGCCGCCATGGCCGTCAGCCGGTGCATCGCCTCCATACTCACGCCCTCCTGCTCGGCCATGGTCCGCAGGTCGTCACCGAGGGCGTTGAGCGCGATCGTCATACCGCCCGAGGAGGAACCGGTGAGACCGGCGGTGATGGACACGGACAGGACCGAGGTCCACAGAGCGCTCACACCGAGGCCGAAGACCGAGTCGCGGACGACGGCGAAAGCGGCGACCGAGGCGACGACCGCGCCGTAACCCACCTCGGAGGCGGTACTGAAGATCGGGAGCATGGACCGCTTGGCCCCGTCGACGCAGCCGGTCCACAACGTGGCGAGCTGGCGGACGTTGAGGGCGACCAGGACGAGGATCGCCGCGATGATCCCCAACAGCACGGCCCACCGCCCGAGGCGCTGGTCGATGGTGATTCCGCCGAACTTCTCGTCGGCCAGATAGGACCAGTCGAGTGCCGGAAAGATGAGCAGGGTGCACGCGAAGTTCACGGCGAAGACGGTGAGCAGCGGCAGGAAGGGAACGAAGCGGTTCGCCGGTGCGAGTGCGGTGACCTGGTGTCCGGCCCCGTCGTCGGAGGCCCCGCCGACCGCACGCGCGCTCTCGGGACTGTCGAAGCTCTCACCCTTGCGGATCAGGGCGGTGCGCCGGTACTCGAGCGCGCGATGGTCGCGGGAATGAGGCGGCGGGGGATGTCGGCGACCCGGAAGAGCTCGCGTGCCAGGGGGTACATCACGAAGGCCACGACGAAGAGGCTGACGCCCCCGTAGGTCATGAGGGCCGAAGTGACGATCGTCGCCGCGATCGCGCTCCGCGAACCCACCAGCTTCGTCACGGTGCGGGCGATGCTCTCCGCGTAGCCGGTGACGGTCATCAGGACACCGAAGATCGCACCGAACAGGAACACCGGGAACCAGCTGCCGACGAAACCGGCCATCGCCGGCATGAAGATCTCGGTGTAGGAGGCCAGGATCGGGGCCCCGGAGAAGAGCACCGCGACCGCCGAGGCGAGGGGCGCGGCGAGGATGACGGGGACACCGCGGTAGGCAAGGGTGATGAGCAGGAGCAAGGACGTGACGATGCCTATGATTCCCAGTGCCATGGGACTCCTCGGGGGGTTGGGGCAACCAGTGCCGAATTCTCACCGGGAGACGAGGGCGTCTCCAAGGGCTGGGCGCGGTCGTCCAGTGGCAGGGTGACATTCCGCGTTGGTGGGGTCGTTACCGCTGGTCGGGCGGTCGATCACGTCGGTCATCCTCGTGCCGAAGCGACGGCGGGGGAATGGTGAACGGGCTGTCAAACCGCTGGGGAACTGTAGGGCCCTTGAGGGTTGAAAATGTGATGCACATTACGGTTTGGGTCCAGTGGTGGGGGAGGGGCGCGAGACGCGAGTGCGTGCCGATCAGTAGCCGGTACCGGGCTGGCACACCGTCCTGTTCTCGGTCACGCGACGGTGCAGGACCTGGACCGCGTGGTTACGAACAGAGTCAAAGAAGGCCACGGAACCGTCGTCGCTGTGGAAACCGGTGATGAGACCGCCGCTCAACGTCAGTCGCGTAACCGTTCCCGGGGAGGAAAGAAGAAGCGTCCGGCATCTCCGGCTGGTGAGGCCCTGCCATTGTTCTGAGAGGTCCCCCAGGTGAACGGCGAGTATTCCGAGGACCGTTGAGTGGGTGCCGGGAGGTGTGAAAGGCCGGGCGAGGCAAGGGAGGCCTGCCGCCCCGGACACACGGATGTGTCCGCCCCCGGGATACCCCGCACCACTCACCTCGGGAGACCGTGGAAAACGGTCGACCGACTCCGCGTCGATCTCCCCTCGCCCGGAGGTTCAGTGAGCACATCCCCTCGCC
This sequence comes from Nocardiopsis sp. MG754419, assembly GCF_018207095.1. Classification (GTDB taxonomy): domain Bacteria; phylum Actinomycetota; class Actinomycetes; order Streptosporangiales; family Streptosporangiaceae; genus Nocardiopsis. The sequence goes on along the minus strand of NZ_QOCZ01000132.1, from coordinate 13,970 downwards.
ACAGCCAGCGATGTGAGCAGGCTGTCAACCCCAAATGCGTCTGCTCATCCTGTGGCGGCAGTGCTCACGGTTGGTCCGGCCACATCGAGAGGGCGCGCAGAGGTGATGCGGGGGTCCGAGAGCTGCGCGACCCCGCCGAGAGGGAATGGTGGGAGCAATCGAGGAAGTTTCGGGAGAACCACCGAAGGGCTCCCACCAAGTACCTCAGGCAGGCCGGCGGCAGAGTCGCGGTCGCGGCTCTGGTCGCGTGGTTGTCCGAGAATCCAGGCACCGTCGAACGGGTCGAAAGGATCGGCCGACGACTCAATGAACAGGTCTTCGACAAGGACCTGCGTGCCTTCGCCCAAGAACGGGCGAGGGAGGACCCGGCTCTGGCCGAGTACGGCAAGGCGATGGCAGGGCACTTCTGGTGTGACCTCCTTGCCGAAATCGCCAACTTTCTCGATCACGGCGCCGATCTGCTGGACAAAACTCCCGAAGGGCTCAAGGACGCGGTGCTGGAACACGAGGACGCCGCTCATTGGGGTCCTGTGCGTGCCAGACTCGCGGAAGCCACTCTGGGCTTCGTCTGGAAGGGCTTGCAGCTGATCCTCGGCGCCGACCTGGGGACAGCGGTTCTGCATGTGCGTGTCCTGGCTGTTCTGATCTGCCCTGATCCGGGGGCTCACCTCCGGGTCGCTCAGTGTTGCCTGCGGCCCTTGGTGAAGGACGCCCTGCAGGACCATCTGACGGCCAACCTGGAACCCGACTGGCTCTGGAGTGACGGACGGTGACTTCCTGGCCGGACTCCTTCAGGTGGGGTCTCCAACAGTGCCCCTGTCACCTTCGCTCACCGGCGAGGAACACTTCTTCCTGGTGCCAACCCAGGGCATCTCTGCTGGGACGGTCGGCTTTTCGTGGTGGCAGACTGATGTCCCTGCCCGCGAGCGACGCGTAGTACTCGCCCGCTCCGGAGTGGCTCGCCAGAGCCGGACTCGCCCGGACCTTGAACTGCGGGGAGATCCCCAAGTAGCCGGAGTCGAAAAGTTTGTGAATGTCGGCGCGCAGAAGCAGCCCGTTGTCCAGGCGGTGCAGCCCTCCCGCACTCACTGGGTGAATGTGGGCCGCCTCCAGGGTCGGTGCCACGTCGACTCCGGTTACCGCGCACCTGCCTTCGTAGGAGTCGAGGAGTACGAGCTTGAACGCCTCCTGTCCATAGCGCCGACGCACAGGTACGGGTTGACCTCGGGTGGGACCTGGAAACGCCCAAGTGTGGGTGTTCTCCATCGGATCGCCGAAGTGAACGTCCTCGTCCGTGGAGAGGATGCGCTCGGCGATCGGGGTGAAGTACGCGGAGTGCGCTGAGTTCGTGACGTCGTCGTACCCCTTGCCCTGGACCAGGTTGCTCGCGAAGTCCGGGGGTGGGGCGAAGGTCTCGCCGTCGAAGAACACCGGGTCGCGCAGCATGACACAGCCGATCAGTGGGTCCTCACCGACTCGGATGACCGGGTTGCCCTCCTTGAGGCGGTACCGGTTGAGGGCCTCGCGAAGCTCTTCCAGACTGCTTCTGCCGTTTCCCTCACCGAAGGCCGCCCAGGCTCTGGAGAGCGGGGTCTGAGTGAAACCGCTGAACACGGCGCCGCCCACGACCCGATTGTGTGGGTAACGGGTCTTGAAGAGGAACAGGTCGCCCAGCCCGATCCGTCTGAAGACCTGGTTCGAGGAGGGACGCCAGAAGTTGATCTCTCTCAGGTGAGGTCTCCGTGCGAGGAATTCGGCCCACGCGAGGTCTGTGACTCCAACATATGCCTTCATGGAGGCAATGATGTCTTTTGGCTGGATTGTCACATGAGTCGGGTCCAGATTTCCCTGAGGTCATCGAAAACCGGTTGGACCCCACCGAGGTATCTGGAAGCCTCGACCAACGGCTTCGGCGAGGAATCGGGGTCCCCGAACGTCAGTGCCCTTGGGTAGGTTCGCACCACTGCGTCGCCGGATGTGGGCGGTGGCCGATCCCCCGGGAGGAATCATGTTTGGCAGGACCGAGGTCCAGTGGGAGCAGTTGGTTGCCGAGACTGTGGTCTTCCTCGAAGAGAGGGCTGCCACGGAGGGGCGCGTCACCTACACCGACCTGAACCGTGCGCTCGTCGAGCGGACGGGACAACTTCCCTTCGACTTCTCTGAAGTAGCGGATCGCTCCGCCGTTGGTGAGCTACTGGGGGAGGCGGTCGACCGGACCTGGCCGGACGTGCAGGCGATGATCTCGGCCATCATGTATCAGAAAGGCACCAATGACCCGGGACCCGGATTCTATGCCCTGGCGGCGCATCGGGGCCTGTTGACACCGAACCCCAACAATGACCAGAAGACGGAGTTCTGGCTGGGACAGCTCAACAAGGTGCGTGCCCACTATGGTGCCTCCTGATCGCGGATCGCGCCCGGTTCGGCTCTCACGAGGTCCTGGTTCCACGAGCGTCAGGGTGACTTGGGACGGTCGGACCTGTCGTGTCGCATGGCCGGTTCCGGTCAGTGCTCACAAGCCCCTGCCTGACGACGTTCCCGGCTGGTACAACCTGCGTGGCGGAGTGTCAGCGGGCCGTGACCGAGCGGCCGTCCGCGGGAGAACCGGAGAGGGCGCGCGTGGAGCCGAGTGAGCTGGTGGCCAGGGTCGACTTCGAGGACGACGTCACTGAGGAGGAGGCGGAGCGGCACACACGCGAGCTTCGGTTGCTGCTCGAGGACCTGGATGTCGACGAGGTGCGGGCCGCGGAAGGGATGGCAGCTTCCGGAACCCGGTCGGCCGATCCCGCGATCCTCGCCGGGGCGGTGCTGGTGACCGGAGCCCTGCTCAAGCCCGTTCTCGCCGCCCTCGTCTCCCTCGTCGGGGCGTGGATCGAACAGAGCGGCCAGAGGTCCGTGACGGTGGAACTCGGGGAATCCAAGGTCACCGTGCAGGGGAGGGTGTCGTCGGCCGAGGTCGAGGGCATCGTCCGAGCTCTGCGCGCGGACGGTTCCGACGCCGAGCCCGGGGCGGGGGCGGCGTGAGGCGCACCGCGATCCTCCTGGGTGTCAACCGCTACGACGACCTGGCCCCGCTCCACTCACCGCACGCCGACGTCCATGCCATCGAACGGGTCCTCAAGGCCAACGGCCACTACGACCGGGTCCAACCCTTGCTGGACCCCACCCGTCACGAGGCCATGGAGGCCCTGGAGACGGCGCTGTCCGAGGGTAAGCCCGACGACCTCCTCCTCGTCTCCTTCTCCGGGCACGGCGTGAAGGACAAGCGGGGCCGGTTGCACCTGGCCTTGCGGGACACGCGTCGCAAGCGACTGGAGACGACTGGGCTGTCCGCCGAGGTCCTCAAACGCTTGCTGGAGGACTCCCGGATGCGCAGGAAAGTCCTGTTGCTGGACTGCTGCCACGGCGGGGCGTTCGCCGACAGCTTCGCGACCAGGTCCGCAGGTGGTGGGGAACCGGAACCCCTCGACCTGGAACGCCAGCTCAGCGATGGGGCGGGGACCTACGTGATCGCCGCCTCGGGCGCTTTGGAGCTGGCCCGGGAGGGCGACAACAGCGCGGGTGTGCGACCGTCCCCCTTCAGCGCCTCTGTCGTCCGCGGTCTGGCGGGGGCGGCCACCGACTCCAACGGTGACGGGTGGATCGACGCGGTCGACCTCTACCAGCACGTCCACCGCGAGGTCGACCACGTCGAGGGCCAACGTGTCACGGTCTCCTCCCTGGGGGTGCGCGGGTCGTTGGTGCTGGCGCGGCACACGGGTTCGGCGACCGCCGCGGACCTGCCGACGGCTTCCGGGGCGGCCGGCGCCGAGGGGGAAGGTAGCGACGGGCAGAATCGCCCAGAGGCCCCCGCCGGGGAGAAGGACCACGCTGCCGGGAGCGGCCACCGTGGGGAACGCGCAGTGTGGGGGTGGGGTCCCTACCTCGACTACCTGCGTGACTGCCTCATGCGGCAGAGCGTGTTGCAGCAGCTGCCGGACGCGAGCGGGCGGGACGCGGCGGTCTGCGAGATGGGCTCGGAGGTGCTCCTCAGCAGGGCGAAGGACCGGTGGCGGTTGACTGGGAGGGCCGAGGGCCTGGCCCGGGAGGCGGTGGGCGAGGGCCGCCCCCTGCGTTACGGCTATCCGGCGGTGCTCTTCGATCCGGTGCGCTCCGAGCGCGGCCGCGGCCGCAAGGCCAAGCTCGCCCCACTGTTCGTCATGGACGTGGAAGTCGAGGAGGAGGGCGACGAGCGCTTCCTGGTGCCCGTCGGTGAACCGGAGCTCAACCGGGAGCTGTTGGTCTCGGCCGCGGGCCTGGACGAGGCCGACATCGAGGAACTGGTCACCTGGTTCGAGGTCGACTGGGACGGGGGTGGCGTCTCGGGTCTGGCCGACAAGGCGCGCACGGTCTGCGACCGTCTGCGCCTCTCCAGGGTCGACGACCTGATCGCGGGTGAGCTGCGCACGTCGTTGGACGTCCGGCACGGCGCGCGCCGTGGCGCTCAGAACGCCGCCGTCCTCTACCGGGGCGACCCCGCCGGCGCGGCCGTCAAACAGCTGCTCGGCGACCTCGACCGGAGCGGTGGAGGAATCCGCCTCGAGACGATCGCCGGGACCGCGCTCGGTGCCCTGTCCGGCGTCCGTCCGGCTGACGGCGGTGCGGGGCCGATCCTGCCCGTGGTGACCGGCCGCAGCAACACCGCGCAGGAGGAGATCCTCTCCTGCGCCATGAACCAGGTTCTGACCGTGGCAACGGGCGCTCCCGGAACCGGTAAGAGTGAACTGATCACCTCCGTTGTGACCACGGCCGTCGCGTCGGGACAGTCGGTTCTGGTCGCCTCCACCAACAACACGGCCGTGGACGAAGTGGTCACCAGGGTCAACAAGCTGGGGCCGGACGCGGATCTGATGGTGCGTACCGGGAACCAGGAAAAGCGTGCCCGCGAGCCCGAGATCCTCAACGCGCTCTTGGCCGCGGAGTGGGGCGCCGTGGATCCGGCCACCGCGCACGCGCGCCTGGTGGTCCACCAGCGGGCCTTGGAGGCGGGCCGTCACGAGCTGGCGGCGGCGGAACAGGTGGAGCGGCGTCTGGCGCTGCTGGCCGGGGCGCGGAACCGACTGCGCAAGGCTCTGCCGACAGCGGTGTCCCCGTCCGTCTTCGAGGGGCCGCGCGACCGGAGCCGCTGGACCCACCGGGTGGAAGCGTCGCTGGAGTCGCGTTGGGCGGGCTGGTGGCACCGGTGGCTGACACGTCGAGGGCTCGGCATCCCCGGAACGGATCAGGAGCTGTCCAGCATCCTGGCGTTCCTGACCACGGAGAACGAGTGGCGGGACCTGTGCGAGCGGGCCGCGCGGGAGCCGAGACCCGAGCAGACGGCGCACAGGATGCGCGGCCTACGGGAGGAGCGGCGCGGGGCGAGCACGGAGTTCCTGCTGGGCCGGGTTGCGGACTCGCTGCGCCGGGGGAGGACCGCGGTCGAGGCACGCCTGCGCAACCTCGCCTCTGGTCAGAGCGGTTGGAAGGGCATGAAGGCGCTGGTGCGCACCGTGCCCGCGTGGGCCACCACGTCACGGTCGGTGCGCGGGGTCTTCCCGCCCGAGCCCGGACTGTTCGACCTGGTGGTGATCGACGAGGCCAGCCAGTGCACGGTGGCGGACCTGGTACCGCTGCTCTACCGGTCGCGGCGGGCCCTCGTGATCGGGGACCCCTACCAGCTGCAGCCGGTCAATCCCATGACCGCGCAGGACGATCGGCGGATCCTGTCCGTCCACGGTCTTCCGGTGGCGGAGACGGAGGAGCGGTCACTCTCCTTCGCCGCCTCCTCCGCGTACCACTCGGCTGCGTCCGCACTGGTCGCGGGCGGTGGTGAGGTGCTGTGGCTGGACGAGCACTACCGCTGCCACCCCGACATCGTCGCGCCGGTGAACCGCCGCTTCTACGGCGAACGCCTGGCCGTGCGCACCGACACCGCCACCCTCGCCGCACCGGGCGACCCCGCGGTGCAGTGGATCGACGTGCGCGGTGCCTGTGAACGCCCCCGAGGGCGTTCCTGCCTCAACAGGGATGAGGCGGAGGCGGTTCTGGACCTGCTCCGCAAGCTTTGGCGGTCCCTGCCCCCTGAGGCGAGCATCGGCGTGGTCTCGCCGTTCGCCCCACAGGTCCGTCTCATCGAGGAGAAGCTCGGCGACGGCGCCGCCGATCGTATCCGTGTGGGAACGGCCCACCGCTTCCAGGGCGGGGAGCGCGACGTCGTGGTCGTCTCGCCCGCGGCGGCCGCCGGCGTCCACCGGAGCAGCGGCGACTGGGCGCGCCAGCAGCAGAACCTGTGGAACGTGGCCGTCACCCGAGCCCGCTCACGCCTGTACGTGGTCGGCGACCGCGAGTACTTGGCCGGTCAGGGAGGGCTGCTGGGGGACCTGGCGGCACAGGATGATGATCCGGGTGCCGGCATGCTCGACGAGGCGGGCAGCCTGCTGTTCGAGGCGCTCACCGCGCGCGGTCGGGGCCCGAGGGTCGGCCAGCGTGTCGAGGGGTACTCGTGCGACCTGCTCGTGCCTGGAGAGCACGCGGACACGGCCGTGATCGTGGACCGCGCCGGTGTGGGGTCCACCGCCGCGCCCGCTCCGGGACGGACACTGCAGCGGACCCTCGACCAGGCGGCCCTCTTCGCCTCGGTCTCGGGAGTGCGCACGGTACGGGTTCCTGCCTGGCGCAGTCTGTCCGAGCCCGACGTGGTGGCGGGAGAAATCCTGGAAGGATGAGTGCGGCGGAGGCTCGGACGAGACCCGTCTTCGGAGCGGACGCCGGCTTTGGCTGCAGGGACGCGACATCGCTGTGGTCAGAGCCGGTCGGGGTCGCGGGTCCAGTAGTGGCCGGCGACCCCGTCCGCCTCCTCGGTGACCGCGTTGTTGAGATTGGTGTCCCAGCCCTGGTCCAGCAGCCAGAGGTGGACGGCCTGGCGCTCCGCGACGATGCGGCGGTAGGTGTCCCGGGCCCGCGCGTAACGCTCTTTGCGCGCGGGGCGTTCGCGCCTGAGGTCGCGCCTGGCCTGCGCGATGCGGTGCCCGTAGTACTCCTCGATCACCGCGGCGGCGTTGAGGTGGCTGAGAAAACCCCGCTCCTGCCAGTCGGACAGCTCTCGGGCGCGGAGTGATTCCAGTTCCCTACCGGTGCCGCCCGGGTCGGTGCCCGAGGCCCGTGCGGCGCGTGACGCGTTCTGGGTGCTCTCCAAGCGGCCGGTGAGGAACTCCTCGATGGCCGCCAACGCCGTGGATTGCGTGGCAGGTGCGTCCGACGCCATTGTCGCCCCCCGGTCTGGGCCTCGCTCGCGAACCATTGGTGAGGGCGACGGATCCCCGCGTCACCCACGACCAGGTTCGCATGCCGGCGCGCCCGCGTGGTGCACGACGGCCGATCGCGGCCCTCCGTCCTCGGGGTGACACGGGAAGCGCCGCCTCGGCCGAACGTGGTGGGGATCAACTCCCGATGTTGAGCTGCCAGATGGAGAAGTTGAGCGCGGTCGCGAACGCCACCCAGGCCCAGTAGGGGACCAGCAGGGCCGCGGCCCAACGGGACACCCGGGCGAACAGGACGATGGTCACCGCCAGGGTCGCCAACAGCAGCACGATGTCGATCAGGGCCGTGCCACGGAGCCCAGCGGCGAAGAACAGCGGCGACCAGGCCGCGTTCAACAGCAACTGGACGGCGAACAGGGACAGTTCGGTCCGCCCCTCCCGCCATCCACGCCGACGCCAGACGAGCCAGCCGGAAACGGCGATCATCGCGTACAGGACCGTCCACACCGGGCCGAACACCGAGGACGGCGGTGCCCATGAAGGTTGTTGGAGGGCCGCGTAGTCTCCGGCGGTCCCCGGGTTGGAGAGGACGCCCACGAGTGCGGCCGCGGTGACGGCGGCGGCGAACACGACGGCCGCGACGACCGAGGCGGTGGTCGATGGGGTGTGTGCGGGTGTGGCGGTGGTCATGGCTTCCCCCTTGTGCGCAGGAGCGCTGGTGAGCGGTCGGCCGGCGCCCTGCGCGAGCGCCGCCGACTGTTGAGCAGTATTACTCGTATACCGAGTATCTCACTTTCCAAACTTATTTGTGGGAGCTGAACCGATTCCGTTCCCCGCGTGGGAACCCGGGCCGTGAGCGACGTCGTGGTGTACGAGCCCCCTGCCCGTCGGCCCACCGCCGAACCGGGATTCCACGTGGAAGCGTGCCCGGTGCCGCCCACCGCCACAGAGACGCCGGTCGCATACTGGAGTCATGACTGATTCCGCTGTCGCGCGAGAGGCCGCCGACCGTACGCTGCGCGCGCGTGCCGGCGCGTGGTTGTTCGCTCGTGTGGCCGGACCGGAGGGCCCCGCCAACCGCGCCCGTATCCACGGTGCGCCGGGCCCGCGCCGGTTCGGTCCCGACCGTCCGATCCGGCGCGTGCACGGTGACGCGGCGATGTTCGTCGGTGGCGTGCGCGCACTGCTCCTGCAGTCCCTGCACCCCCTGGCGATGGCGGCGGTCGCCGCGCACTCGGGGTACCGCGGAGATCCCTGGGGTCGGCTGCAGCGCACCAGCACCTTCCTGGCGGTGACCACCTACGGCACCGACGCCGACGCGGCGAGCGCGGTGGAGCGGGTGCGCCGTGTCCACGGCGCGGTGCGCGGCACGGCCCCCGACGGGCGCGACTACCGCGCGGACGATCCCCATCTCCTGGGTTGGGTGCACGTGGCCGAGGTGGAGAGCTTTCTCTGGTGCCACCAGCGCTACGGCGCGCGGCCCCTGGACCCGGCCGGATGCGACGCCTACGTGGCCGACACCGCGTGGGTGGCCGAGGCCCTGGGTGTGATCGACCCGCCGCGCAGCATCGCCGCCCTGCGGGAGCGGCTGTCGGAGTACCGACCCGAACTGAGGGGGACCGCACAGGCCCGGGAGACGGTCCGCTTCCTGCTGCACCGGCCGCCCCTGCCACCGGTCGCCCGCCCGGCCTACGCCGCGCTGGCGACCGGAGCGGTCCAGGGACTGCCACCGTGGGCGCGCCGCGAACTCGACCTGCCTGAGCCCTCCGGCCCCGGATCCGTGCTCGGCCCCCTCGCGGCGGGCGTCATGGTGGGCGGAATCCGATGGGCCATGGCGGTGGACGCACCGGAGGACTGACGCCCCACGGCACGCGTGACCGACGACGAGAACGGACCCCGCCCTGTGAGCTCTGAACGCGACCCCACCCGAGGGGGCGGCACCACAGCACCCCGATCCGGTCTCGGGTCGACCCTCCTGCGCGCCTTTCCCCGGGTGATGGGGGCGGTGACCGTCGGCTACGCCCTCCTCGTCCTGGTCAGTCCGGAGGTGATGACCGGTGCCCTCGGGCTGTCACAGGGCGCCGCCGATCCGGACCTGGCGCTGCTCACCCGCACCATGCTCGTGCGCGACCTGGCCTGCGGCGTCGCGATGATGTGCGTCCCGGCGGGGTGGCCCCTGCTGACCGCGATCGGTATCCGCGTGGCCTCCGACCTCGGCGACGCCCTCATCTTCGGGGCCGGTCTTCCCACCGAGGCCGACCGCATGGCCGCGCTTCTGGTCGCCGGTGGGTTCGGCGTCCTGTGCGCGCTGAGCGCCCTGGGCGCGCGCCGTCCCGCGGCGGCCCCCGCCGAACCGGAGTGAGGCCACGGTCGGCCCGGGGCGGGTGAGGCCGGGGGAGGTTGGCCCTGAAAGAACCGGAGGGGTCCTCGGGCCGGGCCGCGGGGACACCGCTGCGAGCGTGGAGGGATCACGGCCCGCTCACCGGAGGCGGACGGACCGGCGCGCCGTGCCCTCAGACGTGGTCGACGAGGGACTCCATGGCCGTGTCCAGGATCTCCTCGAACCGCTCCTCCTTGGCCGCGGTCGCCTCGGCGTCGGCCTCCTCCTGGATTCGGTCCAGGCACTCCTGGTCCACGCCGTTCTCGTAGCACTCCGCGGCCAGGGCGGGGGTGTTCGAGGAGGATCCCGTGCCCAGGTCCATGCCGATCAGGACGAAGTACACGTCCTCGACCTGGCCCCAGGCCGTCCACATCACCATGTCCATGCCTTCGGCGGACAGGTTCATGGTGAACTTCTGGTCGTCCTCGGGAAGCGCGGAGGACTCGGCGCGCTCGAGGCCACCCTTGAACTGGATGCCCTCGTTGACCACCGTCATGGACGAGCAGGAGTCGAGCATCGTCTCGTAGGCGGTGTCGTCGACGTCCGCGTCGAAGTCACCGGAGACCAGGACGTAGCTGTAGACGGCGAGTGCGTCGGAGGAATCCGCCACGGCCACCTGCCCGGCGCCCTGGACGGCCTCCGTGGGGAACTCGCCCGGGCCGCTCGCCAGGGCCTCGTCGCAGGCGGCGGGTGAGACCGAGTCGAAGTCCGTGCCGGAGGTGGATTCGCCGTTCAACTCGTCGACGTCGATGCTCTCCACCCTCAGACCGTCCGGGTAGTCGGAGGAGGACGGCAGCAGGTCGTTCAGCCGTTCACTGCTCTCCAACTGGAGCCGGGGGCTGTCGCAGGCGGTCAGGGGCAGGAGGAGGGCGAGGGGGAGCAGGGCGATTCGCGTCGTGTGCCGCACGGAGGTCCTTGTCGAACGAGGGATGTCGACACATGGGACACCCCTCGTCACCGAACGGTTCTCCCCTGGGCGATCATCCGGTCGCCGGGTCGCCGGGTCGCCGGGTCGCCGTGGCCGCGGGCCCGGTAACGGCGCACCACCGTGCCAGGGGGCGTGGGTGCCGGCCCGGAGAGATCCGGGGCCGTGCGGGTCGATGTCGATGAGGGCAGTGGCCGGCACCGGGGGCAGTGGACCGGTACCTCAGTCCTCGCCGAGGGAGATCTCGGTGTGCAGCATCCGCGGTGAGACCTCGAACCCGTGGCGTCGGTAGGTCGGGATCGCCTTGTCGCTGGAGTGCACCGTGACCCGCTCCAGACCCAGGTCCCGGGCCAGGTCGAGCACGGCCTCGACCAGACGGCCACCGTGGCCGTGGCCCCGCTCCCACGGCACCACGTAGACACACTGGACGTCGCCCGAACGGCGATCGAAGGCGAGCGGGGTGGGTACCCGGGGTACGAGTGCGAGCCAGGCCATGCCGATGACCTCGGGGCCGCGGAGCATGATCAGGGGTCGGTGCGTGGAGCCGTGGGCCGGGACCCACCGCACGAAAGCGTGGGCGAACTCCTCGGCATCGATCTCGGGGGTCCCCCCGTTCTCAAGGATCCAGCGCCACCGTAGCTCCGCCAGGGAGCGGAGTTCGTCGTCCTCGGGAGGGCGAAGTACGGGGGTGTCCCTGTGGGTGTTCCTCACCGAGAGTGCCCGGGGTCCGGGGGCGGTCTGATGGGCGTGCTCGCCGGCCGTCATGCGGTGGCGCGGATGCCCCGCAACAGGGCTTCGATTCCCTGCGCCCCCATCCCGGCCACGTCCGGGTGGTGCCCGGCCCACAGACGTAGGACATCGCGCGCCCAGAGAGTGAGGTCCGCGTCGTCCCAGTCCTCCTGAGGCGGGGCGTTCTCCCTGAACCGCGCGCAATAGTCCCTCAACCGTGCGGCGAGTCCGGCCTCCTTCAGTTGTCGCCAGCGTTGCGGACACCCCCAGGAGGTGTCGCCTCCCTCGATCCGGTCGAACAGCTCCGGTAGGGCCAAGGCCGTCAGGTGTCCCTTGGTGATGCCGGTGTGCGCGCAGACGGAGTTCTGGACACACCACCAGGCCGGCAGCCCCGGGTACCACCCCCGGCTGTGGGAGCCCAGCACGGTCCGCGAGCTCAGTGCGAACACGTCCGCGCGCCGTCCCGGAGGGGGACTTCCGTCGCGGAGCACCTGTTCTCCGATACGCACCAGCTCGGTCATCAGGCTGATCGCTTCCTGATCCTGTTCCCTCGTGCTGTGTCGGGTCGTGAGGAAGGGGCCGACCACACGGAACAGGATCTCCGCCAACGATTCCGACCATGCCTGGGAGGGGAGCGCGGCGGAGGGGGCCGGATCAACGAGAACGGCGTCGGGAACGAGAGCCGCGCTGTCCATGAGGCGTCGGGACGCCCCGGGGCGCGGTGCGAGCGCGACCCGGGGCGACACTTCCGCCGCACTTCCCGGTCTCGTGGGAACGGCCACCAAAGAGGGGGTGGCGGTCGGCTGAACCGTCGCCGTGACCCGCCCCGCGGATCGTGTCCACACCATGCGATCCAGGACCCAGGGGGCACGGAAGGCCGCACGGGCCAGTTTGGCCGCGTCGATCACCGAACCGCCGCCGAGCGCGACACACAGGTCGGCCCGCCACGATCGCAGCGCGTCATGGGCCGCCAACGCGGAACACACTGTCCCCAGGTCCCCGGACCGCAGGGTCGTGGTCTCCACGGCGTGGCCTTGGCCGCTGAGCACATCCGCGATCGTGGCCGCGTGTCCGAGCGTCGAACCGACGTGCTCGTCGCTCAGGATCAGCACGCGGTTCGTGTGCGCTGGGAAGAGGTCGGCGACGCCCGCGAGCGGGCCTCGCACGATCGCCGGACCGCCCTGTGTGTTCCCGTCCATCCCTACGGCCTCCCGATCTCTCATATCGCATCGGATCAGGTGGGGAGCCCGCAGGGGCCGCACACCGGGGTGGTCGAGGTGCAACAGTCGTTGTAGGCGCCCACGCAGTTGGTGACCATGCACGCGGTGCAGGCGAACCAGCCGCCCGTGCAGGAGGCGGCGCAGAGACCGCATTCGCCCGCGGACAGCATGCACTGCCAGGTGGCCTCCCAATTGCAGGCCTGCTGGAGCCGTCCGCCCGAGGGATTCCCGGGCGGGCCGGTGCAGGGGCCGCACGGGTCGGAGGAGAGCGTGTCCCCGTCGGTGTCGGGCACCTCCCAGGGTTCGGCCCCGTTGAAGCTCCAGGCCACCGTGGTCAGCTTCGGTCCCTCGTCGCCCGCTTCGTGGTCCACGTGGAGCCGGTGCGTCATCGTGTTCAGACCGTTGACCTCGCGGCTGAGGAAGCGGGTGTGCAGGAGGGTGCGCTGGTCGTGTTGGTAGTACATCAGCCCCGTCTCGACCACTCCGTCCTGGTGGGTGACCCGGGCTCCGTAGACTTCGAGTTCTCCGTCGGGAGGGGGTTCCACCCCGGTGTTCTCGCTCGATTCCCGCAGGTGGGATCCGTCGATGTCCATCACCGAGGCCGGTGGTCCCGCGGCTGCCGTCACCAAGGAACGTGGTTCGGCGACGTTGGCCACGTCGCCGGTGGCCAGCCCCTCGCGGGCCGCCGCGATCAGTTCCTCACCGTGAAGAACCTCCACTTTCACCGGGCTTTCGGCCGAGGCCGTGCCCGCTGTCGCCGTCCCACTCTTGGCCAGCACGGTGAGGCCGACGAAAGAACCCAGGCCCGCACGGATGAAGGTGCTCCGGCTGACGAAGGAAGGCGCCGTGTGGCGCTGGTCCAGGGCGTCACGCCCGAGCAGCGCGAGAATCCGCCAGGTGCGCGTGACCCCCAGGTGCCGTGCCAGAGCGGGAGCGATCCGCCATCCCACACTCACCTTGGTCCGCCCGCCCTCGGACCGGACGAGAGTCGGTGCCCACGGAGCGTCGGCACCGAACTCGTCCCTGCGCCAGGTCTCCATCTCCGGGGAGGTCAGGGGCACCGCCTCGATCAGATCACCGACCTCCTCCGTGATCGAACGGGAAATCCTGGCGCAGGTCGAACACGAGGAATCGAACCCAAGAACAACGCGCATTCAGTGCCCATCTCTCTGTTTGTTTCGTGCGCTCCGTGTATGAATTATCGCCCAGGGTCAGTTCGGCGTGATGGGGGTCGCGGTGATGGTGGGTCCTACCCGAGGTTCGAGGGTTTATGCGCTTGGATTCCTCGCGAAAGAAAAAGCGCGAAAAGCCTGTTCGTGGCCGGTGAATGACTCTCGGTTCCGGTTGTTCGACTCTCCGTGGGTGGGCGGCCGATTGCGCGGTGGATGAAGACGGGCGGTGCGCGATATGAATCCGTCCGGCGGGGGTTCACATTGCAG
>NZ_QOCZ01000131.1 GCF_018207095.1 Nocardiopsis sp. MG754419 | reverse complement strand
CCCGTCGCCCCGCCGTGGTCGCGCACGGGTCGGCGCGGCCCCGCAGAGCGGCACGGGGCGACGGGTTCACCGCACGTCGCGGAAGGCACGGGTCGTGTACAGGGCCACTAGGAGCGCGACCATCGCCAGGAGGACGAAGCCCAGGGTGTAGGCGCCGGTGGCCTGGTAGACCACGCCCATGAGCAGTGGCGGGAAGTAGCCGCCCAGGCCGCCCGCCGCGCCGACCAGACCGGTGACCGTGCCCACGCGTGTGGGCTCCACCAGCTTGGCGACCAGCGCGAACACCGCTCCGGTGCCCAGCCCCAAGGACAGGGCGATGAGCACGAACGCGAACCCGGCCGGGAACTCCGCGGGCGGGTGCAGGGCCAGGACGACGGCGAACGCGCACGTGCCGAAGAACGAGATCAGGCACACCCGCACCGGGCCGATCCGGTCCGACAGGATGCCGCCGACCGGTCGGGCGATCACCGCAGCCACGGCGAACCCGGCGGTGCGCATGCCCGCGTCGGTCTGCGCGTAGTCGTAGGCGGTGGTGAGCAGGGTCGGCAGGTAGGTGGAGAAGGCCACGAAGCCACCGAAGACCAACGCGTACAGTCCGGCGGCCTGCCAGGTCGCCTTGAGCCTCATGGCCTCGCGCATGCGCGGCAACGCCGGAGCGGTCTGGGGCGTCCACGCGGGCGCGTCGCGGGCGAAGCACCACATCACCACGCCCATCACCGCGAGCGCCGCGCACATCAGCAGGTGGGTCGCGAACAGGCCGAGGGCCTCGACCAGGCGGGGCGTCAGGAACGCGGACAGCGCGGTTCCACCCATGCCGGCGCCGAACACCCCGGTGGCGAATCCGCGCCGGTGGGCCTCGTACCAGCCGTTGACGAAGGGGATGCCGATGGCGAACGAGGTGCCCGCCACACCGAGGAAGAACCCCCACAGCAACAGCATCCCGAAGGACTGTGCGGAGAGCCCCACCAGGAACGTCGGGACGATGCTGAGGAAGCAGACCACCGTGAACATCAGCCGGCCGCCGTAACGGTCGGTCAGGGTCCCGACCGGGATCCGCCCGAGCGATCCCACCAGGACGGGGAAGGCCACCAGGATCGAGGTCTGGGTCGGGGACAGCCCCAGGTTCTCGCTGTAGGTCCGCGACAACGGGCCGATGAGGTTCCACGCCCAGAAGGTCAGGGCGAACGCCCCCGTGGCCAGGGCCAGGTTGGCGCCCGCGGTCCCTGTGCGGGAGACCCGCTCCCCAACGTCCGAACGCATGAAGGCCCCCTCGACCGTCGACTGCCGAGATTGTCACAGGAAACGGTGTGGGAAACGTGACTTCCCTGCCGTGACAGGCATATTTATTAACGGAATGTGGCCGAGGTGGGAAGTGTCTTCCCGCGCTCTTCTCTTCGCCTTGGTAACAGGCGGGCAAATGGAGTGTTTTCCTTATGGCGGCGCAGGGCAAAAATGGTGGTGCGGGGGATGCTCTCCTGCGGATGGGGAACTATCTGACCCGTTCGGAACCCCTCGACGGAGACCGTGCGCAGGTCAGACACGGCGGTCGCGACGGGGACGTGTTCTATCGGGACCGCTGGAGCCATGATCGGGTGGTCCGTTCCACACACGGTGTCAACTGCACCGGATCATGTTCTTGGGATGTGTACGTCAAGGACGGGATCATCACCTGGGAAACCCAGGCCACCGATTACCCGTCGGTCGGACCGGACCGCCCCGAGTACGAACCCCGTGGTTGTCCGCGCGGTGCCGCTTTCTCCTGGTACACCTATTCGCCGACCCGGGTCCGTTACCCGTACGCGCGCGGGGTGCTGGTCGAGATGTACCGCGAGGCGCGTTCCCGTCTGGGCGATCCGGTGTCGGCGTGGGAGGAGATCACCACCGACCCGGGGAAGCGCCGGCGGTACCAGCGCGCCCGCGGCAAGGGCGGGCTGGTCCGGGTCACCTGGGACGAGGCCCTGGAGATCGCCGCCGCGGCGCACGTGCTCACCATCAAGAAGTACGGTCCGGACCGCATCGCCGGTTTCTCCCCGATCCCGGCGATGTCGATGGTCTCCCACGGTGTCGGCGCGCGCTTCGTGAACCTGCTGGGCGGCTCCATGCTGTCCTTCTACGACTGGTACGCCGACCTTCCCGTGGCCTCGCCCCAGGTGTTCGGGGACCAGACCGACGTCCCCGAGTCCGGTGACTGGTGGGACGCCGCGTATCTCATGCTGTGGGGCTCCAACGTCCCGGTCACCCGCACACCGGACGCCCACTGGATGGCCGAGGCCCGCTACCGCGGCCAGAAGGTCGTGGTGGTCTCCCCGGACTACAACGACGCCGCGAAGTTCGCCGACGAGTGGATGGCGCCGCACCCGGGCACCGACGGCGCCCTCGCCATGGCGATGGGGCACGTCATCCTGCGCGAGCGCTTCGTCGACCGACCCACGCCGCGCTTCCTGGAGTACGCGCGCGCCTACACCGATCTGCCCTTCCTGGTGTCCCTGGACCGGCGCGACGGCCGTTGGGTGCCGGGCAAGTTCCTCACCGCCGCCGACCTGCCGGGCGGGGACGGAGCCGCCAACGCCGACTGGAAACCGGTCCTGTGGCCGGAGGGGGAGGACACGCCCGTCGCCCCCAACGGCACCATCGGCGACCGCTGGGGCGAGGAGGGCGAGGGCAGGTGGAACCTGGACCTGGAGGGCCGGGTCCCCGCGCTCACCTTCTACGCCGCGGGGGAGGAGGCCGCCGAGGTGGCCCTGCCCAGGTTCGACACCCCGGACGGGTCGGCGGAGGTCGACCTGCGCGGCGTCCCGGTCCGCAGGGTCGGGGATCGCCTCGTCACCACGGTGTTCGATCTGGTCCTGGCCCAGTACGGGGTGTCCCGCCCCGGTCTGCCCGGCACCTGGCCCGAGGGGTACGGCGATCCGGACGCCGCCTACACCCCGGCCTGGCAGGAGACCCTGACCTCCGTCCCCGCCGACCGGGCGGCCCGCATCGCGCGCGAGTTCGCCGACACGGCGGAGGTCAGCGGGGGCCGCGCCATGATTGTGCTGGGCGCCGGCACCAACCAGTGGTTCCACGGTGAGAACGCCTACCGCGCGTTCCTGTCCCTGTTGCTGCTCACCGGCTGCCAGGGGGTCAACGGCGGCGGCTGGGCCCACTACGTGGGTCAGGAGAAGTGCCGCACCGCCACGGGCTGGGCCGCGTACGCGTCGGGCATGGACTGGTCGCGTCCGCAGCGGTTCATGGCCGGGACCGCCTACTGGTACACCCACACCGACCAGTGGCGGTACGACACCTACCGCGCCGACGCGCTCATGTCGCCGCTGGGACCCGGCCGGGTACGGGGGCGGCACACCGCCGACCTGGTGGCCGCCTCCGCCCGGATGGGGTGGATGCCGTCCTTCCCGACGTTCAACCGCAACCCCATCCGGCTCGCCAAGGAGGCCGCCGAACGCGGCGAGGACCCGGCCGCCTACGTCGCCGACCAACTCACCGAGGGCACCCTGCGGTTCGCCGCCGAGGACCCCGACGACCCGGCGAACTGGCCGCGCACGCTCACGCTCTGGCGCTCCAACCTGTTCGGTTCCTCCGCCAAGGGCAACGAGTACTTCCTCAAGCACCTGCTGGGCACCCACTCCAACCTCCGGTCGGAGCCGGCCGGTCCCGAGCACCGACCCGACGACGTCACGTGGCGCGACGAGGTCCCCGAGGGCAAGCTCGACCTGCTGATGACGCTGGACTTCCGGATGACCAGCTCCACGCTGCTGTCGGACCTGGTCCTGCCCGCCGCCACCTGGTACGAGAAACACGACCTGTCCACCACGGACATGCACCCGTTCGTCCACGCCTTCAACCCGGCCATCGACCCGCCCTGGGAGACCCGCACCGACTTCGACGCCTTCCACGCGCTGGCGAAGGTGTTCGGCGCGCTGGCCGCCGACCACCTCGGCGAGGTCACCGACCTGGTGGCCGTGCCCCACCAGCACGACACCCCGGGGGAACTCGCCCAGGCGCGCGGTGTGCCGCCGGACTGGAAGGCCGCGGGGGAGCGCCCCGTTCCGGGCAGGACGATGCCGGGGATCGTTCCGGTGCGCCGCAACTACTCCGCCGTCGCGCAGAAGCTCGCGGCGCTCGGTCCGCTCGCGGAGGAGCAGGGGCTCCCGGTCAAGGGCGTGTCCTTCACCCCCGACCGGGAGGTGGAGTGGTTGCGGCAGCGCAACGGGACCGTGCGGGGCGGGGTCGCCGACGGTCGGCCGTCGCTGGACACCGACGTCAAGGTCTGCGAGATGATCCTGGCGCTGTCGGGCACCAGCAACGGGCGCCTGGCCGCCCAGGGCTTCGCGCGGCTGGCGGAGCGGACCGGCACCGACATGGACGAGCTCATCCGGCACGCGGCCGATCGCCGGGTCGTCTTCGACGACGCCCGGCGCGGACCCACACCGGTGGGCACCAGCCCCGAGTGGTCGGGCAAGGAGGCGTCGGACCGTCGCTACTCGCCCTTCACCATCAACCTCGAACACGACAAGCCCTGGCACACGCTCACCGGTCGCCAGCACTTCTACCTGGACCACGACTGGATGCACGAGTTCGGTGAGGCCCTCCCGGTGTACCGGCCGCCGCTGGACGTGGGACGGCTCTTCGGTGAGCCGAGCATCGGGCCGACCGGGCGGTTGGAGGTCGTGGTCCGCTACCTCACCCCGCACTCCAAGTGGTCGATCCACTCGGAGTACCAGGACAACCTGCTCATGCAGACCCTCTCCCGGGGCGGCCCCACCCTCTGGATGAGCGTGGACGACGCCAAGGCCATCGAGGCCTCCGACAACGACTGGGTCGAGGCGGTCAACCGCAACGGCGTGGTGGCGGCCCGCCTGGTGGTCTCGCACCGGATGCCGACCGGCACGGTGTACATGCACCACGCCCAGGAGCGCACCATCGACGTGCCGAAGACCGAGACCACCGGACGGCGCGGTGGCATCCACAACTCGCTCACCCGGCTGCTCGTCAAGCCGACCCACCTCATCGGCGGCTACGCCCAGTTCACCTACGCCTTCAACTACCTCGGACCGACGGGCAACCAGCGCGACGAGATCACGGTCGTGCGCAAGCGGACGACGGAGGTGCGGTACTGATGGCGGACGGCGAGCGGCACCGGTCGCCCCGGGCCACGGCCTCGGAGAACCCGGGGGAGACGGGGCGTCGGCCGATCGGTCGGGTGATGGCGCAGGTCGCCATGGTGATGAACCTCGACAAGTGCATCGGCTGCCACACCTGCTCGGTCACCTGCAAGCAGGCGTGGACCAACCGCAGCGGGGTCGAGTACGCCTGGTTCAACAACGTCGAGACCCGGCCCGGGCAGGGCTACCCGCGCACCTACCAGGACCAGGACCGGTGGAAGGGCGGCTGGGTCCGGCGGCCGAACGGCAGGCTCGTGCCGCGGGCCGGCGGGCGCATCAAACGCCTGGCGACGATCTTCGCCAACCCGGTGATGCCGTCCATCCAGGACTACTACGAACCCTGGACCTACGACTACGACACCCTGATCAACGCCCCCCTGGGCGACGACTTCCCGGTGGCGACCCCGCACTCGGCGCTCACGGGCGAGCCGATGAAGGTGGAGTGGAGCGCCAACTGGGACGACGACCTGGGCGGCGGCCCCGAGCTCGCCTCCCAGGACCCGATCGTGCGCAGACTCGGCGACCAGGTGAAGCTGTCCTTCGAGGACACCTTCATGTTCTACCTGCCGCGTATCTGCGAGCACTGCCTCAACCCCACGTGCGTGGCGGCCTGCCCCAGCGGCGCCCTGTACAAGCGGGCGGAGGACGGCATCGTCCTCGTCGACCAGGACCGGTGCCGGGGGTGGCGCATGTGCGTGACCGGCTGCCCGTACAAGAAGATCTACTTCAACCACAAGACGGGCAAGGCCGAGAAGTGCACCTTCTGCTATCCGCGCGTGGAGGTGGGCATGCCCACCATCTGCTCGGAGACGTGCGTGGGGCGGCTGCGCTACCTGGGGGTGGTGCTCTACGACGCCGACCGGGTCGGTGAGGCCGCCGCGGTCGAGGACGAGAAGGACCTCTACGAGGCGCAGCTCGGGGTCTTCCTCGACCCGAACGACCCCGCGGTGCGTTCCGCCGCCCGGCGCGACGGCATCCCGGACCGCTGGGTGGAGTCGGCGGCCCGGTCCCCGGTGTTCGCCCTGGCCCGACGTTTCCGGGTGGCCCTGCCGCTGCACCCGGAGTACCGCACGATGCCGATGGTCTGGTACATCCCGCCGCTGTCGCCGGTGGTGGACACGCTCACCCGGACCGGGCACGACGCCGAGGAGACCGGCAACCTCTTCGGCGCCATCGACGCGCTGCGGATCCCCGTCGAGTACCTCGCCGAACTGTTCACCGCAGGCGACACCGCCCCGGTGGACCTGGTGCTGCGCCGCCTGGCCGCCATGCGCTCCTACATGCGCCGGATCAACCTCGGACAGGAACGCGACGAGTCCATCGCCACCGCGGTCGGCATGACCGGCACCGAGATCGAGGACATGTACCGGTTGCTGGCCCTGGCCAAGTACGACGAACGCTACGTCGTGCCCACGGCCTACGGCGTGGACGAGGCCGACCGCGGGGTCATCGAGGAGGTCGGGTGCAGCCTGGACTTCGAGGGCGGCCCCGGCATGGGCGGGATGGGGGAGGTGCCCTTCGGCGAGGCCTCGGGGCGCCCGGACGAGGCGTCCGTGGAGACCTTCCACGCACTGCGCGACCGGCAGACGAGCGAACGGGCCTCCGCCACCGGAGGCCGGATCAACCTGCTGAACTGGGACGGCAACGGTCGCCCCGACGGACTCTTCCCACCACGCGAGGACGAAGGTACCGACAACGGACGGGGCCAGCGCCCCGGACCCACCTGAGGGGGCGACCATGAGCACCACCAACGACGGCGTGAACGACGACGGCGTGCACCGGGAGCGGGCCCGCACGGGATGGTTGGGCGCCGGACGGGAGGCGCGCCGGACCCACGTCCGGGCGGTGACCCACCAGTCCGCCTCGGTCCTGCTCGGCTACCCGGACCAGGACTTCTTCGAACGGCTGCCCCTGGTGGCGCGCGCCGTCGCGGAGCTGCCCCGGGGCTCGGTGCGGTCGGAGCTGTTGGAGTTCTGCGAGCACGCCTCCAGCACACCGGAGCTCGAACTGTCCGCCCACTACGTGGACGTGTTCGACCTGCGCCGCCGGCGGGCCCTGCACATGACCTACTACACCGACGGCGACACCCGGCGTCGAGGCCACGCCCTGGCCGAGATCAAGAGGGTGTACGCGGAGTGCGGTTGGTGCGTCCAGGCCCGTGAACTGCCCGACCACCTCGCGGTGATGCTGGAGTTCGCGGCCCGGGGCGACGCCGACGCCGGACACGAGTTGTTGGTGGACCACCGCGCCGGGCTCGACCTGCTGTCCGAGGCGCTGCGCGGACACGGCACGCCCTACGTCCGCGTGGTGGAGGCGGTCCGGCACACGCTCCCGGCGCCCCGCCGTGCCGACCACGAACGGGTCCGGCGACTGGCGTCGGAGGGCCCGCCCGCCGAGGACGTGGGGATGGAGCCCTACGGGGTGCGGCCGCGGGTCCCGCTGCCACTGACGGACGTGAGCGGGAAGGAACGGTGAGCGGTCCGGTGGACCTGGTGCTGTGGGGTGTGCTGCCCTACGTGGTGCTGGTGCTCGTCGTGGGCGGGCTGATCTGGCGGTACCGCTACGACCGGTTCGGCTGGACCACCCGCTCGTCGGAGCTCTATGAGTCCCGACTGCTGCGGATCGGCAGCCCGCTGTTCCACTTCGGGCTGCTGGTGGTGATCGTTGGCCACGTGGTGGGGCTGCTGATCCCGGATACCTGGACCCGCGCCCTGGGCGTGTCCGACACGCTCTACCACGTGAGCGCGCTGTCGCTCGGGCTGATCGCCGGGTTCTGCACGCTCGCCGGGATCACCCTGCTCGTGTGGCGTCGGCGATCCACCGGTCCGGTGTTCAGCGCCACCACGCGCAACGACAAGCTCATGTACGTGGTCCTGGTGCTCGCGATCGTGACCGGCCTCGGCATGACCGTGTACTTCGCGGGGGTGGAGCTCGCCGGCGGGCGCACCGGCGACTACCGGGAGACGGTGTCGCCGTGGTTCCGTTCGATCTGGATCCTGCGTCCCGACGTGGCCGCCATGGCCGCCGCCGACGCTCCCTACAAACTCCACGCGCTCATGGGGCTGGCCCTGTTCGCACTGCTGCCCTTCACCCGCCTGGTGCACGCGTTCAGCGCGCCCATCGGCTACCTGTTCCGGCCCTACGTCGTCTACCGCACCCGCGACCCGCACCCCGCCGCCGCCGGTCAGTCCGAGCGGGCCACCCGCCGCGGTTGGTGACCCACCGGGGTCCACCGCAGCCACAGCCCACCGAGGAGTACCCATGGAGCTGTTCCCGCCGTTCCCTCTCGAAGAGTGGAACGACACCAAGGAGACCATCCACCGTTTCGAGCAGATCGTGGGCAAGGTCCGCCTACGGCACAGTCCGCGCCGCAACCACTGGTGGAACGTGCCCTTCCACCTGACCGGCACCGGGATCACGACCCGCCCGATGGGGCTGGTGGACGGCAACCCCGTCTTCACCGTGGACTTCGACCTCGTCCGGCATCGTCTCGTGGCGAGCAACCTGGACGGGGAGACCGCCTCCTTCCCGTTGCAGGGGCACAGCGTCTCCTCGTTCTACCTTCGGCTCCAGTCGGCGTTGGACAGCCTGGGTGTGGACGGCAGCATCCCGGACGCGACCCCGTTCGACCTGACCGACGGCGACCGGCCCTTCGTGGAGGACCACCAGCACGCCACCTACGTGCCCGAACACGCCACGAAGTACTGGCGGATCCTGAGCCGGGTCAACCTGGTGCTGGAGGAGTTCGCGGCCGGCTTCTCCGGCAAGACCAGCCCGGTCCACCACTTCTGGCACACCTTCGACATCGCGGTCACCCGGTTCTCGCCCCACACGGTGGCCCAGCCCCGGGAGGCGGGCGGGCTGGTGCGGGAGGCGTACTCGCGCGAGGTGACGAGTTTCGGGTTCTGGTTCGGTGACGACAACGTCCCCGAGCCCTGCTTCTACGCCTACGCCGCACCCGAACCGGACGGACTCCAGGAGGAACCACTGGTGCCGGACGCGGCCGAGTGGCTTCCCAGCGGCAACGGTCACCTGGCGCTGCTGCGGTACGCGGACGCCCGCAAACAGGCCGACCCGCACGCCGCCGTGCTGGCGTTCCTGGAGAGCGCCTACCAGGCGGGCGCGGGCCGCATGGGCTGGGACGTCGACGCGCTGTCCTGTCCGCGCGGGGTGACCGACCCCTACCTCGCGGGGCGTGGTCCGCGGGGGTGATCCGAGGTCGCTCCCCGGTTCCCTCGCGGGGGCCGACACGGGCTCCGTCCGGCACCGACGTCCGGCGGAGCCCGTTCGGTATCCCGATGTGTGGGCGTGCGGGTGGTGTGGGAACGTGGTCTTCTGTGGACCCACCACGCGCACATCACGTGCGCGGCGAACACAGGGACTTGGGGTAGGGGCATGGAACTGACCGTCGTCGACGTGCCGGAACGATCGCGGTACGAGGTGAGCGCGGACGGCGAGGTGGTCGGTTTCTCGGCCTATCACCTGATCGCCGAGGGGGTGCTGGCCCTGCCCCACGTGGAGGTGGAGTCCGCGGTCGAGGGCAAGGGCGTGGCCAGCGCGCTGATGCGCGAATCCCTGGACGACATCCGGGCACGGCACCTGAGGGTCGTGCCGATCTGCCCGTTCGCGCGGTCCTTCTTCGAACGCAACCCCGACTACGCCGACCTCGTGCACGAGGGCTGAGTCGGGCCTCCCGACGTCGGGGGATAACAAAACCATGAACATCCGGTGGCACAGAGCCCTCAGGGGTGTTCTGTCCCACTTTGCGGGCATGGACGGGCGGTTGTCTTTTCTTGAGCGAAGGAGTCCCCGCCCCGTGATACCCGCGGATCAAACCCCCATCCTCCATGCCGGCCTCACCGAGATGATCGGTGTCTTCAACGACGACATCCTCTGGGCGTGGATTCTCATCCCGCTCCTGGTGGGGGTGAGCCTCTACATCACCTTCAGGTCCGGCCTGGTGCAGTTCCGTATGTTCCCGGAAATGTTCCGCGTGCTCAAGAGCAAACCGGAGATCGCGCCGGACGGGAAGAAGGCGGTCTCCTCACTCCAGGCCTTCTTCATCTCCGCCGCGGCCCGGATCGGCACCGGCAACATCATCGGTGTCTCCATCGCCATCTCCCTGGGCGGACCCGGAGCGGTCTTCTGGATGTGGATGATGGCGTTGGTGGTGTGCGGCGCCAGCTTCGTGGAGTCCACGCTCGCGCAGTTGTACAAGGTCCGCCACCCCGCCGGATACCGGGGTGGTCCCGCCTACTACATCGAGCGCGGTCTGGGTCAGCGTTGGTTGGCCATCGTGTTCGCCGTCATCCTCATCATCACCTTCCCGCTGGTGTTCAACGCGGTGCAGAGCAACACCATCACCAACACGATCGCCAACTCCGCCGGTGAGCTGGGTGTGGAGGCGAACCTGGGCGTTTCCGCGGTGATCGGTGTCCTGCTGGTCCTGCTCACCGGCCTGGTGATCTTCGGCGGCGTCCGTCGCATCGCCAACACCGCGCAGGCGCTCATCCCCTTCTTCGCCGCCCTGTACATCGTCATCGGCCTGATCCTGATGGCGATCAACTGGCAGCTGGTCCCGGGCATGTTCCTGTCGATCATCCAGAACGCTTTCGGTGTGGGCGAGTTCGCCGCCGCGACGCTGGGCGTGATCATCATCCAGGGTGTGCGTCGAGGGATGTTCTCCAACGAGGCGGGTCTGGGCTCGGCGCCCAACGCCGCGGCCAGCGCCTCGGTCACCCACCCGGTCAAGCAGGGTCTGGTCCAGACCCTCGGTGTCTACCTGGACACCCTGGTGGTCTGCTCGGTGACCGCGTTCATCGTGCTCCTGGGATACCAGGGCACCCTCGACGGCACCTTGGAGGGGGACCTGACGCAGATGGCGCTGATGTCCATGCTCGGTCCCTGGGCGCTGCACCTGATGACGCTCATCATCTTCCTCGTCGCCTTCACCTCGGTGCTGGGCAACTACTACTACGGCGAGTCCAACATCGAGTACCTCAGCACCAACGGCAACGTGCTGCTCGGCTACAAGGTGATCTTCCTGGTCGCCACCTTCCTCGGTTCCCTGGGCTCGATCGATCTGGTCTGGACGCTGGCCGACACCACGATGGGGCTGATGGCGTTGGTCAACCTCATCGCGATCGCCCCGCTGACGGTGATCGCCTGCCGTCTGCTCAAGGACTACAACGAACAGCGGCGGCAGGGCCTCGACCCGGTCTTCACCCGGGACCGTCTACCGGACGTGCGGGGCGTGGAGTGCTGGGACCCCGAGGAGGACTCGGCGCGACGCGACCACGAAGCGGCGGGACAGGGATCCTGATCTGATCCGTGGGGGTCGTGGGGCGCGTCCGGAGGTCGAGGACGCGCCCCGTGGCCTTTCGGTCACTATTCGATTCGGGCGAAAATGCGCACAAACCCCTAAGCGTGGGCGCTATCGGGCATCTGTGTACTTTCGGTCACAGCGGATCACCGCTAGTGTGCTGGATCACAGTTGTGGCGGTCAGAGTTGTGTCTCGCGAGGGAGTCCGATGTCCATCGTCTCGATCGAGCCCGTCACCGCCGAGCGGTGGAACGACCTGGAGGACCTGTTCGGGCCGACCGGCGCCTACGGGCACTGCTGGTGCACGTTCTTCCGCCGGCGGGCCAAGGACCATACGGCGAGTGTCTCCTGCGAACGCTCCCAGCGGGGGCTGGACAACAAGGAGGAGCTGCGGCGCCTGACCCTGGAAGGTCGGGTGCCCGGTCTGCTCGCCTTCGACGACGACGGCCCGTGCGGGTGGGTTTCGGTCGCTCCCCGGGAGGACTTCATCCGGTTGTCCCGATCGCGGACCCTGCGCCCCGCCGACCCCGACGAGCCGGGTGTGTGGTCACTGGTCTGTTTCTGGCTGCCACCGCGGCGCCGGAGACGCGGGCTCGGCAGTCGTCTGCTGGACGGCGCCATCGACTACGCCCGAGCCAACGGTGCGCGGGTCCTGGAGGCCTACCCGATCGACACCGCGGGTGGTCGGGCCCCCAGTGCCGAGGTCTACACCGGCACGGTGGAGATGTTCCGGCGGGCGGGGTTCGCCCTGGCCCAGCACCACCTGAGCGAGCGCACGGTGGCCCGTCTCGACCTGAAGGCCGAGTAGGTCCGCCCCCGCCCGGGGAACCGGGGGAGGGTATGCCGCGCGTGGGGGCCATCGACCCCTCGGGTGTCGGATGATGTGTCGTCCGGCCGACCCGGGGGGTCTGTCGTGTCCGGGGTGGGACTTTGCCGTTTCTTGGTACCCCCCTGGGGTAGCCTGGCGTTCGCGTGCCGGCGGGGACGTCATGGGGGTTTGACATCAAGATACCCCTGGGGGGTATATTGGGCCGCGTCGGAACGGCCCACGCGCACGCGTGGGGACAAGCGCACCAGGAGGCACGAATGGCCAGTACCGCCGTCTACACCGTCGAGGGCATGACCTGTGGACACTGCGTCGCCTCGGTCACCGAGGAGGTCGGCGCGGTCACCGGGATCACCGGCCTCCAGGTGGATCTGGAGGCCAAGAAGGTGACCGTCACCGGCGAGGGCGAGATCGACGACGCCGCCGTGCGCGCCGCGATCGACGAGGCCGGCTACGAGGTGGCGGTCTGACATGGGCCTGACCACGAAGCTCGGGCTGTACGCCGTGGGTCTCGTGGTCGTGTTCGCCGCGGCGTTCGGGGCCGGCTCCGTGGTCGGCCCCGTCCTGCCGGAGGGCGAGGGCGTCCACGACCGGACCACGGAGCACGCGCCCGAGGGCGGACCGGACCACGGGGACGAGGAGCGGCACGAATGAGCGGGAGCGGCAGATGAGCGACAGGGCCACGGCGGCGGCCGAGACCGCGCCGGTCGAACTGGCCATCGGAGGCATGACCTGCGCGGCCTGCGCCAACCGGGTCGAGAAACGGCTCAACAGGTTGGAGGGGGTGACGGCCACCGTCAACTTCGCCACCGAGAAGGCGCGCGTGACCTTCGAGGGCGCGCCCACCTCCGTGGAGGACCTGGTGGCCCAGGTCGCGAAGGCCGGCTACACCGCCACGGTGCCCACCCCGGAACCGGCCGAGGACGCCGCCGCGCCGGACGACCCCACCCGGGCCATGGGGAACCGGGCGCTGATCTCGCTGCTGCTCTCCGCGCCGGTCATCCTCATGGCGATGGTCCCCGCGCTCCAGTTCACCCACTGGCAGTGGGCCTCCCTGACCCTGGCCGCACCGGTGGTGGTCTGGGGCGCCCTGCCCTTCCACGTCGCCGCGTGGAAGAACCTCAGGATCGGCGCCGCCACCATGGACACCCTCGTCTCGCTGGGCGTCCTCTCGGCCTTCCTGTGGTCCCTGTACGCCCTGTTCCTCGGTACCGCCGGGGCCCCGGGCATGACCCATCCCTTCGAACTCACCATCGCCCGCACCGACGGGGCCGCCAACATCTACCTGGAGGTCGCCGCCGGCGTCACCTCCTTCATCCTCCTCGGCAAGTACGTCGAGGCGCGCTCCAAGCGGCGCGCCGGAGACGCCCTGCGCGCCCTCATGGAGATGGGCGCCAAGGAGGTCACGGTGCTCCGGGGCGCGGGCGTCGCGGCCCGCGAGGAACTCGTCCCGGTCGACCGGCTCGCGGTCGGCGACCGTTTCGTGGTCCGTCCCGGCGAGAAGATCGCCACCGACGGCGAGGTGGAGGTCGGCACCTCCGCCATCGACATGAGCATGCTCACCGGCGAGTCCGTGCCCGTGGAGGTCGCCCCCGGGTCCACCGTCGTGGGCGCCACCGTCAACGCGGGCGGACGCCTGGTCGTGCGGGCCTCCCGCGTGGGCGCGGACACCCGGCTCGCGCAGATGGCGCGTCTGGTCGAGGAGGCCCAGAACGGCAAGGCCGCCGTGCAACGCCTCGCCGACCGGGTCTCCGGGGTGTTCGTCCCGGTGGCCATCATGATCGCGGTCGGCGCGCTGGGCTTCTGGCTGGGCACCGGCGACCCGGCGGGGGCGGCGTTCACCGCGGCCGTGGCCGTGCTCATCATCGCCTGCCCCTGCGCGCTGGGCCTGGCCACCCCGATGGCCCTCATGGTGGGGACCGGGCGCGGTGCCCAACTGGGCATCCTCATCAAGGGGCCGGAGGTGCTGGAGAGCACCCGTCGGGTCGACACCGTGGTCCTGGACAAGACCGGCACCGTCACCACCGGCACGATGGCGCTCACCGGTGTCACCGTGGCCGAGGGGGAGGACGAGAGCGAGGTCCTGCGGCTCGCGGGGGCACTGGAGTCCGCCTCCGAACACCCCATCGCTCGGGCGATCGCCACCGGTGCCGCCGTGCGCGTGGGCGACCTGCCCACCCCCGAGGACTTCGCCAACATCGAGGGCCGGGGCGTCCAGGGCGTCGTGGACGGTCGGGCCGTGCTCGTGGGCCGGCCCGCCCTGCTGGCCGAACGGTTCCAGCAACCCCCCGCCGCCCTGGAACGCGCGCTGGAGGAGGCCCACACCGAGGGGCGCACCGCCGTCGCGGTGGGCTGGGACGGCCGCACCCGCGGGGTGCTGGCCGTGGCCGACACGGTCAAACCCACCAGCGCCGAGGCGGTCCGCCACTTCCGGGACCTGGGTCTGCGCCCGATCCTGCTCACCGGTGACCACGAGGCCGTGGCCCGCAGCGTCGCCGACGAGGTCGGTATCGAGCAGGTCATCGCCGAGGTGCTGCCCGAGGAGAAGGTCGCGGTGGTCGAGCGCCTGCAGGCGGAGGGGCGGACCGTGGCGATGGTCGGCGACGGCGTCAACGACGCCGCGGCGCTGGCCCGGTCCGACCTGGGCCTGTCGATGGGCACCGGGACCGACGTGGCGATCGAGGCCGGCGACCTGACCCTGGTCCGCGGCGACCTGCGCGCCGCCGCCGACGCGGTCCGGTTGTCGCGGCGCACCCTCGGCACCATCAAGGGCAACCTGTTCTGGGCGTTCGCCTACAACACCGCCGCGTTGCCGTTGGCCGCCGCGGGTCTGCTCAACCCGATGCTGGCCGGCGCGGCGATGGCACTGTCCAGCGTGTTCGTGGTGAGCAACAGTGGACGACTGCGCCGTTTCCGTCCGTTGAACGACGACGCGCACACCGTGGACGGAGGACGTCCGCACGTCGCCTGACGTCAGGGGAGGGTCGCCCGTCGCACCGAAGCGCACCCTCCGCACCGAGCGCGCCGGACCACCAGGGTGCGCTTCGGTGCGACGGGCGACCCTCCCC
>NZ_QOCZ01000014.1 GCF_018207095.1 Nocardiopsis sp. MG754419 | reverse complement strand
CGTGTGGGGAGGTGCTCGGGTGCGTGACTATTCGGTAAATCGGTACTTCTTGTCAAGTGTCATGACATGAAAGAAGCGCCGGTCACAGTGACCGCGCAGTTCAGTGGGGTCGGTCGGGAGGGGCCGGCGGCACCCTCGACCCCCCTCTCGTCCGGGGGTGCGGACGCGAGCCGTGATCCCCGGGCTGTGGACGACGCCCGTCGGTCACGTGGTCCGCCGCGTGCGTCACCGTCCTCGTCCCGCGACGTCTCCGGGGCCGGCCGTCACCGGACCCGTACCGCGCCCCGGCGCCCCGCCGCACACCGGGGGGTTGTGCGCCGTCGGCCCGGGTCAGCCGGCCAGCAGCTTGTTCACGGCCTCCGGGGACAGGACCTCCTCGGTCACCATGGCCGCGCACCCGCGCACCCCGGCGTCGTCCCAGAGGTTGCTCGGCACGATCCGCAGCTGACGGGTGGACAGCGCGGTGCACTGCTGGAAGACCACCTCGCGCACCCCCGCCACCAGGTGGTCGTAGGCCTCGGACAGGTCGCCGCCGAGCACGATCACCTCCGGGTTCAGCAGGTTGACCGCACCCGCGAGCGCCTCGCCCAGCCGTCGGCCGGCCGCGCGTACCAGGGTGACGGCCACCGGGTCGCTCTCCCGGGCCAGGGTCACCAGTTCCTGCAGGCCGCCGACCTCCCGCCCCTCCTCCGCCGCGAGCCTCAGCAGGCGTCGGCCGCCGGCCACCGCCTCCAGGCAGTCGGTGTTGCCGCAACGGCACGGCACGCCACCGCCGTCGCGCACGGGGATGTGCCCGATCTCCCCGGCCGCCCCCAGAGCGCCGCGCAGAAGTCGGCCGCCCGAGACCAGACCGGCGCCGATCCCCGTGGACACCTTGACGAACACCATGTCCTCGGTGTGGCCGTGGCCGCCGGAGATGTGTTCGCCCAGCGCCATCACGTTGACGTCGTTGTCCACCATCACCGGGACCGCGAAGCGCTCGGTCACCAGGGGCGCCAACGCCACCCCGGCCCACTTGCCCAGCGCGGGCCCGTCCTCCGCGCGGCCGGCGTGGAACTCCACCGTGCCGGGCAGGCCGATGCCCGCGCCGTGGACGTCGTCGGGGGAGCGTCCGAGCGAGGCGATCTGCTCGCTCCAGGTGTCCAACAGCCAGGGCACGGTGGTGTCCGGACCCTGCTCCATGTCGGGGGAGCCGGGGGTGCGGACCAGGACCCGGCCGTCGAGGTCGCACACGGCCGCCTGGCTGCGGGCCATGCCCAGGGCGCCGGCGAGCACCAACCCGCGGGAGGCGTTGAACTCCAGGAGGGTGGGCGGCCGGCCGCCGCTGGAGGCGGCGCGGGTGCCCTCCGTGATCAGTCCGCTCTCGATCAGTTCGGTGATCCGCAGGGCGACGGAGGGGCGGGAGAGACCGGTCGCGCGTGCGATCTCCGACCTGCTGGTGGCACTTCCGGTGCGGATCATCTCCAGGATGTGGCCGCTGGTCGCGGTGGAGGACAGGCGTCCTGGGGTTCTGACCATGTCTCATTGAACCATTCACTCGGCCGGCCATCGCGAAGACCGTGCACTTATGTAAATTTATGTTCTGAAGTGTGCTTGGTTTTTTACCATAGTGCGATTAAGGTCGAAACAGGGACGTAAGACCCCCAGGTCACGGCACTTCGACCCCCGCATCGGCGCCTCCGTGACCGCCCCGCGCCCCCGCGCGAGGTGCCCCTCTCCCTCACCTTCCTCCCGCAGGAGCCGACCGAATGCAGCAGCAGCCCGTGCCCCGCTCCACCGACCTGGTGGTCTTCGGCGGAACCGGTGACCTGTCCATGCGCAAACTCCTCCCCTCCCTCTACCTGCTCGACCGCGACGGGCACCTGGACGGCGGGACCCGCGTCATCGCCGTGTCCCGGGACGGGCTGACCGACGCGGACCTGCGTGACAAGGCGGCGTCCGCGGTACGCGGTCACAGCGCGGTCCAGGTGGTCGAACCCGACGTCATGCGACGCTTCCTCGGGCGCCTCCACCACGTGACCCTGGACGTCGGCGGCGACCGCTCCGGCTGGACCGATCTGGCCGACCTCCTCGCCCCCGACCGTGACCGGGTCTTCTACCTCGCGGTGCCCCCGATGATCTCCGGCGCCATCTGCCGCGGCCTGAGCGACGCCCACCTGGTCACCCCCGAGTCCCGCGTGGTCATGGAGAAACCCCTGGGGCGCGACCTCGCCTCCTCGCAGGCCGTCAACGACGAGGTCGGGGCGGTCTTCGACGAGTCCCGCGTCTACCGGATCGACCACTACCTGGGGAAGGAGACCGTGCAGAACCTGCTCGTGCTGCGGTTCGCCAACGTCTTCCTCGAACCCCTGTGGAACTCCCGGTGGATCGACCACGTGCAGATCACGGCCGCCGAGACCGTCGGTGTGGGCGGTCGCCGGGGCTACTACGACTCCTCCGGCGCCATGCGCGACATGGTCCAGAACCACCTGTTGCAGTTGCTCTGCCTCACCGCGATGGAACCGCCCTCCAGCTACGACCGCGACGCCGTGCGCGACGAGAAGCTCAAGGTCCTGCAGTCACTGCGCCCCGTCCAGGGGGACCGGGTCGAGCAGCACACCGTGCGCGGGCAGTACACCCGGGGCGTCGTCCAGGGCGAGGAGGTCCTCGGCTACCTGGACGAGGCGGGCGGATCGCCCACCAGCGCCACCGAGACCTTCGTGGCCCTGCGCGCCGAGGTGGCGAACTGGCGGTGGGCCGGGGTGCCCTTCTACCTACGCACCGGCAAGCGGCTGTCGCACGCCCGCTCGGAGATCGTCATCCGGTTCCGGGACGTCCCGCACACCATCTTCCCCGGCGCCGGGACACCTCCGGGCTCCGGATCCCTCGTCATCCGACTCCAGCCGGACGAGGGCATACACCTCACCATGCTGGCCAAGACGCCCGGCGCCGGAGCGCTGCGGCTCCGGCCGGTCCCGCTCGAACTCAGCTTCGCCGACACCTTCGCCACCCGCTCGCCCGAGGCCTACGAGCGGCTCTTGATGGACGTGTTGGCCGCGGACTCCACCCTCTTCATGCGCCGCGACGAGGTCGAGGCCGCGTGGCGCTGGGTGGACCCGATCATCCGGGCCTGGGACGACCACGACGTCGCCCCGGAGCCCTACCCCTCCGGAAGCGCCGGCCCCGCGGGCGCCCACCGGCTCATCGGCCGTACCGGCCGTACGTGGCACGAAGAGGAGACACCCCGATGACCGCGCACCCCGACCTCCAACCCGTCGTCGCCGAGGTCACCCGCCGCCTCGCCGAACGCAGCGTCGACACCCGATCGGCCTACCTGGAGCGGATCCGTGAGGCCGTGGGCCGGGGGCCCGCCCGGACCTCCCTGGGCTGCGCCAACCTCGCCCACGGGTTCGCCGCCTGCGGTGTCGGCGACAAGCTCGCCCTCTCCGGGGACGTCACCCCCAACCTGGCGATCGTCTCCGCCTACAACGACATGCTCTCCGCGCACCAGCCCCTGGAGTCCTACCCGGCGGTCATCAAGGCCGCGGTGTCCGCCGCGGGCGGTGTCGCCCAGTTCGCGGGCGGGGTGCCCGCCATGTGCGACGGCATCACCCAGGGCCGCGACGGCATGGAACTCTCCCTGTTCAGCCGGGACGTCATCGCGATGTCCACGGCCGTGGCGCTGTCGCACGACATGTTCGACGGTGCCCTCATGCTGGGCGTGTGCGACAAGATCGTGCCCGGTCTGCTCATCGGTGCGCTGTCCTTCGGGCACCTGCCGGTGGCGTTCGTGCCGGCCGGTCCGATGCCCTCGGGCCTGCCCAACAAGGACAAGGCCCGGGTCCGGCAACGGTTCGCCGAGGGGCGGGTCGGCCGTGAGGAACTGCTCCAGGCCGAGTCCGCCGCCTACCACTCGCCCGGGACCTGCACCTTCTACGGCACCGCCAACTCCAACCAGATGCTCATGGAGGTCATGGGCCTGCACCTGCCCGGTGCGAGCTTCGAACAGCCGGGTACTCCGCTCCGCACGGCCCTGACCGAGGAGGCGGGACGGCGCGTGCTCGCCAACACCGCGCTGGGGGAGGGGTACACCCCTCTGGGCGAACAGGTCGACGAGAAGGCCGTCGTCAACGCCGTCGTGGCGCTGTTGGCCACGGGCGGCTCCAGCAACCACACCCTGCACCTGGTGGCGATCGCCCGTGCCGCCGGACTCCGGCTCACCTGGGACGACTTCGCCGACCTGTCGGAGGTGGTGCCGCTGCTCACCCGCATGTACCCCAACGGCGCCGCCGACGTGAACCGGTTCCACGAGGTGGGCGGCATGTCCTTCCTCATCGCGAGCCTGCTCGACGCCGGTCTGCTCCACGAGGACGTGCGCACCCTCGTCGGCCCCGGTCTGGACCGTTACCGCCAGGTGCCCCGGCTGGACGAGGACGGTCCGGTCTGGGTGGACGGGCCGAAGGACAGCGCCGACAAGACGGTGCTGCGCGGCGTGGGTGACCCCTTCGCCCCCGACGGTGGGCTGCGCATGCTCTCCGGGAACCTCGGCCGCGCCGTCATCAAGGTGTCGGCGGTCGCCCCCGAACGGCACGTGGTCCAGGCCCCGGCCCGGGTCTTCGACGGTCAGGCCGCGCTCCAGGAGGCCTTCGCCGCGGGCGGGCTGGACGGTGACTTCGTGGCGGTCGTGCGGTTCCAGGGGCCGCGCGCCAACGGGATGCCGGAGCTGCACAAGCTCACCCCGCCGCTCGCGGTGCTGCAGGACCGGGGCCAGAAGGTGGCGCTGGTGACCGACGGGCGCATGTCCGGTGCCTCGGGCAAGGTGCCCGCGGCCATCCATGTCTCCCCGGAGGCGGAGGCGGGGGGTCCGCTGGCGCGTGTACGCGACGGTGACATCGTTCGACTGGACGCGGTGCGCGGCACACTTGAGGTCCTGGCCGATCTCGACGGCCGGGAGGACGCACGCCCCTCCGTGGACTCCTCGGCGGGGACCGGGCGCGAGCTCTTCGCGGCCCTGCGCGGGGCGGTCGGCCCCGCCGAGACCGGTGCCGGCGTCTTCGGCCACTGAGGATCCGGACCCCCGTCCACACCCGTACCGAACCAGCACTTGGAGAAGCACATGACGACCGTTCCCCGCTCCGGTGAGGACCTGTTCTCCCTCGCCCCGGTCATGCCCGTGGTCGTGGTGGAGAAAGCGGAGGACGCGGCCCCCCTGGCCCGCGCGCTCGTGGCGGGCGGGCTGCCCGGCATCGAGGTGACCCTGCGGACCCCGGCGGCACTGGAGGCGATCGAGCGGATCGCCCGCGAGGTGCCCGAGGCCGTGGTGGGCGCGGGCACCGTCGTCAACACCGAACAGGCCGAGGCGGCCGCGAAGGCGGGCGCCCGGTTCCTCGTGAGCCCCGGTTGCACTCCGGATCTGGCCCGCGCGATGACCGACACCGGTCTTCCCTCCCTGCCGGGTGTGGCCACGGTGTCGGAGGCGATGGCGCTGCTGGAGCAGGGCGTGACCGCGCTGAAGTTCTTCCCGGCGGAGGCGTCGGGGGGCGCGCGGTTCCTCAAGTCCCTGAACGGTCCGCTGCCGCAGGTGCGGTTCTGCCCCACCGGTGGCGTCACCGTGCAGAACGCTCCCGACTACCTGGCGCTGCCCAACGTGGGCTGCGTCGGCGGCAGCTGGCTCACGCCGGCCGGGCTGGTCGCCGGTGCCCGCTGGGACGACATCACCGCACTGGCCCGGGAGGCGTCCGCGCTGCGTCACTGAGGGGCCCGGGAGGGCGTCGGACCGGTGGTGTCGTCGCACCGATGGGTGGGTGAAGTGTGGCAGCAAGGTGACAAAAACATGCGAATGTCACGGAGTTGCCCTCGAGGGGATGCTTGAACGCTTCGTTACAGGCATACTGCACTGCAGTCACAGGAACACACACGTGTGGACCTGTGATCACCCCCCATCAATTTCACAATGAGGTGCAGACATGGGCGCGACCGTGAACCGCGTGACCCTGACGATCGCCGCGCTGGCCCTGGTGCTCTCGGCCTGCGGATCCGAACCCGAAGAGACCGTGGACGCCCTCGAGTCCGACGTCGAGGAGAGCCCCGAGATCCACCGGGCCCTGCGCTTCTCGGCCCCGACCACCGACGGTGGTGAGTTCGACGGCGAGACGCTGGCCGACTCCACCACGGTCCTGTGGTTCTGGACCGCCGAATGTTCGGAGTGCGTCGGTCAGGCCTCGGTCGTCTCGGCTGCGGACCGGGCCCACGACGGCGTCGACTTCCACGGTGTCGTCGGGCGATCGGACGAGGAAGCGGTCACGTCCTTCGAGGCCGCACAGGGCATCGACGACATGACCAACGTGATCGACGAGCACGGCACCATCTGGGGCGGCTTCGAGGTGATCAGCCCGCCCTCGTTCGTCTTCCTGCGGCCGGACGGCACGCACACCACCGTTCCCGGCGCCATGACCGGGGACGAACTCAACGCCGCCATCGCGGAGGAGCTCGGCTGACGGCCTCCCGCCTCAGTCGGAGGCGCAGGCGCGGGAGTCCACGAGCGCCTGCACCCCGTCCAGGACCCGCTCCAGCCCGAAGGAGAACTCGTGGTCCGGGTCGTAGACGGACCGGTGGGCCCGGCCCACCGCCGTCCCCACCCGTGAGGCGATCGGGAACCGGGCGTCGTCGGCCAGAGCCGTCAGCGGCGGCTCGTAGGTCCGCCACCACTGTTCGTCGTCCATGCCGGACTCCCGGGCGACCTGCTCGGCGCCCAGTGTCTTGCGCACGGTGCTCTCCACGTAGCCGTTGACCAGGTTGACCGTCGAGTCCATCTCCACGTCGCTCAACCCCAGGCCGTCCACGGCGGAGAGTTCGTGGTCGTACTTGGCGATCAGGTGGGGGCCCAGCAGGCGCAGGGTGACCACCTGCAACATCCACGGGTGGCGTACGTACAGCTCCCGGTCGGCGAACGCGATCCGCCGCAGACGCTCGCGCCAGGTACCGGAGCGGTCGTCGGTGTCCAGGTCCCCGTAGGCGGCGTCGACCATGAGGTCGAGGAGTTCGCCCTTGCCTGGGACGTAGGTGTACAGCGACATCGTGCCCACGCCGAGCGCGTCGGCGACCCGGCGCATCGACAGCGCCGTGATGCCCTCGGAGTCGGCGAGTTCGGTGGCGGCGGCCACGATCCGGTCGATGGTCAGCCCGGGTCCGCCCCGGCGGCGGCCGGCCGGCTCCCGGGTGCGCCACAGGAGGGACAGGCTGCGCGCGGGATCGCCGCTCTTGCTGTGCTGCGAGGGCATCGGTCCGTCCTGGTCCGGGTCCGTAGGGCGTACGGGTCAGTGTACGCCCGTGGACGTCCGGTGGCCCGGTGACGGCGGGCGACGTCGTGTCCGGCGACCTCGGCGATGCCCTCGTGGTGACGGAGCAGTGTGGTGAACACACGGACGGCGGTGGACCTGCCGGCGCCGTTGGGGCCGAGGAGGACGTGCACGGTGCCGGGTGCGACCTCCAGATCGACACCGCGCAGGGCCCACCGGTCCTCGAACCTGCGGCCGAGCGCGCGTGCGCTGATCGCGAGATGTGGGGACGCCATGTCCCCCCTTCCTTTCGTGCTACGTACAGTACGGCGTACGGACCAGGAGACACGGCGCCTCACCGGTTCATTCCATAGGGCGTAAGGAATTCTCGGGTCTGCCTGTCGTGGCGGGTGGTGCCAGGTGCTTCAGTCCTCGGCGAGGAAGGCGCCGGCGGCCGCGGCGTCTGCGGCGATCCGGGCGGCGCGGCGCACGTGCGCCGCTTCGACCGGCTCTCGGCACACCAGCAGGCGATGGTAGATCGGGGCCACCGCGGCCCGCACCACCTCCTCCGCGTCGGTCCCCTCGGGGGCCTCGCCCCGGGCGACGGCCTCGCTCACGAGTACCGCCGAACGTCGGTGGCGGTCGGCCATGAAGGTGCGGAGCGCCGCCGCGGCGGCCTCCGATTCGAAGGCCGCGGCGATCGCCGCGTAGGACACCCGTCGTTCCGGCGCGACGGTGAAGCCCTCGGCGACCTCCGTGTTCAGGGCGACCAGGTCCGAGTGCAGGGCACCGGTGCGGGCGGGTTCCCAGGGGAGGGAGGCCGACCATTCCAGGGCATGGGTGAGGAGCCCGTCCACCCCGCCCCAGCGGCGGTAGATGGTGGCCTTGTGGACCCCGGAGTGGGCGGCGATGAGGTCCACGCTGATCCGCTGGTATCCGTGTTCGCCCAGGTGGTCGAGGGTGGCCTGGAGGACGGCGGTGGTGTTGCGCGCGGTCCGGCCGCCCGGCCGGGCGTTTCCGGTGTCACTCGTGTCGGAACTCATAATGCAACTGTAGTTGCGTTTGGTGTCGCCTCGTGTCATTCTGCTCATGCGACAAAAGTCGCATTAGTCTGCCCGAGGAGGAGATCGTCATGGGTCCACGTCGTCGGATGCCGCGCCCACCGTCCATCTCCGACCTCCTCGGGAGGCCTCATGACCTTCGCCGTGGTCTGCGACCGGCTCACCTTCTCCTGGCCTGACGGCACGACCCCGATCCGCGACCTGGACGTCACCTTCGGCACCGGACGCACCGGGCTGATCGGACGCAACGGGACCGGCAAGTCCACCCTGCTCCGGCTGGTCGCCGGACACCTCACCCCGACCTCCGGCACCATCGCCGTCGACGGGGACGTGGGCCACCTGGCCCAGTCGACGCCCCTGGCCGCCGATGCCACCGTCGCCGAGCTGCTCGGCATCGAGCGGACGCGCCTCGCACTGCACGCCGTCGAGGCCGGGGGGACCGACCCGGCCGACTTCGCCGCGATCGGTGACGACTGGGACATCGAGGAACGTGCCCTCGCCCACCTGGAGCGGTTCGGCCTCGACCTGGGTGTGCGGTCCCACGCTCCGTTGGACCGTCGGGTCGCCGCACTCTCCGGAGGGGAGAGCATCCTGACCGCGCTGGCCGGGATCGCGTTGCGCCGACCCGCCGTCACCCTGCTGGACGAACCCACCAACAACCTCGACCGGCCCGCCCGTGAGCGTCTGTACCGGGCCGTCGAGCACTGGCCCGGGGTACTCGTCGTGGTCGGCCACGACCCGGAGCTTCTGGGCCTGGTCGACCGGATCGCCGAACTCCGGGACGGGCACCTGCGCACTTGGGGAGGGGACTTCACCGCCTACACCGAGCAGGTCGCGGCCGAACAGGAGGCCGCGCGACGGGCGGTCCGTGCCGCCGAGGGCGGAGTGCGTCGCGAGCGACGACAACTCGCCGAGGCCCAGGTCAAGCTGGCCCGGCGGGTCCGCTTCGGGCAGAAGAAGTACGACACCAAGCGTGAGCCGCGCGTCATCATGAACCAGCGCAAGCGGGAGGCGCAGGTGTCCGCCGGCAAGCACCGCGCCACGCTGGAGGAGCGACTGTCGCGGGCACGCGAGGAACGGGACCGGGCCGAGGAGACGGTGCGCGACGACCCCGCCATCCGGATCCACCTGCCGCACACCGAGGTTCCGGCCGGACAGGACGTGCTCCTCCTCGAACGGTGGTCATCGGGTGCCGAGACCGACCTGATCGCCCGGGGCGCCTCGCCGCGAGGCCCGGGAAAGGAGTCCGCTCAGGGCCCGGGCCCGGCCGCGGACGGACGGTGGTCCCTGCGCGGACCCGAACGTGTGGCGATCGTCGGGCCGAACGGTTCGGGCAAGACCACCCTGGTGCGCGCGATCGTCGCCGCGGCGCGGGGGAGCCGGACCGTGCCCCCCGGGTACGGGCCGCCCGTGCGGGTCGCCCACGTGACCGACCGGGTGGGCTACCTGCCCCAACGACTCGACCTCCCGGACGGGGAACCGAGCGTGCTCGACCACCTGCGCGCCGCGGCGCCCTCGGCCTCGGAGCAGGTCGTGCGCGCCGGACTGGCCCGGTTCCTGCTGCGCGGTGATCGGGTGGAGCGGCGGGTCGCGGACCTGTCCGGAGGCGAGCGCTTCCGGGTGGCACTGGCCCGCCTCCTGCTCGCCGACGCGCCGCCACGCCTGCTGATCCTGGACGAGCCCACCAACAACCTCGACCTGGAGAGCCGGGCACAGCTGGTGCAGGCCCTGGGCGCCTACCGGGGCGCGCTGTTGGTGGTCGGCCACGATCACGTCTTCCTGGAGGAGATCGGGGTGCGGCGACGGTGGGCGGTGGAACGCGGCCGGCCCCCGGTGGAGGTGGTGGGCTCGGGTGGAGGGCCCTCCTAGCGGAAGAGGTGCGCGTTCTCCTCGACCCATGCGGCGAAGGTGCGCGCCGGTCGGCCGGTCACCCGTTCGACGGTGTCCTGCACCCGTCCGCCGACCTCGGGCGGGTCCACGGCCAGCGCGTGGGCGAAGGCCACGTACTCCTCGTCGTGGCCCTGGGCGCGCAGGGACGCGACCAGTTCCTCCGGGGTGAGGACGACCAGGGTGACCTCGCGGTCGAGGGCGCGGGCGAGCACGTCGACCCGTTGTCGGAGCGTGAGCGCCTCCGGTCCGGTGAGGAGGAGGCTGTGGCCCCCGTGCCCGTCCTGTGTGAGCGCGGTGACCGCGACCGACGCGATGTCGGCCTCGTGCACCACGGCGCTCGGGCCCGGGCCCGGCTCGCGCACGATCCCCTCGGCACGGATCGACGCGGCCCAGGCGGTCGTGTTGGCCATGAACTCGACCGGGTTCAGGAAGGTCCAGGCGAGGCGGCTGTCGCGCAGGGCCGCCTGGACGCCCCCCTCGTAGAAGTCGGACAGCACCGTCACCCGGCGCACACCGGCGGCCTCGGCCAGTTCCACCAAGCGCGGCCCGGTCTCCAGGGGGGCGTGGTCGTCGCCGCCGAAGGTGACCAGGTGCAGCCCGGTCACCCCGTCCATGTGGGGCACGAGCGACTCCGGGGCGGTGAGGTCGCCCCGGACCACCTCGACCCCCTGCGGCAGCAGGGGCCGTGCCCGATCGACGTCGCGGGTGAGGGCGCGTACCGGGTGGCCGGTCTCCAGGAGTCGGCGGACGATCGCGCGCCCGACGGTTCCGGTGGCACCGGTGACGAGGTAGGTCATGGCCTCTCCCGAGGGAAGGAAAGTCGTCGGTTGTGCCGTACAGCGTACGACATCCTTCAGGGTTTGGCCGGACAGCCCACCAAGTGGTCCTCCACCACACCGGTGGCCTGGAGGTAGGAGTAGATGATGGTACCGCCCACGAAGGTGAACCCGCGGCGCTTGAGGTCCCGACTCAGCCGGTCGGCGAGCGGTGTGGTCACCGGCACCTCCTCGGGCGCGGTCCAGTGTCCGATCACCGGTACGCCGTCCACCCGGTCCCACAGATAGGCGTCGAAGCTCCCGCACTCCTCGCGCACCCGGAGGAAGGCCTGGGCGTTGCGCACCGCCGAGCCGATCTTGAGGCGGTTGCGGATGATGCCCGCGTCCGCGAGCAGCCGGACCGTGTCGTCCTCCCCGTAGCCGGCGATCCGCTCCACGTCGAAACCGTCCATCGCGCGCCGGTAGTTCTCCCGTTTGTTCAGCACGGTCGCCCAGGACAGCCCCGCCTGGGCCCCTTCCAGGACGAGCATCTCGAACAGGTACCGGTCCTCGTGGGAGGGGCGCCCCCACTCGGTGTCGTGGTACTCGGTCATGAGATCGGACGCGTTCCGAGCCCAGGAACAGCGTCGATCGTCGCCGGGGGTCATGGGGTCTCCTCGTGTGCGGGTCGCGGTGGGCCCGATCATCGTCCCCGACACCCCGGACGATCCGTGGCGCGTACGCGCCCGAAAACGCGTTGAGGGGCGCCCACCCGCGGGGGAGGATGTGCGGGTGACGAACAAGGAAGCGCGGGCCCGGCGACGCCCGGACGGGCCCCCTCGGGTGCGCCTGGTGGAGATGACCGCACCGGTCCTGGCCGCCCTGAAGGACGGTGACACGGCGACCGCGGGGCGACTGGTGGGGGCCACGCTGGGCGCCCACTTCGCCGACGAGGAGATGCG
Organism: Nocardiopsis sp. MG754419; assembly: GCF_018207095.1. Lineage (GTDB taxonomy): Bacteria > Actinomycetota > Actinomycetes > Streptosporangiales > Streptosporangiaceae > Nocardiopsis. The sequence continues at coordinate 45,985 of NZ_QOCZ01000014.1, read as the reverse complement.
GTGGCTCACCGGGCTCCGGCTGGACCAGCTGAGGGCGGTGCCCTCCCGCGCCGGGTGGCTGACCGACGTGGTGCTGGACGCCGACGACGGCCGTGCGGTCGGCCACGCCGGTTTCCACGGCCCACCGGACGAGCGACGCCGTGTGGAGATCGGCTACTCGGTCCTTCCCGAGCTGCGCCGTCGCGGGTACGCGCGGGCGATACTCGCCGAACTGCTCCGTCGGGCGGACGCGTCGCCCGAGGTGGCCATCGTCCGCGCCTCGATCAGCCCGGACAACGCGGGCTCCCTCGCCACCATCGCCGGACACGGATTCGAGCGCGTGGGCGAACAGTGGGACGAACGCGACGGCCTGGAGATCGTCTTCGAACGCCCGGCCCCGCCGCCTCGGGGGAACGGCGAGGCCTAGCCGGGGTCTTCGGGGACCTCGGCCCGGATCCCCGGGGTCGGGGGTCCGGGCCGAGGGGCGCTCAGTCGGTGCCGTGCCAGGACGACCACAGGGCGGCGTAGGCGCCGTCGGCGGCGATGAGCTTGTCGTGCGACCCGATCTCGGTGATCCGGCCCTCCTCCACGACCGCGACCCGGTCGGCGTCGTGCGCCGTGTGCAGCCGGTGCGCGATCGCGAGCACCGTCCGCCCGGCCAACACGGCGGCCAGGGAGCGTTCCGTCGCGCGTGCCGTGCGCGGATCCAGCAGGGAGGTGGCCTCGTCCAGCACCACCGTGTGCGGGTCGAGCAGCACCACCCGGGCCAGCGCCACCTGCTGGGCGCGGGCCGGGTCCAGCGCCGCGCCGCCCGAGCCCACCAGGGTGTCCAAACCCTCGGGCAGGTCCCGGACCCAGAGGGCGTCCACCGCCTCCAACGCCGCGACCAGGCACGCGTCGTCGCCGTCCGGGGCGGCGATGGCGAGGTTCTCCCGCAACGAACCCGTGAACACGTGGTGTTCCTGGTCGACCAGCACCACCCGTTCGCGCAGTACCCCGGGGGCCAGGTCGCCGACCGGCACCCCGCCCACCAGGACCCGCCCGGAACCGGGGACGTCCGCTCCGGACAACAGGCGTCCGATGGTGGTCTTGCCCGCTCCGGAGGGGCCCACCACGGCGAGCCGTTCGCCGGGACGGATGTCGAGGTCGATCCCGCGCAGGACGTCGTGGCCGGGCACGTAGGCGTAGTGCACGTCCACCAGTTCGATCCCGTCGCCCTCGGGTTCCGGGCCGGGCTCGGTGGACTCCGCCGGCAGCCGCTCCACCCCGCGCAGCCGCGCGAAGGAGGCCGCGGCCCGCTGGATCTCCTCGATCCACTGCGCCGACCGGATCATGGGGTTCACCGCCTGCTCGATGTAGAGAAGGCAGGTCACCAGCGCGCCCAACCCGATCCCGCCGCCGAGGTACACCATCCCGCCGACCAGCAGGGCGATGGCGCTCGGCATCAGGAACGCGCCCTCGGTGACGGGGAAGAGGACCGAGCGCAGGCGCAGGGTGCCGCGCCGGGCCCGGTACAGCAGGCCCACGTCGTCGTCGGTCACCGCGATCCGGTCCGCCTGGACGCCCAGACCCTCGACCGTGCGGCCGCCCTCGGCGGTGGCGGACACGTTCTCCAACGCCCCCGACAGCGCGGACCCCTCCGCCAGGTAGGCCGGTCGGGATCGGCGCAGGTACCAGCGGACCACCGGCACCACCAGCGGGACCGTGATGAGCGCGCACACCCCCAGCAGCGGGCTGATCCAGAAGATCGCGCCGAACAGCACCACGAGCTGGAACAGGTGGAGCGCCAGGTCGGGCAGGACACCGCGCAACGACTGGCCCACGGTCGCCACGTCCGCCGACACCCGGGTGGTGAGGTCCCCGGTCCCCGAACGCTCCACCACCCGGGTCGGCAGCGACAGCGTCCGCTCCACGAAGTCCTCGCGCAGCCGCCGGAGGACGTGTTCGCCGAACCGGTGGGTCGCGCGGCGCGCGTAGCGGGTGAGGATCAACTGGGCGCAGGCGGCCACCACCACACCGGCGGCCAGGAGGTCCACGGCGGCCAGGGTGGCGGTTCCCGCCTCGACCATGTCGATGATCCGGCCCAGCAGATAGGGGCCGACCAGCCCCGCCGCGCCGGCCAGCAGGGTCAGGGTCACCAGGCGCGCGACCCGTCCGCGTTCGGCGCGCAGCAGCGCCACGGTGTCCTGGCGTACCTGGGCCCGGTCGGCGATCGGAAGCCGCTCGCTCATGCCTGGACCTCCCCGTTCTCGTCGGCGCCGCGCAGGGCCAGCGCCCGGTAGTCGGACCTGCTCTCCGCGAGTTCTCCGTGCGTGCCGACCGCGGCCACCTCCCCGGCGACGAGGAGAACGACCCGGTCGGCGTGGTCCAGCAGCAGGGGTGAGGTGCCCAGGACCACGGTGGTGCGTCCGGCCCGTGCCTCGTGGAGGCGTTCGGCGATCGCCGCCTCCGTGTGCGTGTCCACCGCCGAGGTGGGCTCCACCAACACCAGCACCTCCGGGTCGGCGAGCACCGAGCGGGCGAGCCTGATCCGTTGACGCTGCCCGCCGGAGAGGTTGCGGCCCTGGGGTTCCACCCACGAGTCCAGGCCGTCGGGCATGGTGGACAGGACGTCGAGGGCGGCGGCCACGCGCAGCGCCGCGCGCAGCGCGTCGTCGGATCGGGTGGCGTGCGGGTCCAAGACCTGTCGCAACGACCCGGCGAACAGATAGGCGTCGTTGTCGCCGAGCATCAGGCGGTCGCGGACCTCGGTCAGTTCCACGTCGCGCAGCGGGATGCCGCCCCACACGGCGTCGGAGTCGGTGTAGCGGCACAGGCGGTCCGCGACGACGGAGGCCTCCTCGGGGGAGGTGGAGACCAACGCGGTGGCCCTCCCGGCGGGGACGGTGACCCCCGAGACCGGGTCGACCAGGTCCGCGCCGACCGCGGGGCCCGGCCGGTTCCGCCCGCTCCCGACGAGCGGCGGCTCCAGGGCGAGGACCCGCAGCGCCCGCCGGGTCGAGACCAGCCCCTGGGTGACCCCGGTGGCGCCCTCGATGAGGAACAGGATCGGCACGATGAGGATGGCCACGTACGCGTAGACCGCGACGGTCTCGCCCACGGTGATCTGGCCGGTGACCGTCAGCCGTGCGGCCACCCACGTCACCACGCCGAGGAAGACCACGGGCAGACAGGAGCTCACCGCCTGGAACCAACTGGTGGTCTCACTGACCCGGTACCCCTGGTGCAGCAGGGCCTCGGACCGCTCCGCGTAGCGCCGGGCGAAGTGCTCCTTGCCGCCGATGCCGCACAGTACGCGTAGTCCCGACACGATGTCCGCGGCCAGCGCGGTGGTCACGCCCTGGTGCTCACGGTAGGTCCGCTGACGAGCCTGCAACCGGCCGAGCAGCGGGCCCACCACCAGCGCCAGAACGGGGACGCCGAACACGACGATCGCGGCCAGCGGTGGAGACATGGTGAAGAGCAGGATCGCGACCCCCGCGTAGGCGATGACCGCCCCCACCCCGGGCCCGGTCATGGTGAGGATGTGCGCGATGAGCAGGACGTCGGAGGCCTGCACGGTGGACAGCTCACCCGAGGTGACCCTGCGGGAGAGGGAGGAGCCGAGCACGGTGGAGTGTCGGGCCATCACCCGCATCGTCCGGTGCGCGGCGTCCATGCGCACCAGCGACATCGTGCGGTGGCGCAGGATCGACAGCACCGCGTTGAGGACGGTGACCGCGACCAGCGCCGCCACCCACAGGAAGAGCGCGCGGGGGTTCTCGGCGCGGAGCCCGTCGTCGATGGCCCGGGACAACAGGTACGGCGGAATCATCAGGACGCCCATCCACAGGGTGCCGATGAGGGCCCCGCGCGCCACGCGCCAGGGCTGACGGGAAATGAGCCACCACACGAATCGCGCGGAATCGCGAAGGTCGGGTGTGCCGGTGTTGGGAAGGGCGGAGCGCGGCAGAGGAAGAGTGCCCCAGGGTCCGGGGACGTCGGTCGTGCGAGCCATGGGCTTCTCCAGGAAAGGGGGGTCCCCTCATCGAATCAGAGGCCCGGCGCGCGGCGGCCGGGGGCCGTGGGGTGTCCGAGAGCAGGGTGGGGAGGAGGTCGTGCGTTTCGTTGACAAAGCCACCATGGTCACCTCCAGCAACAAAAGTGATTTCTGTGATTTACAGGAGAAAAAGTGACTGAATTCGTATAACGCCTGCGTCACGAAAGGCCGGAGGGCTCATATATCGAGCGAAAACGCGCATCATAAGTGCTTGGCGAGTCGTTGACCAGGAGAGGTGACCACAGATGGCCGACCCGGCCGACGTAGGCGGCGGGAACAGGAAACGGATCTTGCTGCTGGCCGGTGCGGCGGCGCTGGTCCTCGTGGTCGTGGCGACCGCCCTCGTGATGGGGGACCGGTTCACCTGTGGAGGGCCCGCCAGCGGGGTCCGGGAGTTCCAGGGCGCGTGCGTCGGCGTCACCGACGGCTCCTTCGTCTTCGACGACGAGTTCGGGGTGGTCTCCGAACGCATCAAGGAGGAGAACGACCGCGTGGCCGCGCTCGACGACGGCAGACCCGTCGTTCGGGTCGCCTTCCTCGGCACGCTGAGCTTCGACGGTGTCGGTCCGATGGACCCCGTCCGGATGCGCGGAGCCCTGGAGGGCGCCTACACCGCCCAGATCCGCGCCAACGACACCCGCGCCTTCGGTGACCCCACCCCCCAGATCCAGTTGGTCCTGGCGAACATGGGCGGGCGGCAGGAGGGCCGGGGGCCGGTGGTGGAGGACCTCGTCGCCATGGCACGGGACGAGGAGCGCCCGCTCGTGGCCGTCACCGGTCTGGGGGTCAGCATCGAGTCGACCCGTGAGGTCGCCGAGGAACTCCACCGGCACGAGGTCCCCATGATCTCCTCGGCGCTCACCGCGGACGGTCTCGCGCACGGACCCGGGGGGATCGACGACGCCGGGACCGAGGACGACCCCGCGTTGGCCGGGGTCATCCGCGTGGCGCCGAGCAACAACGAGTACGTCGAGGCGTTGAAGGCCTACCTGGAGGGCCTCGACGACCCGGCCCGGGCCGTCGTCGTCCACGACCAGACCCAGCCCGACCTGTTCGTCTCCACGCTGAAGACCGCCTTCGACGAGCACCTGGACACGTACACCGAAGGACGCGCCGTCCAGACGTACGCGGGCACCACGGTCGGCGACACCCCGCCCTCCGGCCTGTTCTCCGACGTGTCCGGCAACGTGTGCGCGACCGACGCCGACACCGTGCTCTTCGCCGGTCGCGCCCCCGACCTCGACGCGTTCCTGGACAGCCTCAGGTACAGCGTCTGCGACCGTCCGCTCCGGATCCTCTTCGTCTCCACCGGCATGAGCATGCTCAACCAGGAGGAGGAGATGTCGATCCTCGAAGAGCAGGACATCACGCTCGTCTACGCCACCGGACAGGACCCGCGGTGGAACGACGCGCCCGCCGGTTCCCCGGACGTCCCCGAGGGCTACGCCGACTTCCTCGAGGCCTACCGGGGGCACTTCGACGAGCACGACCCCGACCTCGCACGGCTCCGCAACGGCTACGCGCTCGTCAACCACGACGCCGTGGCCGTGGCCGCCGCGGCCATCCGCATGACCAACGAGCAGGGGAGCGAGGGCGAGACGCCGACCGCGGAGGCGGTCCATGCGCGCCTGATGTTGCTCAACACCCTCAACAACCAGGTCAAGGCCGGCGGCGGCACGCTCACCTACAGCCCCGAGGGCGCGGGCGAGGCCACGGGCCGGTACGTCCCCATCGTCGAGCTGCCGCTGAGCGACGCCACCGGACCGGAACCGGACCCGCACGTCATCGGGGACTGAGCGACCGCCCGCCGCGACACCGCCGGTGAGGAACCGCACCCGGGAACGGAGGGCGCCGGGTGACAGGCGAGGGGACACACGGTAGAACGGCACGAACGTCCCCGATGCCGTGATCCGGCGCCGACGAACCAGGAGCACATCCTTGACCGACAACCCGTTCCTGTCACCGAGTACCCTGCCCTACGGGCTTCCGGACTTCGCGTCGATCCGCGAGGAGCACTTCCGGCCCGCCTTCGATCAGGGTGTGGCCGAGCACCTCGCCGAGGTGGAGGCGATCGTCGCGGACCCGGCGGAGCCCACCTTCGAGAACACCATCGCCGCCCTGGAGCGCTCGGGGCGGACGCTGAAGCGGGTCGAGATCGTCCTGCACACCCTCGCCGGTTCGGACGCCACCGAGGGCGTCCAGGCGCTGGAGGCCGAACTCGCTCCGCTCGCCACGGGCCACCAGGACGCCATCCTCCTCCACCGGGGCCTGTGGGACCGCATCAAGCGGGTCACCGCCTCCGGCCCGGAGGAGACCCGGCTGTTGGAGCGGTACCGGCTCGACTTCGTCCAGGCCGGCGCCGACCTGGACGACGCCCAGCAGGAGCGCATGCGCGAGCTCAACACCGAGGTGTCCGAGCTCGGCACGGAGTTCTCCCGCAACCTCGTCCGGGCCTCCACGGAGTCCGCCCTGGTCACCCGGGACGTCTCCGAGCTCGACGGGCTCGACGACGCGTGGCTCCAGGCCATCGAGAAGGACGGCGAGTACGTCCTGCCCCTGCTCAACACCACCGTGCAGCCCGCGCTGGCCCGCCTGAACGACCGCGCGACCCGCGAGCGGCTGTACACCCTCAGCGTGGAGCGCGCCCCGGCCAACCTGGAGATCGCCCGACGCGTGGCGACCATCCGCGCCGAGCAGGCCGCACTGCGCGGCTACCCCGACCACGCCGCCTACAAGGTCGCCGACCAGACCGCCAAGACGGTGGAGGCGGTCGAGGAGCGACTGGGGCAACTGGTCGGACCCGCGCGGCGCAACGTCGAGCGCGAGGCGGCCGAACTCGCCGCGCACGCCGGGCACGACATCGAACCGTGGGACTGGCCGTACTACGCCGAGCAGGTCCGCAAGGCCCGCTACGACTTCGACGAGAACGCCCTGCGCCCGTACTTCGAGCTCGGCCGGGTGATCGAGGACGGCATTCTGTACGCGGCGACGCGCCTGTACGGTCTGACCTTCAGCGAACGGTCCGACCTGCGGGGATACCACGCCGACGTGCGGACGTGGGAGGTCTTCGACGCCGACGGTACCGCCCTCGGCCTGTTCCTGCTCGACCCCTACGCCCGGGCGACCAAGCGCGGCGGCGCGTGGATGCACAACCTCGTGGACCAGTCCCACCTGCTGGACGAGCGGCCGGTGGTGGTGAACAACCTCAACATCACCAAGCCGGTGTCGGGGCCGACCCTGCTCACGTTCGACGAGGTGGAGACCGCGTTCCACGAGTTCGGCCACGCCCTGCACGGGCTGCTGTCGGCGGTGCGCTACCCACGCGTCGAGGGCACGAGCGTGCCGCGTGACTTCGTGGAGTTCCCGTCCCAGGTCAACGAGATGTGGGCGACCTGGCCGGAGATCCTCGCGCACTACGCCAAGCACCACGAGACGGGTGAGCCGGTCCCGGCCGAGCTGGTGGAGCGGCTCACCGCGGCGGAGAAGTTCAACCAGGGTTTCTCCACCTTCGAGTACCTGGCGGCGGCGCTGCTGGACTGGTCGTGGCACCGTCTGGAGCCCGGGACGACGGTGGACGACGCCCTCGCCTTCGAGAACAAGGCCCTGGAGGCCGTGGGCGCCCTGCATCCGCTGGTGCGCCCCCGCTACCGGACCTCGTACTTCATGCACGTGTTCGCCAACGGGTACAGCGCCGGCTACTACTCCTACGTGTGGAGTGAGGTGCTGGACGCCGAGAGCGTGGAGTGGTTCAAGGCCAACGGCGGGCTGCTCCGGGAGAACGGCGACCGGTTCCGCGCGAAGGTGCTGTCGGTGGGCGGCAGCGTCGACCCGATGGACGCGGTCCGGGACTTCCTGGGGCGTGAGCCCGGCATGGAGCCGCTGCTCGCGCGTAAGGGCCTGCAGTAGTACGACGGCTCCGCCTCGACGCGTGGTTCGAGGCGGAGCCGTTCCCGTGACGGGTGCCGTGGGCCACCGTGTCCCGTCGCACCGGGAGCCTCCGGAGGCGGGCCGAAGCGCAGCGCGGACCCCGGGAGAACACGGGAAGGCCCGAAGAGAGCCGGGCCTAACCCGCGTCGGCCCCGCGGGCCTCGAAGTTGGGACCGGTCCGCTCGTGCAGCACGATGCCGACCGACACCGACACGTTGAGGGACTCGGTGGAGCTGATCATCGGGATGGAGATGGACGCCGAGGCCGCCCCCTCGAACATCTCCGAGGCGCCGCCCTTCTCACTGCCGAACAGCAGCGCCAGCCGCTCCGGGTTGTCGCCCAGGGACTTGAGCGGCACGTCGCCGTCGGCGTCGAGCACCACCAGCGGGATGCCCTCCTCACGGATGAAGGAGATGGCCTCCTCCCGGGTGGCGAGCACCATGGGCAGCGAGAAGACGTAGCCGCGGCTGGCGCGGATGAGCCGACGGTCGGCGACGGCCGTCAGGTCGCTGTCGACCAGCACGATCCCGGAAGCGCCCAGGGCCAGGGCCGAACGGGTGATGGCGCCGATGTTGCCGACGATCTTCACCCCGTCGAGGACGAGGACGTCCCCGCCCCTCCTGGCCAGGTCGCTGAACCGCGACGGGCGCGGCACCCGCGCGATGCCGAAGTTCTTGGGCTTGCGCTCACCCTTGAAGACCTGGTTGACGACCGACGTCGCGAACAGGCGGACCGGGATGTTCCGCTCCCGGCACAGGTCCATCAGCTCGGCGGAGGGCGGCTGGGTCTCGATCCCGTAGATCTCGATGAACTCCACGCCGGCCTTGATGCACTGGACGAGGGGTTCGACGTCCTCGATCAGCGTGGTCTTGATGTTGGCCCTGGAGCTCTTGGTGACATCGATGATCCTCTGGACCGCGGGATCGGAGGCGCTTTCGATGATGTCCAGGTTGTCCATGGGCCCGTTTCTCATGTGCGACGTGTGGGTGGGGGGTGTTCCAGTCTGCCACGCCGACGGTGACACCACCCCACCCGCGTGGAACGTCAGCCCCGCCGGGGCGGTCGGGGCGCGTCCAGGCCGGCGCGTTCGCGCACCCGGCGGCCGACCCCCTCCACCGCCCGGAGCGCGTCGCGCACGTCCCGGTGCGAAGGACTGAAGGGCAGGTTGTGGATGGTCTCCTCCGGTGCCATGGCCGCCTCGACCACGCGGTCCAGCACGGTGTCGTCGGCCTCGCCCAGACCCACCTCGGTGAGGGTCGTGGGCAGCCCCGCGCGCGCGGTGAACTCGGCGAACTCCTCGATCTCGGCGGTGGCGGCGCCCTCCAACAGGAGCTGGGTCAGGGAACCGATGTTCACCTTCTCGCCGTGGGCGATGCCATGGGTCTCGTCGACGGCCGTCAGCCCGTCGTGCACGGCGTGGGCCGCCGCGAGCCCCCCGGACTCGAACCCCAGACCGGACAGCAGCGTGGTGGCCTCGACGACCGCCTCGACGTCGGGGGTCACCAGGTCGTGCTCCACCGCGTCCAGCGCGGGCAGCGCGTGTTCCCACAGAAGGTCCCACGAGAGGCGGGCGAGCGCGGTTCCGGCCCGCGTGGGGATTCCGGCCACCATGTTGGGCGCGTCGGTCCCCCGGAGCGCACGGGCCTCGATCCAGGTGGCCAGGGCGTCCCCGACCCCCGCGGCGAGGAAGCGCGTGGGCGCCTGCGCCACGAGTTGGGTGTCGACCACCACCAAGGCCGGGTTGCGCTCGTAGAACCGGTAGGACTCGAACGCCCCCTGTTCGGTGTAGACCACGGAGAGCGCGGAGGTCGGGGCGTCGGTGGAGGCCACCGTCGCCGCGCTCACCCAGGGGACCCCGGCGTTGTCACCGGCGGCCTTGGCGGCGTCGATCGCCGCGCCGCCTCCCAGACCGACGACGACGTCGTGCCCGCCCTCCTCGATGACCTTCGCCACCCGCTCCGACTCGGCCTTGGTGGGCACACCGCCGAAGCGTTCGAAGGTGAGCCGTAGATCGGCCTCGGCGAAGGAACGCTCCACGATCGTCCCGACCAGGTCACGGACCACGTCGTCGGTCAGGACCAGTGGGGCTTCTCCGAGCGTGGACACGAGTGGTCCGAGCTCCTCCAACGCGCCCCGCCCTTGGACGTAGCGGTCCGGTGAGGCGAAGACGCGCAGCGACGGTGTGTTCCCGGCCATGCCGATCCCCCTTGGTCGAACGTGCTCTTCCCTCTCGCCTGGCCGGTGCGCGGCCTCGATAAACGTGGCGTGGTCGAGGTCGGACCGTTCCTTTGCCTCAGTCCTCCAGGGCGTCGAGGAGGGCCGCGGCCCGTCGCCGTCGACGCCGGTCCAGGGGGAAGAGCACCGTGAGCACCGCCAGAAGACCCAGGCCGAGCAGGACGTACAAGACGAACGGGAAACCGAGTCCGGAGCGGCCGTACTCGGCCACCGCCCAACCCACCGTGAGCAGGGTGAGCAGTGACAGCACGACCACCATGGTCTTGGGGTGATACGGGGTACCCAGTATCGTCCGCGCCTGTCGTGCCGCCACCTCGTTGGTGAGGGGGTCCGATCCCGGCCGTCCCTCGGCGAGGACCGCCTGGGCGTCCGCGGCGTGCCGCTGGTCGGTGCCGATCGGGTAGCCGTGCACGTCCGCGGCGTCACGCAGCATACGGCCGAAGAAGAAGCCCATGAAGAGACCGAAGAACAGACCGGAGGCGACCCCCGTGATGACCGCTTGCGCTGGAAACGCGTCGTGCATGACGAGGGAGAAGGCGCCCATGATGAGACCGAACAGGAGTCCGGCGGCCACGCCCAGGAGGGCACCGTGTCGTCGCGGGTGGCGGTGGGCGTGCAGGGTGAGGCGTCCTCGGAGGCGGTACCCGGGGGAGGTGCGTTCGCTCATGGGGCCGCTCGTACCCGGAGGGCGTGGGTCGAAAAGCCCGAGGCGTCGGGACGCGCGTGTTCCGACGTCGACCGGGCGCTCCCGCGAGGAACGCGGGCGCGACCGTTCCGTCCGGTGCGGCCGAGGACGCGCATAGGAGATCTGATCCGGGGTACGAGGCCCCACCATGCACGACCCCTGCGAGACGAGCCCCGTGACCAAGAGATCCGCCCTGCTGCGGGCGTTGGCGGGGTGGGCGACGATGTTCCTCGTCCAGGGCCTGGCCATCGCCCTGGCTCGACGCGTGAGCGACTGGACCGCCGATTCGGTGGCCGTCCAGTACTGGACCCAGGCGGTGCTGGTCGCGGCGTTGGTGGTACCGGCGATCCTGCTGCTGCGCTCCCGTGTGGACCGTCGCTCGGCGGCCGGGATGGGCTGGGCGCGCCCGTTCGGCGGCGCGGTCGCGATCGGCGCGGGCGTGGCCCTGGTGAGCGCCCTCGTGGTCTGGGGTCCGGCCCTGCTGGCGGGATGGATCACCGTCGGTCGTGTCGATCCCGTCCAGATACTGGTGTTCCTGCTCGTCAACACCATCGTTCTGGTGCTGTACGAGGCGTTGCCCGAGGAGATCGCGCTGCGCGGGTACGCCTGGACCAACATGCGCGACGGGTGGGGACCGGCGATGGCGACCGTGGTCGTCACGGCGCTGTTCCCGGTGGGTGTGGCGCTCTCGGACGCCTGTCGTCTGGTGGTGGAGACGGTGCTGGGCGGGGACCCGGATCCGTACTCGGCGGTTCCCGAGGGGACGGACCCGCTCGTCTACGTGGTGCAGTTGACGCTGTTCGGTCTGGCCTTGGTGGCCGCGCGACGCCTACCGCTGGCGGGTGCGCTGGGGGCGGCCATCGCGTTCCACACGGTCCAGTTGACGGTCAACCGTCTGATCCTGGGCGGCACGGTTCTGGTGGACTCGGGTGTGGAGGTGACCATGGCCGCACCGGAGGTCATGGCGCTGGTCTTCGTGCACATCGTGCTGGGCGGGTCGTTCTTCGTCGGGTTGCGCATGGTCCTGCCTGACGCGCGGCGGGAGGTGCCGCGGCGGTCGGCGGCCTGACGGAGGCCCGGTCGGCGAGTGGTGCCGACCGCCGTACCGGTCGGCGCCATCCCGCCGCGCGTCGTGTGCGGAGTGCGGGAGCCGGGTGTCGACCTCGCGCTCCGGCCCTTGCCGACGGGAGGAAGGCCCCGCGGAGTGTGGGGGTCGTGCCCCACCGCCACGTCGCGCACGCCGCCGACACGTCGCCGTGTGTCCACGGCCCTCGCGGCGAGCTTCGGAGGCGGCGTACGGACGCCGTCACAGCGGCCCTTGACCATGCCGTAACGGCATGGTCTTCACTGGGTTTCCGATCGCCCCGAGCCCCCGGGATCGAGCGAGGAGGAAACGATGGGCTGGAGCACCCGACAGTTGGCCGAGCTGGCCGGAACGAGCCTGCGCACCATCCGCCACTACCACGACGTGGGTCTTCTGGCGGAGCCCGATCGGCGCGCCAACGGTTACAAGAGTTACGGGGTTGACCACCTGGTGCGCGTGATGCGGGTCCGCCGCCTCTCCGATCTGGGCTTCTCCCTGGCCCGGATCGCGGAGATGGGTGAGGCCGACGCCTACCCCGAGAACGATCTGATGGCCTTGGACGCCGAGCTGGCGCGGACCATCGAGCGTCTTCAGCGGGTGCGCACGGAGTTGGCCCTGGTCCTGCGCAAGGCCCCGCCCACGGACCTGCCGCCCGAGATGGCCCTGGCCGCCGACGAACACGCCATGTCCGAGGCCGACCGCGGACTCATGGTGGTCTGGAGCCGTGTACTCGGACCCGACGCGATCCGGCCGTTCAGCGTAGCGTTGCGGGACTACGCGCCGGAGGCCGTCGACGAGGAGTTCGACGCGCTCGGCGCGGAGGCCGACGAGGAGACGCGCGCGGACGTCGCCACACGGTTGACCGCGCGGGTCCGCGATCTCAGGAAGGCGCGTCCGGCGCTGGACGACCCCTGGCGACAGGCGCCGGAGGGGGGCGCCCGGGCCGCGGACACGCTGAGGACCGCGATCAGGGACCTGTACAACCCGGCCCAACGCGACGTCCTCGCCCGCGTCGCCCACGCCCTGGCCACCGAGGACCACGCCGAGCCCGAAGCGTCCGGCCCCCTCTGACCCCGCCTCGACCCGACGTCGTGGAGGACGTCCCTCCGCACACCCCCGAACATCGCACCGAAACAGGAGAGGCGAACCCATGTCCAGCCCCCGATCCGAGCGCCCACACCGCAGCGAGTACGTGTCCGCCCGCCCGACCCGACCCGGATGGATCGAGATCGTGGTGGGGCTCCTGACCATGCTGGTCGCGATGGTCGCCGTTCTGATCTTCGGTCCCCTGGGGCTGGACCTGGAACCGGTCACCTATGGGTTGGTCCTGGCCGCGTGGTCCGGCGTGGCCGGCCTGGCGGGCTTCGGCGCGGCCGTGCTCGTGCGCATCCGCTCCCTCGCGCCCTTCGGTGTGCGGCGTACCACATGGCGCTGGATGGCCATCGGGCTGGCGGCCGGTGTCCTCGGTCTGAGCCTCAAGTACGTCTGGAACTTCTTCATCATCTTCTTCACCGACTTCGCGGACACCGACCCCCAGGGCATGTACTACGACGCGGCCGGCGGCGGTGTGCTGCCGATGCTCCTGACGGTGCTGTTCCTGGCCGTGCTCACCCCCATCGGTGAGGAGTTCCTCTTCCGCGGCGTCCTGATGAACGCGCTCCTGCGCTACGGGCCGGTGATCGCCGTGCTGTCCAGTTCGGTGGTCTTCGCGCTCTTCCACGGCTTCAACTTCATCTTCCCCGCCGCCGTCATCGTGGGCATCGTCGCCGCGGAGGTCGCCCGTCGCAGTGGATCGATCTGGCCGGCGGTCGTCGTCCACGCGGTGAACAACGCCGCGGTGCCGGCGGTGGCGCTCATCATGGGGTGACCCCGCCCAGGTGGTTCCCGCTCCGCCCGCGCGACGGTGGAGAGCCGCACCTCCACGCCACCGAACCGAGGAGGATCGTTTCCCGAGAACGTCGTTCCGGGGCGGGGTGCCCGGCACCGTCGCACCGGCGTGGTCCACGACCCCGGCGAGGCCGATCCGGGGACCGACACCGGGTGTCCCACCGTCAGGGGAAGGGCTCAGACGGTGGCGGCGACGCGGGCCTTGCGCCGACGTGGACCGTCGCCGGCACGAACGCCGGGTCGCTCCGAGAGACGGGGCGAGGCCCCACCCGCCCGCCGGACACCCGGTCGGGTCAGCCCGTGGGCTCGTCGTCCACGACGACGTCGAAGTTCACGTCGGAGCCCTCGACCGAGGTCGTGGTGACGGTCACGCCCAGGGTCTCTCCACCCGCGGTGAGCTCACAGCGGATGGAGGCGCCGACCTCCGCGGGCAGGTCCTCGGGGCAGGTGAGGTCGTCGGGGGCCTGGCCGACCTGTTCGGTGAGGACGGCGGTGGCCTGCTCGGCGACGTCGTCGGCGCCGACCGCGGAGTCGCCGCCGATACTCGCGCTGAACGAGCAGCCGGTGGCCAGGAGAACGGTCAGCGAACCCAACAGGAGGCCGGTGCGGGGGAGATGACGTCGCGAACGGAGCATGGTGCTTCCTTGCTTGAGGAGGGACTTCGCACGTTCTGACGCCCGCACCCGACGTTCGGTTCCGGTGCTCGTCCCGTCAGAGGAGGTGAGGGGCGTGCGAGCCCCTCGCCGCCGGGGCGCTACGGGATCTCGCCCGGGGCCGCCCCCGCCCGTCCGGCGCGACCCGTCCGAGCGTCACCGGTCACGTCCGCCGAGCCCCGACGCGGCCCCGGGACGTGGACGGTCCGGGCGTCGGTGGGCGACGCCTCCCCGCCGCGCGCGAGGGCGTGCCATAAAATCAGGGCGAGGGCGAACGTCGGGATGAGGATGTCCATGACCAGCAGGAGCCCGGTGTTGTTCACCGCGAAGTCGGCGTTGACCGCCATCTGGTAGATGTGGCCGCCCGCCGCGCCGAAGCCGGTGACGGCCGTGGCGAGCACGAGGGCGACCTTGCCCCGGAACTGGGCACGACGTCCGTGGACCACGAACGCGATCACGGCGAAACCGAGACTGGCGAAGGCCAGTTCGAGTTGGAAGGGGCTCTGCGCCCAGCCGATCGTCCGGGCCGCGAAGTCACCGAAGAACGAGTGCATGACGAAGTTGATCGCCTGGGCCACACCCACGGCGAACAGGATGAACATGTTCAGCAGGATGCCGCTCACCACGGCGCCGGAACGGTGACCCCGATGGCGGGCGATGACGACCCCGGCCACGAGGAGTCCCAGGACGAAACAGGTGGTCATGTAGTTGCCGATGAGGGTGGCGATGATGTCTGAGATCACGGTGGTTCCCGGTCTGCTGGGTGATCGCTGGGCGGGGCCCTCGGACCGGGACACGGTCCGGACCGCCTAGCACCAGGGTGATCCCTCTTCGCCCCCGGGCACCTGTACGAAATGACCAGGACCGATCGGACGACGCGTCCGGGACGGACGTCGTCCTCGCCGACCCCGGTCCATGGCGATCCGGCGCGTTCGCGCCCCCGGGGAGGGCACGATGCTGTGGCAGCGGGAGCAGATCGACACGATCGAGGCCGCGATCACCTCGGCGCGGGCGGGCCGGCCGACGGTCCTGACGATCACGGGTCGGGCGGGTCGGGGTAAGAGCGCGATGCTCAGGGAGGTCGCGCGCCGCGCACGGGGCTTTCGTGTGCTGGAGGGGTTCGGGGAGGACGCGCACCACCAGGAGCCGCTCGACCTGCTGCGACGGTTCGCGTCCGACACCGGGCCGGGGTTCCCCGAGGACTCGCTCCGCGCCGACCAGGACCCGCTCGGGCGCCTCGACGCGCTCGTGTCGGACGGGGGACCACTGCTGATCACGGTGGACGACCTCCACCACGCCGATCGCGCGTCCGTCCGGGCGCTCACCCGGCTGGTCCGACGCGCGGTGGGGGAGCGGCTCCTCGTCGCCGTCTCCCTGTGCCCGGCGCACCCGAGCGACCCCGACGTCCGGCCGCGGCCGACGGGTTGGGGCGGTGACGTGTTCGCGGTGACCGTCGAGGGTGTCACCCTCGCACAGGCGAGCGCCCTCGTCCGGCGCGTGCGCCCTGACGCCGGGCCCGCCCTGGTACGGCGCCTGTGGGAGCACACGGACCGCAGTCCGCTCTCTCTGTCCTCGCTGGTCGCGCAGTACACGGCGGCCGAACTGGAGTCCGCCCGGGACTTCCCCGCCCCTCGTGAGCTGGTGGAGGACGTGCGCCGAACGGTCCACGACGCGTCGCCCGAGGCGTCGGCGCTCCTCAACGCCGTGGCGGTCCTCGGGCACACCTGGAGCGACCTCCCGACCGTCGGTGCGATCGCCCGGGTCACCGATCCGAGCGCGGCGGCGCAGGTCCTGCTGGACGCGGGTCTGCTCGTCTCCGGCGTCCCCGATCCCTCCGTGACCCTGCGCACGGCGCACGTGCTCGTGGCCAGGGCGGTGTACCAGTCGATCCCCCTTCCGGAACGCCGCGAACTGCACCGCCGAGCCGCGGCCGAACTGCGGACGCCCATGGCCGTCCTGGAACACCGTGTGGCGGCCACCGACGACCACGACGACGCCCTCGCCGACGCGTTGGCGCGGGCGGCGGAGTCGGCGCACGCCAAGGGCGCGTACCGCCGGTCCGGGCGCCTGCTGCGCTGGTCGAGCCGGATCACCTCCGCCCCGGGGCCGCGCGTCTCCCGGTGGCTGGACGCGCTCTACGTCGGTATCCGGTCCCGTGACCTCGGGGCCGTCCGGGCGGAGATGCCCCTGGTCGACGAGGCCGCCGACCGCGCCCGCCGAGCCCTGGTCCAGGGGTCGCTCCTCGTGGTGGAGGGGCACTGGCGGGAGGCGGTCACGGTCTTCGCGGCGGTTCCCGAGAGCACGCTCGCCGCGGCGGACGCCCCCACCCGCCACCGGGTCCTCCTGCAGTGGGCCTGGGCCGCTCTCGCCACGGGGCGCGGCACGGAGGAGGCCGGCCGTCTGCTCGACCGCGCCCTCGCGGTGCCCCATCGGGACCCCGCCCTGGACGACGTGCACACGTTCACGGTCGGGTGGCTCGGTCGGAGTCGCCCGGGGGAACGGACCTCGGCGCGGCCGCTCCTCGGCCCGGCCCGGGACCCCGCGCGCACGCCCCTGCGTGCGACCCACATGCTCGCCTGGCGGGGGACCGTGCACGCCTGGGCGGGCCTGCCACGGTCCGCGGAGGCCGACCTGTGCGAGGTGGCCGCGCGCGTCCGGGGCGGACTGGTCGACTCCGGTGCCGACGTCCACCACGCGACCCTGGCCTACGCCTACTGGCAGTCGTGCGCGTGGACCCTGGCGCGGGACGCGATGGCCGCGGCACACGACGCCACCGTCGCGGAGGCCCACCCCCTGGTCCGCGCCGTCGAACCCCTCCTCGCTGCCGTCCAGGGCGACGCCGTCGCGGCCGACCTCGTCCTCGGTGAGCTGGAGGAACGGCTCGCGACGACCCCGTGGCGGGAGGCGGTCCGCCTGTTCGGCGTCGCCGCGACCGTCCGGCACCACGCCGTGGGTCATGCCGAGGAGAGGAGCGGCCACCTCGCCCGGCTCCGTGCGCGGTTCGGAGACCGCGCCGTGCGGGCCGGGGGCGACACCGGTGGACTCTGGGCGCTGCACATGGCGCAGGCGGCCCTCTGGGCCGGGGAGGACGACCTCGCCGAGGAGCACGTGCGCGCCGTGGAGGGCGGGGTACCGCGACCCGACTGGCTCGACTGGGTTCCGGACTGGCTGCGCGGGCTCGTGGCGTGGTCCGAGGGCCGACCCGACACGGCGCACCGGCTGATGACCCGAGCGGCCGCGGTGGACTCCTTCGACCTGCCCCTGTACCGCGCCCACCTCCTCGCCGACCTCGCGCGGCTGACCGCGACGGAGGCGGGTCCGGGCGCCGCGGAGGCGATCCGGGGGCGCGCGCTCCGGGCGTACCGGCGCATCGGCGCCACGCCCTACGTCGAACGCCTCGAAGCGCCCGCGTCGGGGTCGGTGCGGCCACCCGTACCGGACGTGTTCGCGCCGCTCAGCGACCGGGAACGCGCCGTGGCGGCGCTGGTCGTCAGGGGGATGAGCTACGCCCAGATCGCCCGCGACCTGTGCGTCACCCGGAGCACCGTCGGGTTCCACCTGTCCAACATCTACGCCAAGACCGGGGTCGCCTCCCGACACGAGCTGATCGACCTCGTGCACTCCTGGTCCCCCTGACGCGCGGAGGAGCGGAGCGCGAGGACGCCGGGGACGGCACCCGGGGCCGGGCCTTCCCGGAGACCGGGTGGAGACGGATCGCCGAGGCGACGAAGAAGAGCGCGCCCACGGTGGCGTGTCCGGTCACACCGACCGTCGCGTCCCCTCGGCCGTGGAGGCGGGCGTGCGCGCGGCGGGCGCACGGGACCGTCGTCGGGAACGACGAAGGGGCCCCTACCACGTGGGCAGGGACCCCTTCTGACCGGCGGAGGATATGGGATTTGAACCCATGAGGGGATTGCTCCCCAACCGCATTAGCAGTGCGGCGCCCTAGGCCTCTAGGCGAATCCTCCTGGCTGCGACCAGCCTACAGAGCGCGGAGGTCCTGCGCAAAACGAATCCCGGGACCGATCCGGGGCGGGAGCGGGCGGGGCCGTTCCGCCTCTCCCCGCCGGGGTCGTGCGTGGCGGGATCATGCCACGTCAGAGGCAAATTCCCCCAGCGCACAGGGCCCTTCGGTTCCGGGTGTCGACCGGCGACGACACTGTGCGCGGTGCGGCGTGGCGTGAACGGGCGGGGCCGGGTCTGCGGAGCCCGGCCGCCCGGCCGAGGGGCCGGGGGAGGCGCGGTGTGACCAAGGCGACGGTGCCGGCGGGTCGGGGGCCGTGTCCGGCGTGGCCTCACCGCCTCCGACGGCCGGTTCAGGAGGTGGTGCGCTCGATGATGAGGTCGGCGTCGTGGCGCAGTTTCTCCGCCGAACGGGACAGGGTGCTCTTCACCGTCCCGATGGTGACCCCCATGCGCTCGGCGATCTGCGCCTCGGTGAGGTCGTCGTAGTAGCGCAGCAGAACCGTGGTGCGCTGCCGTTCGGGGAGACGGTCGATGGCGCGGCCCACCACGTCGGCCATGTCGCTGCGCCACGTGGGGTCGTCGACCCGCTGCTCGGGGATCTCGTCCGTGGGGTAGACGTCCAGGCGCCGGCGGCGCCATTCGGAGATCTGCGTGTTGACCATGGCCCGCCGGACGTATCCGTCGCGGGCCCGGGGGTTGGCGATGCGACCCCAGGCGAGGAAGGTCTTGACCAGCGCCGCCTGGAGCAGGTCCTCGGCGTCGGCGTGATTGCCGGTGAGAGAGCGGGCCATACGCAGCAGCGCCGGTCCGCGTTCGGACACGTAGCGGCTGAACTCGTCGGACCTGGGGGTCCGGGTCGTTCCCGTCACGTCGACCACCGACCTTCACGGTTCGCGCCGACTCGCGTCGCGCGATGTCGCTGAGTGCGTGGCGGCCTCCGACCGCCCTTGGTTCACAACTGTCACACAGTCAACGCAAATATCCAGGCACATAGGTGCCACGTGCCCACAAACCACATGAAAGCGGCAGAGGGGTCGTGCGCGTCTCCTGGTCGAGCGCGGTCCCCGGGCGCGGAGTCGGGCGCGCCCCGAGGTGTGTCGCTCCGACCGTGGCGGTCGACGAGGCGTCCCGGTGGCGGGACACGGCCCCGGTCCGCGGGGTCGGGGCGCGCGGAGCGGGGTTCATCGGTCACGGTGTGGGCTCTTTCCCGAGGGTCGGGAGTGCGCCGACCTCACGACCGGCCGGAAACGTGTTCAATGCCTTGCAGGCGGTGGCGTCCACTGTGGTGAGAGCCGCACGGACTTCCTCGTGCGTCACGAAGGGTGGTCGGCCGGTGATCCCGTGTAATGGTCAGGGCATGGCACCGGCACGAACGGGCGTGTGTCGGCGTGTGGGCGGGCGGTCGTGGGGGCGGAGGTCACAATGGGTCACGTACGGACGAGTCGGGTGACAGGGGGCGCGAAGGACATGTCAGTGATGACGGACAGCGGTCAGGAACGCCGACGGTTCACGGCGGCCCTGCTCGGACCCGAGGCGGCGCCGGAGCCCACCCCCGTCCACCACCGTGTCGCCCGCGGCGTGGTCGTCGACTCCACCTCGTACATGCTCTGCCTGGCCACCCCGAACGGCGAGGAGCGCTTCCTCTACGAAAGGGTCACCACCCTCTGGCGCGGCGGTGAGGTCCTGCCCACCGAGCTGCGCCCGGGCGACGACGCGGTGGTGTTGTGCTCCCACGACGGGAGGCTGGTCGCCGAGCGGGTCTGGGCCCAGACGGCCCGCGCCACCGGTCTCATCGTCGACCGTGAGGGCGAGTCCCTGCAGATCGATCCCGGCCACGGCCGTCCGCGACTCACGGTGGTCGTGCCCTACCGCGCCTCCGGACGCGTCTCGGTCCGCCACCCGCGGCTGGAGCCCGGCTACCTGTTCGACGCCGTCGGCACCTGGAAGGACGGCGAGGTGTGGGCCGCGCGGCCGGTCACCACACAGCCGCCCCACCCGTTGGACGCGAGCCCGCGCAGGCCGCCCGTCCGTGACCGCTCCGCCACCGTCGAGGGCGTCGCCACCTGGTACGACCCGGCGTGGGGGCGCTCCGCCCACCTGGACCCACGGGCGCACACGCCCGGTGCCGCCTACCCGGCCCTGGACCGCGCGGGCCATGAGGGGACGTGCGACCGGCGCACTTCCTGCCTGCCCCTGCCGCTGCTGTCGACCGGGGCGACCCTCGGTCTGCGCAACGACTGCACGGGCGAGACGGCGGTCGTGCCCGTGCTCGGCTGCGCCGCGGCCGACAGCTGGTTCTGCGACCTGTGCCCCTCGTGCGGGGGCCACGCCGCGGGCCGGATCGCCTCCCTCACCATGACCTCCTTCGTCGCCCTGGGCGGGCGGCTGGAGGCCGGCTGCTTCAACGCGACCATGACCGTCGCGAACCAGGAGGGATGAGCGATGTTCCCGGAGATCCTCGCAGCGGTCCGTGAGGTCCAGCTGCCGCTGTTGGCGGTGTTGTTGCTGCTCGGTGCGGCGGCCAAGGCCGCGCCGCGTTCGGAGGGCACCGGCGCCGCCGCGCTGGTGCCCCAGCGGCTCCGCCGCCCCGTCACCCTCGCCACCTGTCTGGTGGAGGTGGTGTTGGCGGTGGCGCTGTTGACCGCCACCGGGCTGTGGGGTGAGGTGGCGCGGGTGCTCACGGCGCTGCTGTTCGCCGTCTCCGTCTGCGTGCTCCTCGTGGTGCGGCGGCGCGATCCGGAGGCGGGCTGCGGCTGCTTCGGCGGCCTGAGCCGCGAGCCGATCGGCAGCCGCACGCTCACCCGCGCGTCCCTGCTCGCGGTGGCCGCGGCGTCCACCGTGGGACTGGCGCCCCACGGCTGGGAGGTGGCCTCGACCCCCACTCCGATCCACGGTGTCGTGCTCGGGGTGGAACTGTTCCTGCTGGCCTGGCTCAGCCCCGAGCTGCGCGAGGCGTACACGCGCGCGACCGGCAGTGAGCCGTGCGCCCTGCGCGAGGTCTCCTCGCGCCGGACCCTGCGTCGACTGCGCCGCAGCGACGTGTGGCAGGTCAACACCTCGGTGATGTTCTCCACCGAGCCCGAGGACACCTGGCGCCACGGCTGCTGGCGGTTCCTGCGCTTCGACGGGATGCGCCACGGGCGCCGGGTGGACGTGGTCTACGCCGTGCGCGTCGACGGCCCGCGGCGCACCGGTGTGCGCGCGGCCTTGGTGGACCGCGAGAGCGGCGCGGTGGTCGCCACCTTCGGCGCGGTCACCACCCTCGACCTCCAGGGGCCGCCGCGCAGGCTGCCCCGGCCGCGTCAGGCGGCCAGGAGGGACGCGGCCGAGGGGCGCGGTGGCGCCCGGCCCGGGACCCTGGCCAAGGAGCCTCCGGGCGAGGCCGGGCGAGGGATGCCGGGCGGCCCGCCCAGGGAGGCACAGGACGTCCAGGGCTGATCGGGCCCGGGGCGCGGCGCGGGTCAGTCGAGCATCTGTCGCTGGCGTTCCACGGCGGCCTCGCTGAAGTCCACGAGCATCCGCTCGTACTCCTCGGGGTCGCCCGGACCCATGATCGAGGTGGTCCCGAGGATCCCGCCGTTGCGGTACATCACGGTGTGCATGTGGTTCTCCCCGCCGTCGTCCGTCACCTGGATGGCGAAGGCCCGGGACTCGTCGCCGATCGAGGGCAGTTCCAGGTCGGTGACCCCGTAGTCGGAGCTGCTGCCGTCCTCGTAGGTGGCGGTGTACTCCGCGCAGGTCTCCGGCGGCCTGGTGCCCAGGGCATCGGCGGCGGCGTCCTCGTCGAGTTCGACGAGGATGTGCGACATCGTGCCCCGCTCCCACTCGTAGGCGGCCACGGAGGCGGGCGCCTGACGTACGGACTCCAGGTCGCCCCAACGGTTGGCGGCGTCCAGGCACTCGGGTTTGTCCAGTTCGGTGGAGGCACGTACTTCTTCTGAGTACTGCACTGTGACAAGCTCGGAGTAGGTTCCGCTCTCGCTGCTCTCAGAGAGCAGTGTCGCGTCGTGGACGCTCATCGGTTGGGCCTCGTGCAGTGCCGCCGCCGACTCCGCGTTGGGGTCGTCGCCCTGTTCCTGCCCTTGGCCGCCGCAGGCGGTCAAGAGGACCACCACCGATACGGCCACGGCCGTGCGGGTGGATTGATGCAAACGCATGGTGGTTTCTCCTGGTTTGTGCGATATTTCCGCTTGGAGCGGTGATCAGCCCGGACCTCTCGTCGCTGAGAGTGTCGAGGGGCCAGCACAAAGTATTGAGGAAGGACCATGGTGTCGGAGTCGAAATCGCCATATCTACGGGCTGTTCTGGAGTCCATCCCCGCGTACAAGCCCGGCCGCAAGGTCGTCGGTCCCGACGGGCGCTCCATCAAGCTGTCCTCCAACGAGAGCCCCTACGGCCCGCTCCCGTCCGTGCGTGAGGCCATCGCCGAGGCCTCCGCCGAGCTCAACCGCTACCCAGACCCGGGCGCCACCGCGCTCGTCACCCGCCTGGCCGGGCACCTGAACGTGCCCGAGGACCACGTCGCCCTCGGCGCCGGTTCCGTCGGCCTGCTCCAGCAACTCCTGGAGGCCGTGGGCGAACCCGGCGCGGAGGTCGTCTACGCCTGGCGTTCGTTCGAGGCCTATCCTCTGCTCGCCGAGCTGTCCGGCGTCACGTCGGTCCGCGTCCCCCTCAAGGACGAGACCCACGACCTCCCGGCGCTGCTCGACGCGATCACCGACGCCACCCGCATGGTCCTGGTGTGCAACCCCAACAACCCGACCGGGACGGCGGTGCGGGAGCGGGAGCTCGTCGACTTCCTCGACCGCGTCCCCGACCACGTCCTCGTCATCCTCGACGAGGCCTACCGCGAGTACGTGCGCGACCCCGAGGTGCCCGACGGCGTCGCCCTGTACGCGAACCGTCCGAACGTCGCCGTCCTGCGCACCTTCTCCAAGGCCTACGGTCTGGCCGCCGTCCGCCTGGGCTTCCTCGTCGGCCACCCGCACGTGACCTCGTCCGTGCGCAAGACGCTCGTGCCCTTCGCCGTCAACCACCTGGCCCAGGCCGCGGGCATCGCCTCCCTGGACGCCGAGGAGGAGCTCATGGAGCGCGTGGCGGCCACCGTCAAGGAACGTGAGCGCGTCCGTGAGACGCTGACGGCCGCCGGGTGGACCGTGCCCCCCACCGAGGCCAACTTCGTGTGGCTGCGGCTGGGTGAGGACACCCTGGACTTCGCCGCGGCCTGCGCCGAGGTCGGCGTCTCGGTCCGTCCCTTCGACGGCGAGGGCGCCCGCGTCAGCATCGGGACACCCGAGGAGAACGACGTGTTCCTGACGGTCGCCACCGATCACCCCGCGCGGCGCTGAGCGGAGCCGGGCACACGCACCCCGTCAACGGGAACGGGGGCGGGCTCCCCTCGGGGAACCCGCCCCCGTGGGGTACGTGCGAGCGTGCGGGGGTTACTTGCCGGCCGCGTCCTTGTCCAGCTTCTCCACGATCAGCCGGTACAGCTGACGCGGACGGCCGGGCTGGAGCGTGCGGTTGGGCGGCAGGGGCCAGGCCAGACCCTCCTCGACCAGGGTGCGCAGCAGCCGGCGCGCGGTGCGGGAGGTGACCCCGAGCATGCGTCCGGCGTTCTCCGCGTCGACGACCAGCGGGCCGTCCTCCTCGGCGATCTTCTCCGACAGGCGCACGAGGGTCTCGCGGCCCTTGGTGCGCAACGGCTCCGAGGACTGTCGCGCGGGCGCGCGCTGAGCGGGGACCAGGGAACGACCCTCACGGTCGACCGCGAAGCTCTGCCGGGAGGCCTGGGCGCGGTTGAGGGCGGCCCGGGCGTGCGACTCGGCGTCCTGGGTGGTGCGACCCATGCCGATGCCCACCTCGATCGCGATACCCAGCTCCGCCTTGATCCGCTCCACGAACGGCGGCTGCCGGAAGCCCTCGGTCGCGGTGACCAGCGATCCGCGGGTCGCGGTGATCATGAACGAGTGGTCGTCCAGGCGGTGCGCCGTGGCGTTGATCCGGTGCGCCTCCTGGAGCAGCAACCGGTGGAGGGACAGGCGCAGTTCCTCGCGCCAGTAGCGGGGGGTGGAACGGCGGGAGGAGTCGCGCAGCGTGGGCACGTCGACCACGACGACGCCCAGCTGGGCCTCCTCCAGGCGGTGGTGGGCGCCCAACAGCCCGGCGGTCTGTAGCGCGCTGCGCACACCGGCGTTGGTGGGGCGCAGGCGGATCACCGGTACCCCGATGGCCTCCAGGCGTTCGGCGACACCGCGCACACAGGTGATCGCCATCCGGGTCGCCTTGCGCCGCCACAGGCCCTCGTGGAAGGACGTGAGCTGGGCGGTGTTGGTCAGCTCCTCGTGCACGTGGATCGCGTCCACGGGCAGGTCGACCTCGGAGTAGGCCTCCACCACGTCGGCCCGGCTGAGGACGTCCAGACTCGCTCTGGTCGGGTCGTACCGATCGTCGAGGGTCGCTCGGAGCAGGGCCTCGTGCAGGCTCGCGCCGCCGAGCGGCACGAAGGTGGCGGGCATGGTCAGCACGCCCGCCTTCCGCGCGAACTCGTAGGGCACCGGGCTGGCGAACAGATAGGCATCGATCGCCGATCCCAGCCTGACGACCTTGTCCGTCGCCTCTTGCTCATCTCGATACGCGGCGGCGATGAGTCTGGCGTTGAGAGGTCCTGTTGACCCAGGACCCATGAGCATGACCCGTTCGACCACCTCATGGGGTCCTATGACGCCGATCGTCAAATCGCCAGTACGCTGGGCACTCACCTCGGGTTGCTCCCCGCTACCATTCCACGCTCTTCACTATGTGCGCCCACTGGTTTCCCGACCCGATCTCTGTCACGGCATGATTGCCGAGATCGTACCCATTGTGCGGGGCCAAAGAAGATCGTTTTCCATATCAACGCCGAAAGCCCGGGTGGAGGGAAGCCCCCCACCCTGGCTTGAACTGCGCGAACGACTCTTACTAGACGAAGACGCGCTCTACGTCCCCGCCCAGCGCGGCGAGCCGCTGCGCGAACTGAGCGTGACCGCGGTCCACCAGATAACCGGGCGCAACGATTGTCTCACCTTCGGCGACCAGTCCGGCGAGGACCAGAGCGGCCCCGGTCCTCAGGTCGTGGGCGATGACCTCGGCGCCGTGCAGGTTCGTGGAACCGTGCACGATGGCGCGGGTGCCCTCGACCTCGATCTTGGCGCCCATCTTGTTGAGCTCGTCGGCCAGCGCGAAGCGACCGTCGTAGATGGCCTCGTGGATGTAGCTCTCACCCTCGGCCAGGGTGGCCAGGGCCATGAGCGGCGACTGCAGGTCCGTGGCGAAGCCGGGGAACGGCGACGTCACGGCGTTGATCGGCCGCAGCGGCACGGACGGGTCCCGCTGGACGTGCAGGACGGCGCCCTCCTGGGAGAAGCCCACGCCCATCTGCTCGAGCTTCCAACGGGCCACACCCAGGTGGTCCAGGTTGGCGCCCACCAGGCTGACCTCGCCACCGGTGGCGGCGACGGTCATCGCGAACACACCGGCGTCGATGCGGTCGGACATGATGGTGTGCTCGACGGCGGTGAGTTCCTTGACGCCCTCGACGGTGATCAGACCGGTGCCGCCACCGCTGATCTTCGCGCCCATGGCGGTGAGGAAGTCGATGACGTCGATGACCTCGGGCTCCAGGGCCGCGTGCTCGATGACGGTGGTGCCGGGTGCCAGCACGGCCGCCATGAGGAGGTTCTCGGTACCGGTGTGGGACGGGGTGTCCAGGTACAGCCGGCCGCCGCGGAGCTTGCTCGCCTCCACGTTGATGTGGTTGCGCTCGAGGTCCTCGGTGACCTCGGCGCCCAGGCGGGCGAAGCCGCGGTAGTGGAAGTCGAGGTTGCGGCTGCCGAGGTTGCAGCCGCCGACACCCTCGATGCGCGCACGACCGGTGCGGTGCATCAGTGCCGGGACGAAGAGCACGGAGCCGCGGAAGCGGGCCGCGATGTCGGCGGGAAGGACGGCGAGCTCCGGGTCGTTCAGACCGGACGCGTCGATCACGACGGTGCGCTCGGCCTCGTGGAACGCGACCTTGGCGCCCACGTGTTCGGCGAGCTCAAGCGCGCGGTACACATCCTCGATGACGGGGACGTTCCGAAGGACGGTACGTCCCTTGGACGCCAACAGGGCGGCCCCGATCATCGGCAGGACGGCGTTCTTCGCGCCTTGGATGAACGCCGTTCCACTGAGGGGGCGTCCGCCGCGGACGCGGTAACGAACCTCCTGGCCCATGCTCATGTGCTCCTTCGTGAGGCAGATGTGAAAAAAGGTCACCCTCGTCGGGTACGCCTATGTGGGTCTTAGACGCGGGTTTCCCCTGGAACGTTGCGACCATCTTGCGCGTGACCTGCGCGGCCAGTGAACCGTCGGGTTCGCGAAGACTCTATAGCAAGGACCGGCTGCCACCGGCCCAAAACGTGGTATACCCGCTGCTCGCGGATAGAGTCTCGCCAAACGACCAAAGTGGCGTTACGCCTGGGGGAGAGACCAGAGGTCGTGTGTATGGACCACCGTTACTCCGGCGTTGCACACGACTCGTAACACCATACGCGCTTCCCCGCCCGGATCGGCGAACGCGTGGGCCGAATCACCCCCGTGCCTCGGGTCCCAGAAGCGGTTTCGTGCCGGTCAGGCGCTCGTAGATCTCCTTGTAACGGGACAGAGTGCGTTCCACCACGTCGTCCGGAAGTGCCGGTGGAGGGACGTCGGCGGCCCGATCCCATCCGGAGGCGGGCGAGGTCAACCAGTCGCGCAGCACCTGCTTGTCGAAGGAGGGCTGGGACCGCCCCGGCCGCCAGGCGTCGGCCGGCCAGTACCGCGAGGAGTCCGGGGTGAACACCTCGTCGCCCAGGACGAGAGTCCCGGAGGAGGTCCGGCCGAACTCGAACTTCGTGTCGGCGAGGAGGACCCCGCGCTCGCGTGCGACGTCCCGACCGCGCTCGTAGACCCTCAGGGTGAGGTCGCGCAGCTCCGCGGCGACTTTGTCGCCGTGCGTGGCCGCCACGACCTCGAACGACACGTTCTCGTCGTGGTCGCCGACCTCGGCCTTGGTGGCCGGCGTGAAGATCGCCTCGGGCAGCTCGGAGCCGTCGGTGAGCCCCTCCGGAAGCGGCACCCCGCACACCGTGCCGTCCACGCGGTACTCGGCCAGGCCGGACCCGGCCAGATAGCCGCGGGCCACGCACTCCACCGGCACCATGTCCAGCCGCTCGCACACGAGCGTGCGTCCGACCCAGTCGGCCGGCGCCCCCTCGGGCGGGGTGTCGGAGACGACGTGGTTCGGCACCAGGTCGCCGAGCCTGTCGAACCACCACAGGGAGAGTTGGGTGAGCAGCCGGCCCTTCCCGGGGATCTCCGTGGGCAGCACCCAGTCGAAGGCCGAGACCCGGTCGCTGGCCACCATGACCAGGTCACCGGAGGCGGTCGCGTACAGGTCGCGCACCTTGCCGGTGTGCAGGTGGGTGAGCCCCGGAACCTCGACGGGTTCGGGAACGGTGACGAAGCCACTCATGACGCTTCTCTCCGGGTTCTGCCGTGGTGACCGCGGGGCGGTCGGGGTACGCGTGTCCTCTGTGCCCGGCCGGATCCGGCCGGCGCCCGTGCGACGAGGGCCCCTCCAGTATCGCGTTCGCGCCGCTCCGTCCCGACGGTCGCCCCGCCGGGAAGGCCGGGCCCGGCCTCAATCGACCGTCCTCGCGGCCCGTCCCAGGGCCGCGAAGAGCGCAGAGGAGCACAGGGGGAACGGGCCCGGAGGGGGAAGACCCCCGGACGGGCGGAGGGGCCCCGGCAGCGCCGAGGCCCCTCACCCGTGCGATCGCGATGTTCCGCGCGGTCAGATCTCGGCGGCCGCGCGCTCGGCGATGTCGCTGCGGTGGAAGGACCCCCGCAGTTCCAGCCGGCCGACCGCCTCGTAGGCGCGTTCCCGTGCCTGCCGCAGGTCGGTGCCGGTGCCCACCACGTTGAGCACCCGCCCACCGTTGGACTTGATGTCGCGCACCCCGTCCCAGGCGGTGCCCGCGTGCAGCACGTAGGCGCCCTCCAGGCCGTTCGCGGCGTCCAGACCCCCGATGAGGTCGCCCTTGGCGGGGTCGCCCGGGTAGTTCTCGGCCGCGACCACGACGGTGACCGCCGCACCCGCCTTCCACTGCAGGGAACCGATCGCGCCCAGCCCACCGGTGTCGGTGGCCTGGAGGACCGCGCCGATCGGCGTGGCCAGCCGGTCCAGCACGACCTGGGTCTCCGGGTCGCCGAAGCGGGCGTTGAACTCCACCACGCGCGGACCGCGGGAGGTCAGGGCCAGACCCACGTAGAGCAGACCCTGGTAGCGCAGACCGCGCCGGTTCATCTCGGACACGGTCGGTCGCACCACCGACTCCATGACCTCGTCCACCAGACCGGCGGGGGCCCACGGCAGCGGCGCGTAGGCGCCCATGCCACCGGTGTTGGGTCCCTGGTCGCCGTCGTAGGCGCGCTTGAAGTCCTGGGCGGGCAGCAGCGGCAGGGCGTGCGCGCCGTCGGTGAGCACGAACAGCGACACCTCGGGGCCGTCCAGGTACTCCTCGATGACCACGCGACCGCACTCGCGGGCGTGCTGCTCGGCCAGCGCCCGGTCCTCCGTCACCACGACGCCCTTGCCCGCGGCCAGACCGTCGTCCTTCACCACGTAGGGGGCGCCGAACTCGTCGAGGGCCTCGGAGACCTGGCCGGCGGTGCGGCACACCCGTGCCTTGGCCGTGGGCACCCCCGCCGCCTCCATGACCTCCTTGGCGAAGGCCTTGGACCCCTCCAGTCGGGCGGCCGCCTGGTCGGGGCCGAACACCGGGATGCCGCGGTCGCGCAGCGCGTCGGCCACACCCGCCACGAGCGGGGCCTCCGGGCCGATGACCACCAGCTCGGCGCGGATGCGCGCGGCCAGCTCGGTCACGGCCAACCCGTCGGTCACGTTGATCACGTGGTTCTCGGCCAGGTCCGAGATGCCCGGGTTGCCGGGGGCACAGTGGATGCCGGTGACACCCGGGTCAAGGGACAGGGCACGGACGAGTGCGTGCTCGCGGCCTCCGCCGCCGAGAACGAGGGCTTTCACTGAAGGGGGCCTCTTCTTCTGTCTGGAGGAAGGACGGTGGTGGCCGGTCAGACCAGCGAGCGCAACGCGAGGGTCTCGTCGCGTCCCGGACCGACGCCGATGGCGGAGATCGGAGCCCCGGCCATCTCCTCCAGAGTACGCACGTACGCCTGCGCGTTCTTGGGGAGTTCGTCGAATTCGCGGACGCCCGTGATGTCCTCGGACCATCCGTCGAAGTACTCGTAGATCGGGGTGGCGTGGTGGAAGTCGGTCTGCGTCATCGGGATCTCGTCGTGCCGGACGCCGTCGACGTCGTAGGCCACGCACACGGGGATCCGCTCCAGGCCGGTGAGGACGTCGAGCTTGGTGAGGAAGAAGTCCGTGACGCCGTTGACGCGGGTGGCGTAGCGGGCGATCGGGCCGTCGAACCAGCCGCACCGACGGTTGCGCCCGGTGGTCACGCCGTACTCGCCGCCCTGGGTGCGCAGCCACTCGCCCTGCTCGTCGAGGAGCTCGGTGGGGAAGGGGCCGGACCCGACGCGGGTCGTGTAGGCCTTGAGGATGCCGACGACCTTGGAGATGCGGTTGGGGCCGATGCCGGCGCCGGCCGCGGCGCCGCCGGCGGTCGGGGAGGAGGACGTGACGAACGGGTACGTGCCGTGGTCGATGTCCAGGAGGGTGCCCTGCGAGCCCTCCAGGTAGACGGTCTTGCCCTCGTCCAGCGCCTTGTTGAGGATCAGGGAGGTGTCGGCGACGTAGGGGCGCAGCTGCTCGGCGTAGCCCAGGTACTCCTCGATGATGGGCTCGGCCTCGAGGGCGCGCCGGTTGTACACCTTGGTGAGCAGCTGGTTCTTGTCGTTGAGGGCCAGCTCGATCTTCTTGCGCAGGATCTTGGCGTCGAACATGTCCTGGACGCGCACACCCTGGCGGGAGACCTTGTCGGCGTAGGCCGGGCCGATGCCGCGGCCCGTGGTGCCGATCTTGCCCTTGCCGAGGAAGCGCTCGCTGACCCTGTCGAGGGCCCGGTGGTAGGGCATGATCAGGTGCGCGTTGGCCGAGATGAGCAGGCGGGAGATGTCCACGCCCCGCTCCACCAGCCCGCGCAGCTCCTCGAACAGCACCCCCGGGTCGATGACGACGCCGTTGGCGATGACCGGTACGACGTTGGGGGAGAGGATGCCGGAGGGCAGCAGGTGCAGGGCGTATTTCTGGTCGCCGATGACCACCGTGTGCCCGGCGTTGTTACCGCCCTGGTAGCGGACCACGTAGTCCACCTGTTCGCCCACCAGGTCGGTGGCCTTGCCCTTGCCCTCGTCGCCCCACTGGGCACCCACGAGCGTGATCGCCGGCATTGGTCTCTACCTCTTCGCTCGACACCTGAACAGGGCTTTCCCCACCCCGGACATGGATCAACCCCTGGCGCAAAGCAGCGACAGGGGCCGTTGCGTATTGAGCGTACACGACCAGCGGATCCCGGTCGGGTGCGCCTTCGGGGCGTCTGTGTCACACGCGTGGCCCGGCTCCCGGCGGTCCGGGGGAGGCGGGGGGAGAAGGGTCGTGGACCCTTCTCCCCGTGGTCGCCTCAGCCGTTGAGGGCCTGGGCGGCCTCGGCGCTGGACTCGCGCAGGAAGGACGCGCAGCGCTCCGCCTCCTCCTCGTCGCCGATCTCGCCGGAGGCCAGGCTCAGGGCGTGCAGCGCGCGCAGGAAACCGCGGTTGGGCTCGTGGTCCCACGGGATCGGACCGTGGCCCTTCCACCCCGAGCGGCGCAGCTGGTCCAGCCCACGGTGGTAGCCGGTGCGGGCGTACGCGTAGGCGGCGACGGGTCGACCGTCGGCCAGGGCCAGCTCGGCCAGGCGGGCCCAGGCGGCGGAGTAGGACGGGAAACGTCCGGCGACCGGGGTGGGGTCGTCGGCGGCGGCCAGCGCGTCGCGCGCCTCGGGGTCGTCGGCCAGACGCGTCTCGGGCGGCTCGTTCAGCAGGTTCTGGTGCAGGTTCATGCCCCCATCCTGCCACCGGGCCGCAGTGTTCCCGGGGTCGTGGTCGGTGCGCCGACCACGGTGGGGCACGGGAGACGACGATGCCCGGTGGCCGCCGTCGACCACCGGGCATCGGTGCGGACCGCCACGGGGGCGGGCCGGGGTCCTACCGCATCTTGTTGCCGGCGGACTTGAGGTGCTGGGCGGCCTCCACCACGCGGGCGGCCATGCCGGCCTCGGCGACCTTGCCGTAGGCGCGCGGGTCGTAGGCCTTCTTGCTGCCGATCTCGCCGTCGATCTTGAGCACGCCGTCGTAGTTCTTCAGGACGTGGTCGACGACCGGGCGGGTGTAGGCGTACTGCGTGTCGGTGTCGATGTTCATCTTCACCACGCCGTACTCGATGGCCTCGTGGATCTCCTCCAGGGTGGAGCCGGAGCCACCGTGGAACACGAAGTCGAAGGCCTTGGCCCGGCCGTGCTCGGCGGCGATGGCCTCCTGGGCGTTCTTCAGGACCTCGGGGCGCAGCTTCACGAAGCCGGGCTTGTAGGAGCCGTGCACGTTACCGAAGGTCAGGGCGGTCATGTAGTAGCCCTTCTCGCCCAGGCCGAGGACCTCGGCGGTACGCAGGGCGTCCTCCGGGGTGGTGTACAGCTTCTCGTTGATCTCGCCGACGATGCCGTCCTCCTCACCGCCGACGACGCCCACCTCGATCTCCAGGATGGTGCGGGCGGCCTTGGAGGAGGCGAGCAGCTCATCGGCGATCTGGAGGTTCTCCTCCAGCTCGACGGCGGAGCCGTCCCACATGTGCGACTGGAACAGCGGCTCCTGGCCCTGGGCCACACGCTGCTTGGAGATCTCCAGGAGCGGGCGGACGAAGTCGTCGAGCTTGTTCTTGGGGCAGTGGTCGGTGTGCAGGGCGACGTTCACCGAGTACTTCTCGGCGACGACGCGCGCGAACTCGGCGAAGGCGACCGAGCCGGTGACCATGTCCTTGACCGAGGCGCCGGAGAGGAACTCCGCGCCACCGGTGGAAATCTGGACGATGCCGTCGCTTTCGGCCTCGGCGAAGCCGCGCAGGGCGGCATGCAGCGTCTGGCTGGAGGTCACGTTGATCGCCGGGTAGGCGAAGCCCTCGGACTTCGCGCGGCTCAGCATCTCGGTGTAGACCTCGGGGCTGGCGATGGGCATGGCTTGACTCTCCCTGGTTCGGCCTGGATCGAGCGGCCGTCGGCGCTGGTTCACGCGTGCCGACGGCACCCCACGTGCGGTGCCCCGGTGGAGCACCGGCCGCCGGGGGAGGCCCGTGCGTCGGGCCGTGCGTCCGGGTGACCACCAGGTGTCGTCCAAGTATCCCGAATCCCCGGAGCCGTTGGAAAGGTCTAGACCAAATTGCTTCGGGGTGACGACGTACCCGCAGCCTACGGGGGTCGGTGGGCGCGGCGCGCTCCGGGGGCGAAAGGAATACCGTCGTCATTCCGAATCGAGGTCCCCGAGTGGGCGAACAGGGACCCCACGGATACCGCTGTCGCTTTTTGTCGTGATACGCGCTACATTCGTCGCCGTGGGAAGGCATAGGAACGATCCGCGAGGCGTTGGCCAGGTGATGGCCATCGTCGGGGCCGTCATGCTTCTGATCACCCTGGTGGCCCTCGGCGGGTACTTCTTGTACCGATCACTACCGAGCACGGCCGCAGGTGTCAGCGCCAACGCGTCGGAAGCCGTGGCCGCACCGGTGGACTCCGACGAGATGGGTGCTCTGTACATCCGCGTCGTCGGCGAGTCCAGCACGGTGTTCGTCCGCGTACCCGGTGGCGACGTGCTGTTGGACCAGGAACTGGTCCAGGGCAACTCCGTGCACTACCGCGAGAACGCACAGGGGCTCGAGGTCGCGATCGGCGACCCGGCCGCCGTCGAGGTCTACGTCAACGGTGACCACCAGGACATCTCCGACCGTGACGCCGGCCACAGCTTCACGCTGAACCCCTAGTCGCTGCTCGCTTTCGGGCCTCCGCCGCGCCTCGTCCCCGGCCGGGGGCTCCCCTTCCGTTGCACGCCCCTCGGCACGGACACCTCGATCGGTGTCGCGACCTGCGAGGTCCGTGGGGCGGGGCCGTGGACGACCCCGCCACCGTGATCACACGTCCAGGTCGGACACCTCGAAGACGGGCCGGTACTCCAGGCCCTCCTCCTCCAGCCGGGCACGCGCCCCGCGGTCGACGATCAGGGCGACCGCCACCACCTCGGCACCGGCCTCACGCAGGGCCTCCACCGCGGTCAGCACCGAACCGCCGGTCGTGGAGGTGTCCTCCAGCGCCAGCACCCGGCGACCCCGGACGTCCGGGCCCTCGATCCGACGCTGGAGCCCGTGGGCCTTGCCCGCCTTGCGCACCACGAAGGCGTCCAGCGTGCGGCCCCGCGCGTGGGCGGCGTGCAGCATCGCGGCGGCCACCGGGTCCGCGCCGAGGGTCAGACCGCCCACCGCGTCGAACTCCAGGTCCGCGACGGAGTCCAGCAGGACCGAACCGACCAGCGGCGCGGCCTCCCCGTCCAGCGTGATCCGGCGCAGGTCGACGTAGTAGTCGGCCTCCTTGCCGGAGGACAGGGTCACCTTCCCGCGCACGACCGCCTTATCGTTGATCTGACGCAGGAGTTCATCACGTTCGCTCATGATCAGTGAGCCTAGAACACCGGGTGGGGACGCGCGGACCAGGCATCCCGCCCTAGAGGGGATGACCATGGCAGAGCGCACCGACGTCGTCCGGGTGGAGACCACCATCGATGACCGCGAGGGCGCCGAACGGCTCGCCGGATCGGTCGTCGAGCACCACCTCGCGGCGTGCGCGCAGGTGAGCGGGCCCATCCGCAGCTTCTACCGCTGGGAGGGCGCCGTGCACTCCGACGAGGAGTGGACGGTCGTGATCAAGACCGCCGCGGACCGGCTGGAGGACCTGGTGGCCCATCTGGTGGCGGCCCATCCCTACGACGTGCCGGAGATCGTCGCGGTGCCGGTGACGGGCGGCAACCCCTCGTACCTGGCCTGGGTCCGGGACGAGACCCGGGGGAGCGGCGTCGCGTGATCGCGGTCCTGCTCCCCCCCACGCTCGGCGCCCCCTTCTCCCTGCCCGGTGCCGAGAGCGCCCTCACACACCGTGGACACGTCTCCGTGCGCCCGGAGGTGGCCGGTGACCAGACCCCGCCGCACGGTGCCCGCTACGTGGCCCTGGCGAGCCTGGAGGTCAACCGCCTGGTGGCCGGCGACGCGTCCACGGTGCTGGTGGCCCAGGGCGACGCCGGACCGCTGCTCGGCTCGGTGGGCGCCGCCCAGCGCGCCGCCCACCGCCCGGTGCTGGGATACGTGCTGGTGGACGCGCCGTTGCCCCGCCCCGGCAGCCCCACGCGTGCCGAGATCGCCCGCACACAGGGACTGTCGGAGCTGCCGCCTCGCCCGGAGGAGCCGGCCGGCTACCGCACCGAGCACCTTCCCACCGTCCCGGACTGGCCGGACGCGCCCTGCGG
Source organism: Nocardiopsis sp. MG754419 (assembly GCF_018207095.1). Classification (GTDB taxonomy): domain Bacteria; phylum Actinomycetota; class Actinomycetes; order Streptosporangiales; family Streptosporangiaceae; genus Nocardiopsis. The sequence goes on along the minus strand of NZ_QOCZ01000014.1, from coordinate 10,952 downwards.
GTACCTGGTGACCGATCCCGCCTTCGCGCACCCGGCGCATCTGGCCGGGATGCGGGGATGGCAGGTCCGGGACGTGACGGCCGCACCGGACACGGCCGCCGCGGCGCTGGCCGACCTCGTCACCGAACTCGTGCGCTGACCGGGGCGGAGAATGCCGGGCATGCTCGTCGACCACTTTCCCCCGCTGGGGGTACGCCTGACCACGCCCCGCCTCACGTTGCGGATGCCGTCCGAATCCGACCTCGCCGGGCTCGCGGAGGCGGCCGTCGCTGGGGTCCACGACCCGACCGCCATGCCGTTCCTGGAGCCCTGGACCGACCAGCCCCCACGACGCCTCGCCTCGGGCGTGATCCGGCACAACTGGCGGACCATGGGCGCCTGGACCCCCGAATCGTGGCTGTTCAACGCGGTTGTGGAGTTCGAGGGGCGGGTGGTCGGCGTCCAGGACATGCGGGGCCGGGACTTCGCCGTCCGCCGTGAGGTGGGCACGGGATCGTGGCTGACCCGGAGCGTCCAGGGCCGGGGGATCGGGACGGAGATGCGCGCGGCCGTCCTCCACCTGGCCTTCGAGGGTCTGGGCGCGCTGGAGGCGACGACGGAGGCGTTCGAGACCACCGCGGCCTCCAAGGGGGTCTCCGAGAGGTTGGGCTACCGGCCGGACGGGATCGGCTACGTCCAGGTGCGCGGTGAACGCGTCCGTGAGGTGCGGTACCGGTTGGGCCGGGCGGACTGGGAGAGGCACCGGACGGTCCCGGTCCGGATCGAGGGACTGGAACCCGCGCTCCCGTACTTCGGCCTGGGCGACCTGCCCGCATAGCCGGGTGTGCGGGCCCCGGTCGCCGGAGGATACGGAGATACGGGTGGTTTTCCGGCGGCCGGATACCGCAGGGCGTGTGCCGCGTGCTTTCCTGGGAAGGTGCCCGCGTGCAGTGGCGGGCCGAGGGTGAGGCGGCGGATGAACGGGCACGAGGACCACGGGTCGGGTCCGAGCGGACGGGGGGAGCCCGACGGGTTCCCCGTGGCCCCCTATGCCGTCCGACGCCCGGGTCCCCGGCAGCCCACCGGTCCGAGCCGCGCCCCCTGGGAGAACGCTCCGCCGACCGGACCGGCCGTCGACGGTCCACCGCCGACGGTGGCGCCGGGAGATCCGTCCGAACCGCTGTGGCCGCAGGAGGGACCCCGGGCGGCGGACCCCTCGCCCCGGCTGTGGGAGCGGCCCTCCCCGGAGCCGGGGTCCGCGCACGAGGTCGCACGACCCCCGACCGGGCCGCAGACGCCACCGTGGACCCGGACCCCACCTCAGGTGCGTCCCGGGCCCGAGGCCCGGCCTCCCGGGGGGCCGTGGTCCCGGCCCACGGGGCCCCGACCCGTGGACCCGGCGATGATGCGCCACGCGATGCCACCGGAAGCTCCCTCGGGTCCGTTCCCCCGGCCCGCCGCGGGTACCGGTCCGTGGGCCGCGATGGCGCCGGGAGGCCACTCGGGTCCCTTCCCCCGGCCCGCACCGGCCCCCGGTTCCCGGCCGCGCCTCATCGCGGCCGACGCCTACACCGAGGCCTTCCTCGACGGACTGCCCATCCCGGCCGACCCGGACCCGGGGCGACCCGCGGAGTGGAACGAGACCCCGCACGCGCCCCAGGCCCCCACACCCACCACCGGTCCCTCGCCCTGGGACCCCGCGCCCGGGGGAGACCCGGGAACGCCGCCCGCCGTCCACCCGGGCGAGGCCCCGACGGGCCCGTCTCCGGCCATGCCGTTCTCCATTCCCGCGCCTTCGTACGCCGCCGACCCCCGGCGGTACCCCTCGCCTCCGCCGTACCCTCCGCACCAGCCCCGCGACTGAGCCCGTCCGCGGCGGTGGCACGTACCCCGCCACCGCCCACCGGAGCTGCGGTGGCCGTACGGCCACCGCACACGGAAACCGGAGCGGCCCCCGTCCGCCGACCGGGCGCCGAACGAGGGCCGTTCACGTCGCGCCGGCCCCGACGGCTCGGCGCTCCGGAAACTACGCTCCGTCCTCGTCGCGCAGAGCGGTCTGGATGAGTCGGGTGGCGCCACCGCGCGGCATCCACCGGCCCCGCCCCGCGGGCAGGGGCGAGGCGTAGACGCGCGGAAGGATCTGCCCCTCACCGCGGTCGCCGGACATCAGCAGCGTGCTGGTGCCCACCTCCCGCAGGGCCTGGAGCAGCGAGTCGTACATGCCACGACTCGCGCCCGCGGCGCGGCGGGCCACCACGAAGTGCAGACCGATGTCGCGGCCGTTCGACACGTACGGAACGAACGGACTCAGCGGCTTCTGGCCAGCGGTGGTCAGCACGTCGTAGTCGTCCGCGAGCACGACGACGCGCGGTCCCTCGAAGGCACCCGGTGCGCCCTGATCGCCCTCCCCGTCCTGCGGGATCCGGTTCTCCATCTCCTGGGCCACACCGGTGGCCAGGCCACCGCACACGCGGGGGTTGGTCGCGTACCCGCCGACGTACTCCTGGGGGACCACGTCGCGCAGGTTGCGGCGGGGGTCCATGATCGCGAACACGACCTCCTTGGGCGTGTACCGCTCCACGAGCCCCTCGGCGATCATCCGCAGCAGGTTGGTCTTCCCGCACTCGCTGTCGCCGATGACCAGAAGGTTCTGGTCGCGCTCGAACAGGTCCAGCCGCACCGGCTCCATGGCGCGCTCGTCCAGTCCGATGGGCAGGGTGGTGGGCTCGGCCTCCCGGTCGGGCAGGGCCCGTACCGACAGCCGGTGCGGCAGCACCCGGACCTCGGGGGCGCGGGCGCCCACCCAGGCACGGTCGATCGCGCGCGCGGCGTGCTCCACCACGTCGCCCAGCTTCTCGGTGGAGGGGACGCCGTCGAACCGGGGCAGGGCGATCTGGGCGAAGAGCTTCATCGGGGTCAGCGCCCGGCCGGTGTCGCCCTCACCGATGGTCTCGGCGAGTTTGCGGGAGAGGGCCGAGTCGTTCGGGTTGTTCAGCCGAAGCTCCACCTTCTGGCCGAAGTTCGACTGCGCGGCCATCCGCACGTCGTTCCACCGGAGCATCGCCGCCACGATGTGGACGCCGTACCCGCCGCCGCGCTGCAGCAGCTCGTTGACGATGTCCTCGACGTCCTCGAAGTCCCTGCGCAGGGTGCCGAAGCCGTCCACGCACAGCACGATGTCGGCGGTGGCCAACTCGGGCACCTCGCCGCGCGCGTGCATGGCGCGGAGCTGCTCCATCGAGTCGATGCCGCGGGTGCGGAACACCTCCTCACGGTGTTCGAGCATCCCCCGCACCTCCTCCAGGGTGCGGCGGACCCGCTCGGCGTCGGTGCGCACCGCCACGCCGCCCACGTGGGGGAGGCGGGAGAGCGAGGGCAGACCGCCCCCGAGCAGGTCCAGGCAGTACACGGACACCTGTTCGGGGGTGTGGGTGAGGGCCAGGGACAGCACGAGGGTGCGCAGCAGGGTGGTCTTGCCGCTCTGGGGGCCGCCGATGACCGCGACGTGCCCGCCCGAGGCGGTCAGGTCGAGCCGCCACTCGTCCTGCCACTGCTTGGTGGGGTCGTCCAGGAGACCGAGCGGCACCTGGAGGGGTCGCCGTCCACCCGGGAGCCGCAGACCGTCCTCGGTCTCCTCGGGGGTCCCGCTGATCGCGTCCAGGGTGACGGCGCCCGGCAGCGGCGGCAGCCAGATCTCCCGGGTGGGGGTGCCATGCCGGCCGAGCCGCCCCACCATCACGTCCAGCAGGGTCGGCCCGGTCGTGCGGACGGGCATCGTGGTCTCCTCGTCCGGCGCGCCGGACCCCTCGTCCTCCTCCGGTGCCGGGTTGTAGGCGGTGTACAGCCGGGGTGAGGGGGTCCGGTCCTCGTCCTCGGGCTCCTCCTCGACGATCGGACCCCGGTAGGCGCCGGAGACGTAGCCGGCCTTGAAACGCTGGTAGACGGTGGTGTCGACCTTGAGGTAGCCGAAGCCGGGCAGGGCGGGCAGGTGGAAGGCGTCCGGGGTGTTGAGGACCGTGCGGCTCTCCTCCTCGGAGAAGGTCCGCAGACCCAACCGGTACGACAGGTAGGTGTCGAGCCCTCGGAGCTTGCCGCCCTCGATGCGCTGGCTGGACAGCAGCAGGTGCACGCCGATGCTGCGACCGATCCGACCGATGGATAGGAAGAGTTCGATGAAGTCCGGGCGTGCCGTGAGGAGTTCGCCGAACTCGTCGATGATCACCAGCAGGTGCGGCATGGGGTCGAGCGAGGGGTCCTTCTCGCGTTTGTGCGTGTAGTCCCCGATGTTGGGGACGTTGCCCGCGTCGCGCAGCATCTGCTGGCGGCGCTGCACCTCGCCGGAGAGGCTGGCGTGGACGCGTTCGATGAGGGCGGCGTCGTCCTCCAGGTTGGTGATCATCCCGGCGACGTGCGGCAGGTCCTCGAACGGGGCGAAGGTGGCGCCGCCCTTGTAGTCGACCAGCACCATGCTGACGCGCTCGGGAGGGTGGGACGCGGCCAGGGCCAGCACCAGCGTGCGCAGCATCTCGCTCTTGCCCGAACCGGTGGCGCCCACGCACAACCCGTGCGGTCCCATGCCCAGCTGTGCGGACTCCTTGAGGTCCAGCACGAGCGGCTGCCCCATCTCGTCCACACCGATCGGCACCCGCAGGAACGCGCGCTCACTGCGCGGCGCCCACAGACGCTGGACGTCCATGTCACCGGGGTCGCGCACCCCCAGCATCGCGGTGAAGTCGACGCGGCCGCCCTGCTGGGCGGTCTCCTCGACGGACTCGGGCGACAGTCGGAGCGGGGCGAGCATGCGCGCCAACCCCGTGAGGGTGGCGGGGGAGACGTCGTCCAGCGTTCCCGAGGTCACCACCGGGTCGGCCGGGCGCAGGTCCTCGACCCGCACCTGGTCGGGGGTGACGGTGATGCGCACGCTCACGTCACCGGGCTCGTCGATCTGCCGGGAGACCATGTGCAGCACGGTGACACCGAGGGACGCGGGGTCGACGGTGTGGTCGGGCCGGACGAGTTCGGTGGCCACGGAGCCGTGGGTGTCGTGGATGACGAGGAGCCGTCGCAGCATCTGGTACGCCTCACGACGTCCCATGCCGCGCTTGACCTCGGAGGCGAAGTCGCTCCGTGAGCGCAGCTCGTCGGCGAGCAGGACCCCGAGGTCCCTCGGGGAGGGGGCGATGAGCCGGGTGGCCACGCCCTGTTCGCGCCGTTCGGGGTCCAGGACCTGGGGGAGCCACGGGAGCCAGGACCAGTCATCGGCCCGCTCCTGCGGGTAGGCCACGGCCATCCCGGCGTCCTCCGGGGCGTGGAACACGGCGAACTGGGCGGTCAGGGCCCGGATCAGCCGCATGGCGTCCTCGCGCTCACCGACGACGCTGATGTTGCCGGTCATGTCCAACGGCAGTGTGAAGGGCATGTCCGGGATGGTCGTGAAGCGCCGGATGACGGCCTCGGCCTCGGACTGCATGAACGGGTCGGTCGGGGCCAGGGCCGTACCCTGTTCGGCCAGGTCGAGAGGGCGGCCGGGGGCCACACCGGTACCGATCCGGACCTTCAGGAAGTCGTGGTGACGACGGCGGCGCTCCCAGAGCCGCTTGGGGTCGCGGAGGATGTCGTAGAGCGCCTCCGGGGGAGGGTCCAGCAGCCGCGCGTGGGTCCGGCTCTCGTGCTCCCACTCGCTCAGCCGCTCGCGGAGTTCCTCCAGGTACTGGAGGTACAGCTCACGCTGGTTCCGCCGTTGGCGTCCGACCTGGCCCCGCCGGGAGAACACCATGACGAGCGCGCCGAGCAGGGCCACGCACAGGATCACGGCGCCCACGGCCATGAAGGCCGGGTTGCGCATGACCATCATGATCGTCAGCGAGGCCATCATGCCCACCATCGGCAGGATGGTCATGATCGGGTTGGCCTGGGACTTCCCGTCGGGGAGGGTCGGAGGCGCCTCGACCTCCCGGAGCTTTTGGGCGGAGACCGGGTGGGTGGTGCGTGTCGGCCGGTGTACGACACGGAGGGCCATCGGCGTTCCTCTCGACTCTGGGAGAAGTCATGAGATCGGTCAGGGGCGACAGAACACTACCGAAGAGCGGTTCGCGGGGACTTCGGTGCGTTTACGTCGGTGGGACGGGATCGGGTGTGCGGGCGCACTATGTGTCATGTGGTGATACTCGTCACATAATCGCGTCCCCTGGGGTATTCCGTCGCGGGCCAAGGGTGGGGTGCGATGTGCGTTCGGGCAGGTCGGAGGTGGTCTGAACGTCCCCGTGTGGCCGTCGGTCGCGGACCATTCCGTCGTACCGCTGTGATGAAGTAGTGCACCGAAGGTCGGTTCGGCGCATCTCCCACTGGAAGTCGGGGTCGTTCGGCGCCGATTCTCGCGAAAAGGAAGGTGGAGAATGGCGGACAAGGAACTCGATTTTCATCAGGCGTCCTTTGCCTCGATGACCAGTAACACCCAGCAGTCGGGCGATGAGCTCAGCACGCTGGTCAACAAACTGGTCGCCGCCGTGGAGCCCCTGAAGGACAAATTCGAGGGAAGCGGCCGCAACTCGCTCAACGACCTGCACCAGAGGGCGCAGAAGGTCTCCCTCCTCGTCGGCACCGACCTGGGCAACCTGCACGAGGGCCAGGTCGAGATGATGAACGCCGTGATGCAGGGCGACCAGGAGATGTCGGATTCCACCCGCTCCCAGATGAGCGCCGCCAACTTCGACTCCGGCAAGTTCCGGGCCTGACCGAGATCCTGTGGGGAGGAGCGTGTAAGTGAGCGACTACACCAAATACAGCAAGAACGCCTCGTCCGACGTCCAGGGGACGATCTCCGAGATCACCGGGGCGCTGGAGAAACTCATCGACGACCACGAGATCGACGTCAACGCCGTGATGTCGGAGACCGTGATCGAGGGCGCCGACGTCACCTACCTGGAGAAGGACCAGCGTTGGGCCCTGGCCGCACACGAGGCCAAGGAGATCATCGCCATCATCCGCTCCGTGATGCAGGAGAACGACGAGATCGCCGACACCGCCCTGACGCGGGCGCGCACCGCGGCCGAGGGCATCTGACCCTCCCCGGTACAGCGGAGCAGTCGAAGAGGAGTACCGATGGGCCGCGACTACGACAACCAGTTGCTCGAATCGGTCGCGGTCCGTCGGCAGCGCCTGCGCGAGGCGGTGCTGTTCGGCGGGCAACGGACCAAACGCCGCCTGGACGAGGGCATGGGCAAGATCGTGATCAGCGCCTGCCTGGCCGCGGTGGCCTGCGCCGGCACGGTGGGCTGGTCCTTCGTCAGCAACACCCTGGGCAACCAGCGGCTGGAGCGGGAACAGGCCGAGTCCGGCCCCGTGGAGAACGCCATCCCGGCGATCCCCGGTGAGTGGGTGGGCGCCCAGGTCGATCTGGCCATGCTCAAGGAACACCTGGATCGGGCCCGCGTGCCCGAGGACCTCTACGTCCTCCCCGGCGAGGAACGGCCCGAACCGGGCACGGTGGGCAGCTACTACCTCATCACCCAGGACGACGAGTTCGGCTCGCTGTCCGTGGCCGTCATGGAGTTCGATCAGGGACGCCCCGGCTACCAGTTCCCCGACGAGGACGAGGCCGCGCGCTGGCTCTTCCAGGAGTTGGCCACCACCGAGGGGGATCCGGTGGTGCTCGGCGTCGCCGACGAGGCCGCCGCCGCGGAGAACGCCCGGAGTCTCATCGAGGAGGTCCGGGACGGCCTGGAGGAGCGCAACGCCGAGTCCTACCTGCACACGCTCGCGCCGGGGGACACGCTGGACGCCTTCGGCCCCGAGAGCGGTCGCCATCTCTTCCCCGACGGCACCCCCTACGCTGAGCGCGGTCTGCCCGACTATGTTCGGACGGACGCGGAGCAACAGGACTCCTACCACCGTTACCGGGTCGTCCACCCGTTCCGGGTGACCGCCACCACCGCCCCGGCGGAGGACGGCGCACCCGGAGGCGGCATCCGCTTCACCCTCGACACGGCGGGGTTCACCGAGGTGCCGCCGACCCCCACCCTGCGCTGGCTGATCGGCCAGGGATACGTCGAGCGTGTGGCGGTGGACGGGGTTCCCGAGTGACGTACGTGAGGCGTAACGAAGTCCGCGGCGCAGTGCGCCGCCCACGCAGAGGATTGGGCAGTTCATGACCGCTTGGAGCCGTGTGACGATCGTCGGTGAGGAGCGCCGGGTCGACGCGGTACTCCCGGCGAACGAACCCGTCGGCGTCCTGATGCCGGAGGTTCTGGAGCTGCTCGGAGACGAGCCCCAGAACCCGGCCAGGCTGCGTCACCTGGTGACGGCGTCCGGGGTGGTCCTCGTGGGTGAGAGCACCTTGGAGGAGGGCCGGATCGAGGACGGGTCCGTCCTGTGGCTCATCCGGGACGAGGCCCCCGTGCCCGCGCCCGTGGTGCACGAGGTGCCGGAGGCGGTCTCCCAGGCACTGGACGACCACAGTGGGCGCTGGAACCCGGCGGCGGCCCGCTGGAGTGCGACGATCGCCCTGGCCGTCCTTTTCCTGGGCGCGGCCTGGCTCGTCCACGGACACCTGCCGGGGGGCACGGGCCTCGCGGTGCTCGCCGCGGTCGCGGTCGCGCTGGTGGCGATCGGCGCGGCGATCGGTCCGACCTGGCGTGAGCCCCTGGGAACCGCGCTCGCGATCGGCGGCGCCGTGGTCGGCGTCTACACGCTGTGGTCGGCCGGCGCCCACTTCGACTGGCCGCACTGGGCTCTGTGGGGCGGTGCCGCCGCCCTGGTCTCGGGGCTCCTCCTGCTGCTCGGTCTCACCTCCGGCCTGGGCCGGGGCGGCCTGGCCGGCGGCGGTGTCGGTCTGGCCCTGGCCGCGGTGTGGTCCCTGTCCCGCGCTCTGGACCTGACCACGGACCTCGTCGCGGTGATCCTGACCGTGATCTGCGTGATCGGGCTGAGTCTGCTGTTGCGCGTGGCCCTCATGATCTCGGGGCTGGCGGTCCTGGACGACCGTCGTGGCTCCGGCGAGCCCGTCACCAGGGTCGACGTCCTCACCGCCGTGGCCCGGGCCCACCGCAGCCTCGTCATCGCCACCGTGGCCGTCGCGGTGGCGGCGGCCGTCGCCGGCCTCGGGCTCGTCACGAACCTCACCCCGTGGACGGCCGGACTGTCCGTGGTGCTCGCGATCGTGGTGGCGAGCCGTTCCCGACAGTTCCCGCTCATCGCGCAGAAGGTGTCGCTCCTCGCCGCGAGTCTCGTGGTGCTCATCGCCCTGCTCCTCGCGTGGGCGGGCGAGGAGACCTGGGCGGTGTGGCCGGCCCTGGGGGTGATCCTCGCCGTGACGGTCATCCCGGTGGTGGTGCTGGCGACCGAGCAGCCCGAGCACGTCCGTGCCCGTCTGCGTGGTGTCACCGCCCGCTTCGAGGTCATCGCGGTGATCGTGATGGTGCCGTTGGCGGTCGGCGCGTTCGGGACCTTCGAGCGACTGCTCGCGACCTTCTGAGAGGGGGAATGACGATGACGGGCGCCACGGGCCCCACCAAGGCGGTGCACGGAGATCCCTGGCCGCGCAGGCTGGGCCGCACGATCGTGACCCCCTTCCTGCCGACGATGGAGGTCGCCGACACCCTCGAGGTGCGCCGGCGACTCCAGCGTTCCACGGCCACCGGCCGTCGGATCCTCGTCGACGACTTCGGAACCGGAGCGGACACCGCGGTCGTGACCGCGCTGATCGCGCGGGTCCTGGCCCACCACCGCCGCGACCGGGTCCTCGCGGTGGACGCGACGGACCGACGCCCGCTCCTCGGCACGCGGCTGGACGCCCACGCCGCGTACGCCCTGGGGGAGGGCGTGGAGATCGGAGGGTTCGAGCAGGCCGCGCAGAGCCTCGGCGAGGCGTCCCCCGGCCTGTGGACGGTGCAGGCGGCGCAGCGGAACGAGGACGCCTACGCCGCCGGGCTGCTGCCCCTCTTCCGGTTCTTCGGCGTGACACTCGTGGCCGTCGGAGCCGGGGGAGCGTTCGTGGACGCCGTCGCGGACACCGCGCACGCGCGTGTCCGCGTGGTGCGGGCGACCCGGGACGCGGCCCGTCTCGTGGGGCGCGGACTCGACCGTCTCATTCGCGAAGGTCGCCGACCCGAGGTGGAGAGCAGCGTGATCGTGGTGTTCGACGAGGACCGCCACGAGGACCCGGGGTTCGACGCCGCGCGGGTCACCCGCATCATCGCCGAGAGCGGGGCGGAGGTCGTTCGCCTGCGGTACGACCGGCACCTCGCCCAGGGGCGGGCCCTCCAGATGCGCCGCGTCGCGGCCGCCACCCACCGGACGGCCCTGCACATCGCGGCGGAGGCCATGACCAGGGCCGTGGAGGCGGCCGGCCCCCGGTACGCGGGGACAGGAGGAAGAGGTGAGCGTACGTGAGCCGGCGTGACGCGGAAGACCCCGAGGAGCCCGGGGAACGGGCGGAGTCTCGGGAGGAACGGCCCCAGGATCCGGATCCGCGGTGGCTGCGGCCCGGGATGAGCGCCGACCCGCGATTCCCCGCCCCGAACGGGCGGCCCGCCACGGAACGTCCCGATCCTCGACAGGCCACGAACACGCCTCCTCCCGCGCAGGGCCCGTCCGGCCCCCGGCCACCGGCCGCGCCGCCCGCCGGTGGCGGTGCGTCGCCGTGGGCGCGGGGCGGTGGTGTCCCGTCGGGTCCGCAGCCGGCCCCCTCGGGCCCGCGGGCCGGTGGGGTTCCGCCCGGTCCCCAGCGACCCCCGTCGGGGCCGCAGTCCGGTGCGCTCCCCTCCGGTCCGCAGCAAGCTCCGTCGGGGCCACAGTCCGCCCCGTCCGGACCGCACCCCCCGGGTCACGGGCCCAGCGGGCCCAACGTCGGTCGGCCGCCCGGTGCCCGGCCGTCCGGCCCTCAGCCGTCACAGGGTGCCGCGGCCTCCTCCTACCCCGGACCCGTGCCCGGCCCGCAGATGCCGGCGGGTCCCCGGCCCACGCCGAACGCTCCC
>NZ_QOCZ01000130.1 GCF_018207095.1 Nocardiopsis sp. MG754419 | reverse complement strand
GCAAGACCATGGGCCACGCCGGCGCCATCGTCTCCGGCTCCTCCGGCACGGCCGCCGCCAAGAAGGAGGCCCTGGAGGCCGCCGGCGTCAAGGTCGGCAGGACCCCCAGTGCGGCGGCGGAGATCGTCCGGGCCCTCGTGGCCGAGGTCGAGGACCGAGAGGAGGAGGGCGTCCCCATGGCGCCCACGAGACCATGACGGAGCGGATGCTCAAACCCGGGACCGACTGGACCACCCTCTACACCCGGTGTCGCACGATCGCCCCCGAGGCCTTCGGCGCCGACCGGGTCCACAACCACTGGGGCGGGCGGTGGCGCGCGGACGGCGCACCCCGCCCGGCCCACTCCCCGGTGGACGGTTCCGAGATCATCGGCCCGCCCCTGCTCGACGGCGCCACCGCGGAGCGCGCGGTGGCCGCCGCCGTCGACGACCACCGCGCGTGGTCCCGTCTCCCCCTGGACGACCGCCGCGAACGGGTGCGTGCCGCCGTCCGGGCCTGGAGCGAACACCGGGACACCCTGGCCCTCGCGCTGGTCTGGGAGATCGGCAAGCCCTGGCGCTCGGCCCGTCAGGACGTGGACCGGGCGATCTCCGGGGTGGAGTGGTACCTGGAGGAGATCGACCGGATGCTGGTGGAGCGGCCGCCGCTGGACGGTCCCGTCAGCAACATCGCGAGCTGGAACTATCCGATGAGCGTGCTGGCGCACGCGATGTGCGTCCAGGCCCTGGCGGGCAACGGGGTGATCGCCAAGACGCCCACGGACGGCGGCCTGGTCTGCCTCACCCTCGCGGTCGCGCTCGCGGTCCGAGAGGGCCTGCCGTTCACCCTGGTCGGCGGCGGTGGCGCGGAGCTGTCCCCGGCGCTGGTCCGAGGCGCGGAGATCGGCTGCGTCTCCTTCGTCGGCGGACGCGACGCCGGAGGACGGGTCGCCGCGGACCTGGCCGACCTGGGACGGCCGCACGTGCTGGAACAGGAGGGGCTGAACTGCTGGGGCGTGTGGGAGTACGACGACTGGGGCACCCTCGGCGGCCAGATCCGGAAGACCTTCGACTACGCCAAGCAGCGCTGCACCGCCTACCCGCGGTTCGTCGTCCAGAGGTCCCGCTTCGACGCCTTCCTCCAGACCTACCTGGCCGCGATCCGGTCGGTGCGCTTCGGACATCCACTCGCCGTCGCACACCCCGAGGACGCGCTCCCCGAGCTCGACTTCGGTCCGGTGATCAACGCGGCCAAGGCCAAGGAGCTCACCGACCGGGTGGCCGCCGCCGTCGCCGGCGGGGCGATACCGCTGTACCGGGGGTCCCTGTCCGACGCGCTGTTGCTGCCCGACCAGGACACCGAGGCCTACGTGCCTCCGGTGGCCCTTCTGGAGCCGCCGCGCTCCTCACCGTTGTTCCACGCCGAGCCCTTCGGGCCGATCGACTCGATCGTGCTGGTGGACACCGAGGCCGAACTGCTGGCCGCGATGAACGCGGCCAACGGTTCCCTGGTCGCCACCCTCTCGTGCGACGACACCGACACCGCGGCCCGCCTCGCCGGAGGCGTGCGCGCCTTCAAGGTCGGGATCAACCGGCCGCGTTCGCGCGGCGACCGCGACGAACTGTTCGGCGGGTGGGGCGACTCCTGGCGGGGCGCCTTCGTCGGCGGCGAGCTCCTCGTGCACGCGGTCACCCGCGGGCCCGCGGGCGAGCGCCTGCCCGGCAACTTCCCGCAGTACACCCTGAGGCCCGAGGGCCGCGTGTAGCACCGGACACGACGAGGTGGCCCGAGGGACCGCGTCCCTCGGGCCACCTCGTCCGCGCTCGACGGTGCGGTACCGCCGAGAGGGTGGGGTCCGGTATCGGACCTGGTTGGTGCGGGGGGCTGGAACGCGCCAACCAGGTCCGCGTCTACCGGTCCGGAAGACGCATGTCACCTGGGGCCGCCGAAAGCGTCGTCAGCGCTTTCTCCAAGAGGATGCGATGCCTTCCGGCGTAGACGTTCATGGAGCTGCCACGCAGGAACCCGACCAGGGTGATGCCGGCCTCCGTGGCCAGGTCGACGGCGAGCGACGAGGGCGCCGAGACGGCCGCCATCATCGGGATCCCGGCCATCCACGCCTTCTGAACCAGCTCGAAGGAGGCGCGTCCCGAGACCATCAGCACCGTCTCGCGCAGCGGCAGTCGGCCGGAGCGCAGCGCCCAGCCCACCAGTTTGTCCACCGCGTTGTGCCGGCCCACGTCCTCCCGGAGGGCCAGCAGTTCGCCCTCCGGGGTGAAGAGTCCGGCGGCGTGCAGGCCGCCGGTGCGGTCGAACACCCGTTGGGCCTCGCGCAGCCGGTCGGGCAGCGCGGTCAGGGTGTCCACGTCGATCCGTGGTCCGTCGTCGTGCACGGGCCAGTGGGCCTTGGTGCGGACGGCGTCCAGACTCGCCTTCCCGCACAGACCACAGGAGGACGACGTGTAGAAGTTGCGCTCCAGTGAGACGTCCGGACGGGACACACCCGGGGCCAGGGTGACGTCGAGGACGTTGTAGGTGTTCGACCCGTCCGCGGTCGCCCCGGCGCAGTAGCGCACCGCGGTGACCTGCGGCTCGGTGGTCACGACCCCTTCACCGACCAGGAACCCGGTGGCCAGGTCGAAGTCGTTCCCGGGGGTGCGCATGGTGACGCTCAGGGGGTCGCCGTCGAGCCTGATCTCCAGCGGTTCCTCGACCACGAGCGTGTCCACGCGTTCGCCCTCGTGGCCCTCCCTGATCCGGAGGATCCTCTGTCGGACCGTGACCCGTCCCATCCGCAACACCACCTTCCGGCGTCTCACCGCCCTTATCGGTTTACTCCTCCCACCACCCCCTGTCGAGGGGTGGGAGGCGCTCAATCGTTCCCGCGCCGCTGTACGTGCTGGAAGCCGAACCGGCCCTTGATGCACAGGTTCCCGTGCGTCACCGGGTTGTCGTGCGGCGACGTCACCTTGACGATCTCGTTCTCCTGGACGTGGAGGGTGACGTTGCACCCGACCCCGCAGTAGGTGCACACCGTCGTCGTCTGTGTCTGCTCTTCCTCCTTCCAGGTACCGGCACGGCGCATCTCGAACTCCGTGGTGAACGACAGCGCACCGGTCGGGCACACCTCCACGCAGTTGCCGCAGTACACACACGCGGAGTCGGGGAGGGCCACGTCGTGCTCGGTGGAGATGCGGGCGTCGAAACCGCGCCCGGCCACACCGATGGCGAAGGTGTTCTGCCATTGGTCGCCACAGGCGTCGACGCACTTGTAGCAGGTGATGCACTTGGAGTAGTCGCGCACGTAGAGCTCGTTGTCCACCTTGGGCGGTTGCTCGACGGTCTCCGCGGTCGTGCCGTCGCCGGGGTGGTGTTCACCGGCCCGCCGGGCGTCGCGAACCCCCATCGCGGCCGGGGCGGCCCGGGGCCCGAACCTCTCCGGCTCGGCGCCGTAACGCTCCATCCAGGCCGCGACCCCGGGGGTGGTGGACAGGTCCACGGACGATCCGAGCAGCTCCAGCACCAGCTTCCTGCCGTGCCGGACCCGCTCGGAGTCGGTGGCCACGCTCATGCCCGGTTCCAGCCTGCGCGAGCAGGCGGGCGCGAGGGTGCGCGCCCCCTCCACCTCCACCACGCACACTCGGCACGCGTTGCGCGGCGTGAGCGTGTCGCCGTAGCACAGCGTCGGGATCTCGGTCCCCTGCTCGGAGCAGGCCTCCAGGACGGTGGTGCCCTCCGGAACACGGACGTTCCGTCCGTCGATGGTCGCGTCGATCAGCCGTCGGGGGGTCGGAAGGAGTACGGGTTCGGTCATCGGGCCTCCTCGGTCGTCGCCCGCGCGTCCGGGGCGGTGGTGGTGCTGTCGGTGAACAGTCCGAGCCGGTCGACGGCCGACTCCACGGCGTTCCAGGCGGTCTGTCCCAACCCGCAGATCGAGGCGTCGCGCATGGCCTGACCGACCTCGCGCAGCAGTGGGAGCTCCCGTTCGGGGGAGGCGCCGGAGCGTAGCCGCACCAGGGCCTCCTCCTGGCGTACGGTGCCGACCCGGCAGGGGACGCACTGACCGCAGGACTCGTCCCGGAAGAAGGCGGCCACCCGCACGAGCGTCGCGATCAGGTCGGCGGTGTCGTCCAGGACCAGGACGACGCCCGAGCCCAGGGAGGTGCCCGAGGCCCGCGCCCCCTCGAAGGTGAGGGGGATGTCGAGTTCGTCGCCGCGCACGAAGGTCCCCGCGGCCCCGCCGAGCAGCACGGCACGGATCGAACGCCCCTCCGGCATCCCTCCCGCGGCCTCGACGAGGTCGCCCAGGGTGGCGCCGAAGGGCATCTCGTACAGACCGGGGCGTCGGACGCCCCCGGACAGGCAGAACAGCTTGGTCCCGGTCGACCCCTCCGTGCCCTGCGCGGCGTAGGCGGGTCCGCCCATCAGCAGGACGGGCAGCACGTTGACCAGGGTCTCCACGTTGTTCACCGCGGTGGGCCTGCCGAAGAGCCCCTTCTCGACGGGGAAGGGCGGTTTGCTGCGGGGCTCGCCCCGCAGACCCTCGATGGACCCGAAGATCGCGGTCTCCTCACCGCAGATGTAGGCGCCCGCGCCCCGCCGGATCTCGATGTCGAAGGCGAACCCGGCCCCCATGACGTCGGGTCCCAGCAGCCCGCGCTCCCGGGCCTGGACCAGGGCGTTCTCCAGGTGGGTCAGCGCCCGCGGGTACTCACCGCGGATGTAGAGGTAGCCGGTGCGCGCGCCGATCGCGTACCCGGCGATGGTCATGGCCTCGACGACGGCGAAGGGGTCCCCTTCCATCAGCACGCGGTCCTTGAAGGTGCCGGGTTCGCTCTCGTCGGCGTTGCACACCAGGTAGTGGGGGGTGACCGGCTGTTGGGCGGTGGCGTTCCACTTGCGGCCGGTGGGGAAGGCCGCGCCGCCGCGGCCGACCAGACCGGAGTCGGTCACCTCCCGGATGACCCCCGCGGGTCCGAGTCTGAGGGCTTCGCGCAGTGCCGCGTAACCGCCCGCGGCACGGTAGTCGTCGAGGCTGAGGGGGTCGATCCGGCCGATTCTGCGGAGGAGGACGTGGTCGGGCGAGCCCGCGTCCGGGATCGCGGTGGCGGGGTCCGGTTCCGCGGACGCGCCGGGGAGCGGCCGGTCGTGGAAGGTGAGGCCGTTCCGGGGGCCGTGTCCGTTGGTCGATCCGGAGGTCGTGTCGTCGTCCGCCGGGCTCTCGGTGAGGGCGTCCAGTGCACGGGGGGTGGCGGGCGCGGCCACGGCGTACCGTGCCGGTGCGTCCGCCTGGAGCGCCAGGGCCGCGGGCGCCCGTTCGCACAGACCCAGGCACGGGCTCTCGTGCCAGGTGGTGCCGGCGTCCGAGGATCCGGCGGCGCCCAGCCGTTCGTTGAGCCGATCGCGCAGGCGCCCCGCGCCCGCCGCCGCGCACGCGATGTCGGTGCACAGGTGCACGACCCGACGGGGCCGCTCGTGCAGGGCGAACATCGCGTAGAAGGAGGCGACGGCGTAGGCCTCCGCCGGGGGGATGGTCAGGCGTCGGCAGATGTGGTTGAGCGCGCCTCGGCTGATCCAGCCCACACGGTCGTTGACCGCGTGCAGCGCGGGCAGGAGCAGGTCCCGCCGATCGCGGGCGGCGTGGCCGCCCCTGGCATAGCGCAGGTGGGAGTCCTGGCGGGTCCCGCCGTCCCAGCCGGATTCGGGCTCCCCCAGGAAGGAGTCGACGGCATCGCGTTCGGCGATGGTGGGTGCCTCGTCCAGCAGTCGCAGATCCACGCCCTGATCACCTCAATCGCATGTAAGACAGATCACAGGATTCTGTATACAGGAGACAGTAAGATGGGGGTTCCGGATTGACAACCCTCGTCGACCGATGGAATTCGGTCCCTTCGGGGGTGTGGTCCGGAGGGCACGACCGAGCCGCCCCGCGGGGGTGGTCGCGTCCCGAGGTGGGTCGTCTCGACCAAGGGCTGGGGGACGACCCACCCCGACGCCGTGTGGCTCACGGGGCGGGTCGTCGCCGTCCTCCTCGGTCGTGGACACGGCCCTCAGCCGCCCGTGGTCGCCTCGGCGGCCGGTGTCCCGTCCTTTCGGTGTGCGTCCTCGGGCTCCGCGGCCACGCGCTCGATCCGAACGGCCGCCGCCTTGTACTCGGCGGTCCCCGCGATGGGGTCGGTCGCGTCGATGGTCAGCGTCTGGGTGTCCACCTGGTCGGGGAAGTGGAACGTCATGAAGACCAGCCCCGGACGCATGGACTCGGTGATGGACGCGGGCACCAGTACCGAGCCGCGGCGCGAGACCACGCGCACGGTCTCACCGTCGCCGATCCCGAGTTTGGCCGCGTCCTCCGGTGACAGGTCCAACAGCTCGCCCCGCCGCATCGGGGAGGAGAAGCCCCGGGTCTGCACGCCGGTGTTGTAGTCGTCCAGTCGGCGGCCGGTCGTGAGCCGGAACGGGTAGTGCTCGTCCAGGAGGTCCACCGGCGGCGAGTGCCCCACGATCCCGAACGGCGCGGGCGCGCCCCGCTCCTCCGGGTCCTTCGACCACAGCCGCGAGTGCAGGTAGCTCGGCTCCAGCGTGTCCTCCGAGTAGCACGGCCACTGGATGCCCTGGAGTTCGGCCAGACGCGTGTAGCTCATGCCCCGGTGCATGGGGGAGAGCGAGCGCACCTCGTCCCAGATGTCCTCGGCCGTGGGGCGTTCCCACGCGTGTCCGAGCCGGGAGGCGAGGTCGCACATGATCTCGATGTCGTCCCTGGCCCCCTCCGGCGGCTCCAGCGCCTTGCGGACCAGCTGGACCCGGCGCTCGCTGTTGGTGAAGGTGCCGTCCGATTCGCACCAGGCCGCGCTCGCCGGGAGCACCACGTCCGCGAACTCCGCGGTCCGGGTCAGGAAGATGTCCTGGACGACCAGGTGGTCGAGCGCGCGCAGCCGGCTCGTGGTCTTGTGCGTCTCCGGCTCGGACTGGACGGGGTTCTCGCCGATCACGTACAGCGTCTTGAGCTCCCCCTCCTCCATCGCCTCGAACATCTGGGTCAGGTTGAGTCCCTTGCGCCCCTGGATGGGGCGCCCCCAGGCGCGTTCGAAGGGTGCGCGCACCCGCGCGTCCAGGATGTCCTGGAACCCGGCCAGCCGGTCGGGGATGGCGCCCATGTCGCCGCCGCCCTGCACGTTGTTCTGGCCGCGCAGGGGGTTGAGGCCCGAACCGTGCCGTCCGACGTGCCCGGTCAGCAGCGACAGGTTGATCAGGGACCGCACGTTGTCCGTGGCGTTGTGGTGTTCGGTGATGCCGAGGGTCCAGCAGAGCTGGGCGCGTTCGGCCCGGGCGTAGGCGTGCGCGAGTTCGCGGATGGCCTCGGCCGGCACCCCGGTCTCGGCCTCGGCCGCGGAGAGCGTCCAGGGGTCGACCAGCGCGCGGTACTCGTCGAGGCCGGTGGTGGCGCGTTCGATGAAGGTCGTGTTGGCCAGGCCCGCGTCCAGGATCTCCCGACCGATGGCGTGGGCCAGGGGGATGTCGGTGCCCACGTTGAGCCCCAGCCAGCGGTCGGCCCACTCCGCGGTCGGGGTGCGTCGGGGGTCCACGACCACGAGGCGGGCGCCGTTGCGCACGCCCTTGAGCACGTGCTGGAAGAAGATCGGGTGGGCGAAGCGCGGGTTGCCGCCCCAGATCACGATGAGGTCGGTGTCCTCGATCTCGGCGTAGGAGGAGGTGCCGCCGCCGGAGCCGAAGGCGGCCGCGAGGCCGGCGACGCTGGGGGCGTGGCAGGTCCGGTTGCAGGAGTCGACGTTGTTGGTCCCGACCACGACGCGGGCGAACTTCTGCGCCATGAAGTTCATCTCGTTGGTGGCCCTGGCGCAGGAGAGGAGGCCGAAGGAGTTCGGCCCGTGGCGCTCGACGCCGCGGCGGAACCCGCGGGCGGCGCGTTCGAGCGCCTCGTCCCAGGAGGCCGGGCGCAGTACGCCGTCCTCGCGCACCAGTGGTCGGGTGAGTCGGTCGTAGGGGGCGGAGAAGTCGTCAGATCGCATGTGGCCTCGCTTGGCGGTCGTGGCCTCGGTGGGGATCGTGGGTGGGCTCCGACGGTGCGCACGCACCTCAAGTCGAATACTGTATACAATGACGGGCCGCGAGGGCAATGGTTCAGGTGGGCACGGATGCGCGCCGGGAGGCCGTGCCCGGGGCGCTGGTCGGCGCGCTCATCCTCGCGTTCAGCAGGCCGGCCACGGCGTCGACCGCGCGCAGTGTGGGGACGGGCGCCCCGGTCAGGTCGGCCAGCTCCACCACCGCGGACAGGATGACGTCCAGTTCCATCGGGCGCCCCCGTTCGAGGTCGTGGAGGGTGGAGGTCCGGTGGTCGCCGGTACGCTCCGCGCCCGCGAGGCGGCGCTCGACGGAGACCTCGGGGTGGACGCCCAGGCGGGCGGCCACGTCCAGGGTCTCCTCCATCATCGTGCGGGCCAGGTCCCGGGTCGAGCGGTGGCGGCAGATCTGTGCCATGGTCGACCGGGTCAACGCGCTCAGCGGGTTGAAGACGATGTTGCCCATGAGCTTCACCCAGATGTCCACCCGCAGATCGGGTTCGACCGGGCACTTGAGTCCGCCGGCCCGCATCGCCGCGGCCAGGTCGCGGCAGCGCCGGGAGTCCGAGCCGTCCGGTTCCCCGAGGGAGAACCGGGTCCCCTCGATGTGCCGGACGACGCCGGGCTCGACGATCTCGGTGGCCGCGTAGACCACACAGCCCACCGCGCGTTCGACGGGGATGGCCCGGCCGACGGCGCCGCCCGGGTCCACGCTCTCGATCCGGTGGCCCGTCAGGGGTCCCTCGACCCCGTGGAAGTACCACCACGGAATGCCGTTCTGCGCGGCCACCACGGCGGTCGAGGGGCCGAGCAGCGGGTGCAGCAACGGGGCGCACCCGGCGTACTGTTGGGCCTTGAGGCAGAGGAGGACGGCGTCGACCGGTCCCACCTCGGACGGGTCGTCCGTGGCGTGCGGGTGCGCGGTGAAGTCGCCCCGGGGGCTGAGGACGCGGACCCCCCGCGCGCGCAGGGCGTCCAGGTGGGCCCCGCGTGCGATGAGGTGGACGTCGGCTCCGCCACGATGCAGTGCGGCGCCCGCGTAGGCGCCGATGGCCCCGGCTCCGAGAACGGCGATGCGCATGAAGGACTCCTTCCAAATCACATACTGTATACAGTATGCTCCAAGGGTGTCGTCCCCCACACCACGGTAGGGAGAGAAGGAATGCCCGACTCGGGTGCTTCGGAAAGTTCTCCGCTTCTTCGTGCCCGGCCCCACGCCTCCGCCCCCCTGTCCTGGGTCGGGGCCCGGGAGGTGGCGCGTGCGGTGGGTGAGGAGGGTCGGCCGGCCGTCACCGAGGCGTCCCTGGCCGACGCCCTCGGTGCCACGCTCGGGGCCGACCTCGTCTCGCCGATCGACGTTCCGGCGCTCGACAGCGCCGCCATGGACGGCTACGCGGTGTCCGGTACGGGCCCCTGGATCCTCCGGGGGCGATCGACCGCCGGGCACCCGACGCCGGTCGCCCGGCTCCGGGCCGGGGAGGCCGTGGGGACGGCCACGGGCGCGGTCGTCCCGAGCGGGACCGGGGCCGTCCTTCCGCACGAGCACGCCACCCTGTCCTCGGGCGTGCTGAGCGGCCGGATCGCAACCGGGCGGCACGTGCGTCGACGGGGGGAGACCACGGCCGTGGGATCGGTGGCCGCGCGGGCCGGTGCGCCCGTCACGCCGGCGCTCCTCGGCCTCGCCGCGAGCCTGGGCAGGGACACACTGCCGGTCCTGCGGCCCCGGGTCGGTGTTCTCGTCACCGGTGACGAGGTCGTGCGCGCGGGCACACCGCGCCCCGGAACGGTGCGCGACGCGATCGGTCCCATGCTGCCCGGAGTCGTCTCCCGGGTCGGTGGGGTCTGCGCGCCCGGGCGTCCGGTCGCGGACGGGCGCGATGACCTGGCGCGGGCGCTGTCGAGGGTCGCCGAGGACGTCGTGGCGGTGTGCGGTTCCTCCTCCGCGGGGCCGGCCGACCACCTCAGGTCGGTGCTGACCGGTCTCGGCGCACGGGTGGCCGTCGACGGGGTGGCCTGTCGGCCCGGCCACCCCCAGGTGCTCGCCGTGCTCCCTTCGGGCACCGTGGTCGTGGGACTGCCGGGCAACCCGGGCGCCGCGCTGGTCGCCGCGCTGACCCTGCTCGTCCCGCTGTTGTGCGGTCGGGCCGGCCGGCCCGACCCGGCCCACCGGGGGAGACGCGTCCTCTTCGCGGGCACCACCTGGTCGCACCGGACCGACACGCGCCTGGTCCCGGTGCGGGTCGGCCACGACATGGCGGTCGAACTGCCCACGGCCGGTTCCGCCGACCTCCGGGCGGTCGCCGTCGCGGACGCCCTGGCGGTGATTCCGCCGGTCGACGAGGCCGACGGGTCCGCTCCCGTGCCCGAACGCGTCGAACTCGTCGAGGTGCCCACATGACCCGCCCACCCGACGGGCTTCGTACACTGTCTACAGTGACCATGTCCTCGGATTCTGGAGACCCCTCATGTCCTCGCAGGGATTGAACGCCGTCGCGGGACGGATCCAGCGTCCGGTTCCGTTGCGCGAAGCGGTCTACGAGACCATCCTCGACCTCATCACCACCCGCGCGCTCTCGCCCGGGCAGCACCTGGTCGAGACCGAGCTGGCCCAGACGCTGGGCGTGTCGCGGCAGCCCGTTCGCGAGGCCATGCAGCGACTGAGCAACGAGGGGTGGGTGGACCTGCGGCCCGGCTACGGGGCGTTCGTGCACACACCCACCGAGAGCGAGGCGGACCAGCTGCTGGCGGTCCGGGCGCTCCTGGAGGCCGAGTCCGCCCGGCTCGCCGCCGATCACGCCACCCCCGGCCAGGTGAGGGCCCTGCGCGACCTGGCCACCACCGGGCGGGAGGCGACCCGTCAGGACGACATCGACGCGGTCGTGCAGGCCAACGCCGACTTCCACCGCACCGTCACCCAGGCCTCCGGCAACCAGGTGCTCGCCGAGCTGGCCGCCCAGGTCGACCGGCGGGTCCGCTGGTACTACGCCCCGGTCGCCCGCAGCCGCGGCGCCGCCTCCTGGGACGAGCACGACCAGCTCGTCGACGTCATCGAGGCGGGCGACGCCGAGCGCGCGCGGCGACTCATGAGCGAGCACACCGAACGCACCCGGCGCACCTACCACGAAGAGGTCGACGGCTCCGAGTCCTGAGCCGGAGCCCCGGGCGCACGGGACTCCTGCGGCCAGCGGGGATCGTGGGCCTCGACCACGATCCGGCCGGGGCCCGGCCCGGGGGCGGGGCGACGGCGACCGCCGTCGTGCTCCCGACCGAGGTCGCCCCGGGCCGTGGCCGACGGCCGGTCAGTCGCGCAGCAGCTTCTCCACCACCCGGCCCACACCGTCCTCGAAGCTGGACGGCGCCACCCGCAGCCCCAGGGCGGGGTCGAGCAGTTCGGGGTGTCCGTTCTCCATCGCGTAGCCGGTGCCGGCCCAGGTGAGCGAGGAATGGTCGTTGGGCATGTCGCCGAAGGCCACGACCTCGTCTGCGGTCACACCCCACTCCTCGCAGAGCAGGGCCAGCGTGCTGCCCTTGTTCACCCCGGTCGCGGTCAGCTCCAACAGCCCGGCCGCACCCGAGTAGGTCACCTCGGCCAGGGGGCCGACGCTCGCGCTCGCCGCCTCGTGCATGAGGTGCACCGGCATGCCCTCGGCCCGGGCGATGAGTTTGGTGACCGGGTTCGCCGCCTCCAGGAGGGCGTCGGTGTCGTCCAGGACCCCGCTCACCCACTCCGGGGGCACCCACGATTCCAGGTGGTAGTCGACGTCGTGGTAGAAGCCGAGGCCGGTCTCCACCCCGAACCCCACCCCCGGCAGGGTGGTGCGCAGCCGGTCCACGAGCGTCCCGGACGTCTCCCGGTCGATCGCGCGCACCCACGGATCACGGCCCGGTACCTGTGTGTGGGCCCCGTTGCCGCAGACCACCGCGGCGCAGTCGAACAGGGAGGCGATGGCCGCGGTGGTCCGGGGCGGTCGGGCGGTGATGATGACCACCCGCACCCCGGCGTCGGCGGCGTCGATCAGTGCTCGTCGGTTGCGTTCGGAGACCTCTCCCGACCGGCCGAGGAGGGTGCCGTCGAGGTCGGTGGCGATGACTCGGGGAAGAACCATGGGATGAATTATGTCGCCCGGGGACGACGTAACCGCAGGGCGGCCCCTCTCTCCGACGCGGCTCCCTCAGGTGCCCGGGGCGGCCGGGATCCGTTCGATCACCCCGCCCCGGAACACCTCGTACAGGTCCAGGGACTCCAGATGGACGTACCCGATGTGGCAGTCGCAGCAGGTCAGAGGGCATCCGGAGGGGCCGAGGCGCTCGCGGAAGGATCCGTCGTACAGGTTGCCCAGGGGCTGGTCCACGAAGTGACAGCGCCGTACGTTCCCGTCGCCGTCCACGGACAGCACACTGTCACCGGTACGACAGGGCAGGCCGCGGCTGGGATGGGGCAGGCGGCTGTAGTGGAAGTGCGGGTCGATCCGCAGCCACGTCGCCGCCTCGGCGTCGGTGTAGGTGCGGCCCTCGGCGGCGTTGATCCACAGGTAGACCTCCTCCGGCAGGGCGGCGCGCATCCGCCGGGCCGCCGCCAGGTGCTCGGGTTCGCCGACCACGCCCACGCTGAACCGCACCCCCAGGTCGAGGAGCTCACGCGCCCGGGCCAGGAACCGCTCGTGGGCGACCTCGCCCGGGTGGTAGGTGGTCCACAGCGCCGTCGAGGCGAGGTCGGCGTCGGCGAGCCACCCCAGGCGCCCGCTCAGGTTGGTCTGGATCGCCACGCGTTCCACGTGCGGCAGACGGCCGAGCCGCACGATCGCCCGCCGGTACCAGGAACGGACCAGCCCCTCGCCCCAGGGCGTGAACAACACCGAGAACCGTGTGCCGGGGTCGACCTCGGCCCGTTCCTCGACCCAGTCGACGAAACGCTCCAGGGCGGCCCGGTCCACGCGCAGGGTCGCGGGGGAGTCCCGGCGCTTGGCGAACGGACAGTACGGGCAGTCGTAGTCACAGCTGGCCAACGGGCCACGGTAGAGCAGGGTCAGGTGGGCCGGCAGCGGAGCCGGCGTGGGAGGACCCACGGAGGGCTCCGGAAGCGGTACCGCGGAGTGCGAGGACACGACTCACCCCGCCTCGTAGTCGGCCATGAGCCGGCGGACCGGCCCCGAGAACAGGTCCGGTCCGATCGCGTCGGAGTGGGCCAGCCCCTCCTCGGTGAGCCGGATCGTCGTGGCGTCGACCGCGTCCTCCCCGGGCACCAGCAGCCCGCGCGCGGCCAGGGAGGCGAACTCCTCGGGCAGGTCCGCGACCGGATGGGCGCCGAACCGCTCGCGGTAGGCCCGCGCGTCCAACCCCTCCGCCCGCAGCAGCGACTGTAGGACGTGGCGTCGTCGGCGTTCCTCCCCGTCCAGGTGGAAGCCCACCTCGGCACGGGTGAAGTCGGCGGCGTCGCGACCCACGTAGTCCTCGATGATGGAGCGCACCCTGCCGATGCCCACGGCGTAGTCGAACGAGTAGTGGGTGCCCGCCGTGTAGGACCGCGCCCCGCACCCCAGGCCCACCATCCCGTCGGTCTGACAGCTGTGGTCGGGGACGGTCGCGTCGGCGGTGCCGGCACGGCGGAACATGCGCATGGACACCTGCTCGTAGCCGTGGGCGCGCAGGTGGTCGCGGCCCTGCCGGTACAGGGCCAGACGGTGGTCGTCCCACTCCCGGGCCCGTCGGCCCAGACCGGTCAGCGGCCGCACGTACAGCGGATACAGGTAGACCTCCTCCGGCCGCCACTCCAGGGCCGTGTCGAGGGAGTACCGCCAGGTGTCCGCGGTCTGCCGTTCGATGCCGTAGATGAGGTCGACGTTGAGACCCGCGCCGGTGTGCGCGCGGATGTCGGTCAGCGCCCGGTCCACCTCCGCGCGCTTTTGGGGTCGTCCGGCGGCGTGCGCCTCGCTGTCGAGGAAACTCTGCACGCCCATGCTGATCCGGGTGACACCGCGTTCCTCCAACACCGCCAACCGGTCCGGGGTGGCGGTCGCCGGCGAGGTCTCCACCGACATGGGGAGGGCGGTGAGATCGACGCCGAGGGAGCGTTCGAGCAGATCGTAGACGCGGACCAGTTCCTCGGCGGTGAGATAGGTGGGGGTGCCACCGCCCAGGGCCGCGCGGGCGAACACGGCGCCCTCGGGCAGACAGGAGGCGACCGCCTCGGCCTGGCGTTCCAGCGCGTCCAGGTAGGCGGTGACCTGCGCGGCCGGGGGAGTGGACCGCGTGAACAGGTTGCAGAACCCGCAGCGCATCTCACAGAACGGGATGTGGGCGTACAGCGACAGCGCGCCCACGTCCTCGCCGCGCCACAGGTCGGCCAGGCGGGGGCGGTCGTCGAACGGTCGGTAGGCGGTCTTGTGGGGATAGGCGTACACGTACGAGCGGTACGGGGAGTCCGCGCGCACGGGTTCGGTCCTCGGGACGATGGTCACGCGTCCACCTCCTCGGGGTCCGTGGTGGACGCGTAGCCGCGCGGCAGGATCGCGTGGGTGTAGGGGACGGTCCACACCACGTCGTGGCCGATCCGGTGGCCGGTGTGACCGTCCTCCCCGTAGGCGGTGCCGTGGTCGGAGCACACGATCGCGAAGCACGGGCGTCGCGCGGCCAGGGCCGCCAACAGGGGTGGCAGGTGCCGGTCCACGTACTCCAGGGCGGCGGCGTGGCTGGCCCGGGTGTCGCCGTCGTCCCGGGTCGCCCCGGGCAGATGGAACCAGTTGGGTTGGTGCAGGGCGGCCACGTTGAGCAGCAGGAACAGCGGCTGCTCCGCGGGGATCGCGGTGGTGATCGCCACGGCGCGTTCCACCTGGTGCTCGAAGGAACGCGGGTCGGCGACCCCGAACGACTCCTCCCAGTGGCTCTCGGCGAACAGGTCCGGCAGCACCGTGCCCAACGCCGAGCGGCGGTTGAAGAACCCCGTGCCGCCGACACAGGCGGTGTGGTAGCCCCGCGCCGCCAACCCGGAGGCCAGGTCGGCGGTGGCGAAGGTCCACGTGCCCGGGGCGGTGGAGACGCTTCCGGGGAAGGCCGCCGCGAACAGTCGAGGATGCGGACCGGGAGCGGCGGGGGTGGGCAGGAAACCGGCGAGCATCGCCAGGTGCGAGGCGTAGGTGAAACTCGCGGGCGCGTGCCGGCGCTCCCAGCCGCCCTCGGGCAGCAGCCGGGCCAGGTGGGGTGTGCGTCCGGCGGCGGCGAGCTCGACCGCCACGTCGTGGCGCAGGGTGTCCAGGGTGAGCAGCAGGAGGTCGTGCGTGCCCACCAGGGTGTTCATGTCCGGGGTGCCCCCCGGCCGGGCGGTCCCGGTCGTGTCGGTGTTCAACGGCGTTCCAAGGTGGGTGGGGAC
>NZ_QOCZ01000129.1 GCF_018207095.1 Nocardiopsis sp. MG754419 | reverse complement strand
CCCCCGGTCCACCCCCCAGTACTACCTGCAGTCGATCATCGCCTTCGCCGTGTCCACCCTCGGTGTCGGTGCCGGGATCATCTATCTCCCGGTCGACCTGTGGGTGCGCGCCTTCCTGGGGATGAGCGTGCTGTTCGTCGTCACCTCCACCTTCACCCTCGCCAAGTGCGTGCGTGATCGACAGGAGGACGTGGTCGCGGCGGAGCAGGCGCATATCTACCAGCAGATGCCGATCTGGCAGGGGGACCCCGCCCAGCAGCGCGTCTGACGGGCGAGGCCCACCGCGCGGCGGCGCCGCCCGGTCGCACCGTCGCGTGCGGAGCGGGGCGCCGGGGCGGTCACGGTCACCGCTCCGGAGGTGGGCAGACCGCTCCGACCGACGGTTCCACGTCATCGTCGGGCCTTCGGCCCGATCCTCGTCGTACCGAACCCTCACCGAACGGCGTCCGGTCTCGGTACGCTCGCTGCGACGATGACGCCGGGACACGAGGGGCTCGCGATGCGCGAGATCGAGACGAAGTACCGAGTACGGGACCTGGAGGCACTCCTGGTCGCGCTCAAGGCCGACGGTGTGCACATGGCGAGCCCGGTCCGCCAGGAGGACCAGGCCTACGCTCCGGTGGGCTGGGACCCGGCCCAGGGCAAGGTCGGGTTCACGTTCGCGCGCCTGCGCACCCAGGACGGGCACCACGTCGTCACCACCAAGACCCCCGTGGCCAACGCCATGGAGTGCGTCGAACACGAAACGGGCGTCGCCGATCGCGAGGCGATGCACGGCGTGCTCACGGCCCTGGGTTACGAGCCCTTCGTGCGCATCGCCAAGACCCGCCGCGTCGGAACCACGGGGCCGATCTCCGTCTGCGTCGACGAGGTCGAGAACGCCGGAGTGTTCCTGGAGCTGGAGATCCTGGTCTCCGACGACCGGGACGGCCGGGCCGCCCAGGACGAACTCGACGCCTGGGCGCGCGACCTCGGCGTTGACCTGGAGCGTACGAGCCGGACCTACGACGCCCTCGTGCGTCGGGGATGAGGCGCCACCCCTGTGCGGGACCGGTCCCCACCGTCGGATCGGGCCCTCACCCCGACGCCGGGTACCCGGCCCCCTTGAGTGGAACCCGGCGCCGCAGGCGCCGGGGGAGCCCCGTGTCCGCCGCATGCGGGGAACCGGGACGCCGATCGATTCCGCGACGCGCGATCCGCACCGCCCTCCGTCCGTGAACCGCTCTCTCCGGTGAGGAACCGGGTTCCGCACCACCCGACGCCCCGGCCCACCTCGCCCCGGAGCCCCGGTCGAGGTCCGACCCGCTCCCGCGCAGCGCCGGACGACGGTCGTCCCACGGGCGCCCCCGGCGGCGGTACCGATCCACTCCCGGTGGTCTGCTGAAGGCCAAACATCGGGGCGTGTTCGGCCACGACAGCGTTGCGTCCTCGCATGTGCCGCTCCCCGTTGGGCACCGTGATCCCCAACGGAACCTCAGGCGTGTCCAGAGGAGGGAGCTCACAGTGAGCCATGCCAACACGGGAGGGGTGGGTCACCACGACGGTGGCGCCAACCTCGCCCACGTCACCATGATCGCGGCGGCCGCCGCGATGGGCGGCTTCCTGTTCGGTTACGACAGCGCCGTGATCAACGGCGCGGTCGACGCCATCCAGGAACGCTTCCAGGTGGGGCCGGGGATCCTGGGGTTCACCGTGGCCTCGGCGCTGTTGGGCTGTGTGGTGGGCGCGGCCACGGCCGGCTCCATCGCCGACCGGCTCGGGCGCATCCGCGTCATGCAGATCGCCGGTGTCCTCTTCGCCGTCAGCGCGGTGGGCTCGGCGCTGCCGTTCACCGTGTGGGACCTGACCGCCTGGCGGATCGTGGGCGGCGTGGCCATCGGCATGGCCTCCGTGATCGCCCCCACCTACATCGCGGAGGTCTCCCCGGCGGCCTACCGTGGACGGCTCGCCTCGCTGCAACAGCTCGCCATCGTGCTGGGCATCGCCTCCTCCCAGCTGGTGAACTACGCCATCGCCGAGGGGGCGGGCGGTAGCGCGAGCAATCAGATCGGACCGATTCAGGCCTGGCAGTGGATGCTCGGTGTGGAGATGCTACCGGCCCTGGTGTACCTGGGCTTGAGCGTGGTCATCCCCGAGTCGCCCCGGTATCTGGTGCGGGTGGGCAAGGTCGACCAGGCACGGCGGATCCTGGCCGAGGTCGAGGGCGGTGGCGAGAGCCGGGTCGACCGGCGTATCGCCGAGGTCCGCGAGGCGCTGGGGTCGGAGGCGCGTCCCACACTGCGCGACCTGACCGGACGCTACGGCCTGCTGCCCATCGTCTGGATCGGCATGGCCGTCTCCGCCTTCCAGCAACTGGTCGGCATCAACGTCATCTTCTACTACTCCAGTTCGCTGTGGCAGTCGGTGGGTGTGGCCGAGTCCGACTCGCTGTTGCTGAGCCTGTTCACGTCGATCGTCAACATCGTGGGCACCGTGATCGCGATCATCCTGGTGGACCGGACCGGTCGCAAACCGCTGCTGTTGGTGGGTTCGGCGGGAATGACGGTGGCCCTGGCCACCGCGGCCTTCGCCTTCAGCAACGCCCAGGTCCAGGGAGAGGAGGTCACGCTCCCCTTCGCCTGGGCCGCGGTGGCGCTGGCCTCCGCGAGCACGTTCGTGCTCTTCTTCGCCCTGTCCTGGGGCGCGATCGTGTGGGTGCTGCTGGGGGAGATGTTCCCGCTGCGTATCCGGGCCGCGGCCATGGGTGTGGCCACCGCCACCCAGTGGCTCACCAACTGGCTCATCACCGTCAGTTTCCCGACGCTGCGCGACTGGAACCTGTCGGGCGCCTATCTCATGTACGCGGGCTTCGCCCTGCTGTCGTTCTTCTTCGTGCTCCGCTTCGTCAAGGAGACCAAGGGCAAGACCCTGGAGGAGATGCACGGCTGATCCACACCGGTGCGACACCGGGAACGGTGCCGCACCGGCGAGCCGGGTCACTGCTGGTCGGTCTCCCTTCCCTCCAGCAGGTCCCGCACCTGCTCGGCGGTGGTCTCGCGCAACCCCTCGTCCAGGAACAGCCATCGGGTCATCCCGAGGGACTCCAGGAACGGCAGGTCGTGCGAGGCCACCAGCAGTGCCCCCTCATAGGCCGACAGGGCGCCGGTCAGCTGACGGACACTGGACACGTCCAGGTTGTTGGTGGGCTCGTCCAGCATCAACAGCTGTGGGGCCGGGGCGGCCAGCATGGTCATGGCCAGGCTCGCCCGAAAGCGTTCCCCACCCGAGAGCGTGCCCGCTGGCTGGGCGGCACGGGCCCCGCGGAACAGGAACTTCGCCAGCTGGGCGCGGATGTCCTGCTGGGACACGCCCGGTGCGGCTTCGGCGACGTTCTCGGACACCGACAGCTCCTCGTTCAACAGGTCCAGGCGCTGGGGCAGGAAACGCAACGGCACCATCACCCTCGCCTCACCCTCGATCGGGGCGAGGTGCCCGGCCAGGGTGCGCAACAGCGAAGTTTTGCCCGCGCCGTTGCGGCCCACCAGCGCGATCCGCTCGGGACCGTTCACCAACAGGTCGGCACCGACCAGACGACCGTGCCGGGGACGCAACCCGGTGAGCCGGGCCACGTCCCGTCCGTTGGGCACGGCGGTGTGCGGTAGCTCGACCTTGATCTCGGCGTCCTTGCGCACGTCGTCGGCGGCCTCCTCCTGGCGATCACGTGCCTCCTGAAGCCGGTCCTCGTGCAGGCCCTTGAGCCTGCCCGCCGACTCCTGGGCCGAGCGTTTGAGCGCGCCCTGGACGATCTTGGGGATGCCCCCGTCGACCGCGGCCTTCTTGGCGGTGCGCCGGCGTCGGGCGAGTTTGATCTGGGTCTCGGCCAGCTCCTTCTTCTGTTTGCGTACGTCGGACTCGGCCGCGCGCAGAGCGCGTCGCGCGGCCTCCTGTTGGGCGCCCAGAGCCTCCTGGTAGTCGGACCAGCCTCCGCCGTACCAGGTCACCTCGCCCTTGCGCAGCTCGGCGGTGCGGTCCACCCGCTCCAGCAGGTCCAGGTCGTGGCTGACGACGATCAGGGTGCCCGAACGCCAGCTGTCCACCGCGTCGTACAAACGCCGCCGGGCGAACAGGTCGAGGTTGTTGGTGGGCTCGTCCAGCAACAGCACGTCGGGGCGTTCCATGAGCAGCGCGGCCAGGCGCAGCAGCACGGTCTCCCCTCCGGAGAGCCGCTCGACGGTGCGGTCCAGGCCCACACCGTCCAACCCGAGTGAACCCAGGGTGGCCAGCGCGCGTTCCTCGACGTCCCAGTCGTCGCCGATGACCTCGAAATTGGCCTCGGAGGCGTCACCGGCCTCGATGGCGTTGAGCGCGGCGCGGCGCTCGGCGATGCCCAGTGCGTGGGCGACGGTGAGCTCGGTGTCCAGGGTGATGTTCTGCGGCAGATAGGCCAGGTGCCCGTGTGCGGTCACCGAGCCACGGGCCGGGCGCAACACCCCGGCCATCAGTTGCAGGAGCGTGGACTTGCCCGAACCGTTGACACCGACCAGGCCGGTGCGTCCGCGGCCCACGGACAGGGACAGCCCGTCGAAGACGGTCGTGCCCTCCGGCCAACGGAAGGTCAGGTCGGAGCAGGTCACCGAGACGTCGGAGGTGACGGGTTGAGACATGGTGTGTTCTCGCAGTCGGAAGCGTCGTGGAAAAGGGCTTCGTGTGCGAGCACCACGCGGCCGACGGCCGGGCAGAAGGTGACGGTGGTCCCGTGGAAAGGCGGACGGCCCAAGCACCGAGGTTGCAACCACGCGAAAGTTCCGGCCAAGGGCCGTACCGCGTGATGATCGCGAACCTCAGATGCGCAACGTCCACCTCATTCGTCGACAACAGGACGTGAGTACCTTACCCACCCGCGGGTCACTGTCAACCGTGTGCGCGGGGTGAGCCGGAACTCAGCGCTCCAGGTCGATCTTGCGCTGCAGGAACTCCTCCCGGTCGATCTCGCCTCTGGCGTAGCGCAGGCGCAGTTCCTGTTCGGCGGCGTCCAGGGGCGGTGGCGTCGGCCGATCCGGGCGCGCCTGGGTGGCCCTCCTGTGGTGCTGTTGCCGATTGACCCTGCCGACCTCTCCGGCGGTGAGCACGAAGAAGAAGGCCAGCGGCAGGACGATCAGGATCATGATCATCGCGGTGAAGACGGCCATGTGCCACTCCCTGGTCCGCACGAGGGACGACGCCCCTCATCCTCTGCCTTCTTGTGTACCCCGGTCCCGGCCCTCGCACCAGGGTCGTGTGACATCTGTGGACAACCGGCGCACAGAAGCATGTGTGCACAGGAAACGCCGTAACCTGGAATGCCGCCACCGGGCCCACCGGCCGAGAACGAAAGAGCGGGATGCGCGTCCTCCTCGTGGACAACCACGATTCCTATACGTTCAACGTCAGTCAGCTCCTGGCCCGTGTCCTGGGCGAGGAGCCCCGTGTGCTGCGCAACGACGATCCCGCCTGGGCCGACTTCGACCCGGCCTCCGTGGACGCGGTGGTCATCTCACCGGGTCCGGGCCGCCCCCAGACCCCCCGTGACCTGGGGCGTGTGCCGGAGCTGCTGGAGTACACCCATCTGCCCGTGCTGGGCGTGTGTCTGGGCCACCAGGCCATCGCCCACCTCGCCGGGGCCGACGTGGTCTCGGCGCCCCGACCCCGCCACGGCCATCTGAGCCGGGTACGCCACACCGGTACCGGGATCTTCGCCGGGGTCCCGCAGGACTTCACGGCCGTGCGGTACCACTCGCTGGCCGTGTCCGAGCCCCTGCCGGCCCGGGTGAGGGCGACAGCCTGGGCGGAGGACGGCGTGGTCATGGGTCTGGAACATCGCGACCTGCCCCGATGGGGAGTGCAGTTCCACCCCGAATCGGTCGCCGGAGAGCACGGCGAGCGACTGGTGTCCGGATTTCTGGACCTGGCCCGGCCGCACGCGCGCCCGCGTTCCCGACCGGTGTCGGAACCCGCGGCACCGAACCCCGTCGCACGGGCCGCGCCGCTCCCCGCACCGGTGGTCGCGGAGATCGACCACGCCGTGGACACCGAACACGCCTTCACCCACCTGCACGCCGACGCCGAGTACGCGTTCTGGTTGGACAGTTCGCGTCCGGAGGGCCCGGCCCGGTTCTCGTTCCTGGGGTCGGCGGACGGTCCCACCGCCGAGGTGCTCACCTACGACGTGGGGGACGGCCGCGTCCGGGTCCGCGACGGCCGGGGCGAGCACACCGAACCGGGCACCGTGTTCGAGGCCCTGGAACGGCGCACCGGCGCCGCCCCCCGCCCGCACGGGCTGCCCTTCGACTTCGTCGGCGGCTATGTGGGGTACCTGGGGTACGAACTCAAGGCCGACACCGGGGGCGCGCGCACCCACACAGCGGCCACCCCGGACGCGGTCTGGCTACGGTGCGACCGCTTCGTGGCCGTCGACCACCAGGCGGACCGGACCTACGTGGTCTGCGCCGACGGGGGAGTCGACGCCCACAGCTGGGTCGCGGACACCCGTACCGCGCTGCTCGACCTGCCCGAGCCCCCCGCGCCGGCACCCCCCGGCCCCCCGGTGGACCTGTCCGCGCTGCTGGAACGTCCGCACGGGGGCTACGTCGACGACGTCAAGGCGTGTCTGGCCCATCTCACCCAGGGAGAGAGCTACGAGATCTGCCTGACCAACCGGGTCCGTCTGGACGACCGGGGCGACGACCTGGACTTCTACCGGCGCCTGCGCGAGGCCAACCCCGCGCCCTACGCCGCCTTCCTGCGTCTGGGCGAGGTGACCGTGCTCAGCGCCTCCCCGGAGCGCTTTCTGCGCGTGGACGCCGCACGCGAAGCCGAGAGTCGGCCCATCAAGGGCACCGCGCCGCGCCACGCGGACCCGGCCACCGACGCGCGCGTGGCCGAGGATCTGCGCACCGGCGCCAAGACGCGGGCGGAGAACCTCATGATCGTGGACCTGCTGCGCAACGATCTGGGTCGGGTGTGCCGGGTGGGGTCGGTGGAGGTGCCGTCGTTCATGTTCACCGAGTCCTACGCCACCGTGCACCAACTGGTCTCCACCGTGCGGGGCCGGTTGCGCCCGGAGGTGTCGACGATGGCGGCGGTACGCGCGTGCTTCCCCGGTGGCTCGATGACCGGTGCCCCCAAACTGCGCACCATGGAGATCATCGACCGGCTGGAGTCCTCGGCCCGCGGGGTGTACTCCGGGGCGCTGGGATACGTCTCGCACACCGGTGAGGCGGATCTGAGCATCGTCATCCGCACCGCCGTGCGGCACCGCGGCACGTTGACCCTCGGTGCCGGCGGGGCGATCGTCCTGGACTCCGACCCCCAGGAGGAGTACGAGGAGATGCTCCTCAAGGCCGCGGTGCCGGTTCGGGGCCACTGAGACGCCCCCACCGGCCGGTCGTGGTCGGTGGGCGGCGCACGGGCCAGACCCTCGCGTCGGGCCGTGGCGGCCACCACGACGGCGACCCGGGCCGAGATCCCCCGCAGGTCCGCGACCTCCGGCAGGAGCGAGGCACCGGGGGCCGAGGGGTCGACCATGTCGGCGACGGCCTCGGCCGCGCCCCGGACGCTGCGCCCGTCACGCCGTGAGCGGACCGCCGGCGGCGCGCCAGTCGATCAGGCCACGGCTCATGTTGACCGCGTCGAAGCCGTACTCCACCAGCAGGTTCGCCGCCCCGGCGGAGCGGATCCCGCCGGTGCAGAAGGTGATGATCAGCCGGTCCTCGGGGAGGTCCTGGCATCGTTCGGGAAGGACCTCCAGGGGCAGGTGCACGGCGTCGGGGATGTGCACGCGGTTCCATTCGAACGCGCGACGGACGTCCACGACGAGCGCGCCCTCCGCCACGAGGCGGATCGCCTCCGCCGCGGTGACCGACGGTGGTCGGCGCAGATAGTGCCGCAGGCTCATGCGCTCCGGGTCTCCTTCCGCACGTTCAGCATGGTCAAGGGGCCGCTCAGCACGGGCAGGAGCGCCCCCACCCGGGTCCGGGGCCCCAGACCACGGCCGAGGAGCGCGGTGACCGCCACCGCGAGGTAGAGCGCTCCGTGGGTCGGCCCGAGCACACGGGTGAGGGTGGCGTCGTGCACGGTGAGCAGGTTCACCAGCAGCGCGAGGACGCTGACGAGTTCGAGGGCCGACAGCACGGCCAGGGTGCGCAGCAGGGGGTTCATGAGTAGCTCGATCCGGGGCGCACGATCATGAGGACCACGACGACGACCCACAGCAGGTTGAACATTCCGGAGACCATGGCCAGGCGCCGTAGACGGGCGCCGTCGTCGGGCGAGGCGAGGGCCTCGCGTTGGCGCGGCAGGACCTGGAGGGCCAGCAGTCCGCCGGCGAGGGCGGTGAGCACCATCGCGACGACGATCCAGATCTCACCGGTACGCCCCTGAACGAACGCGAGCACCAGTCCCACGACCGGGACCGCGAGGGTCAGCACGCCGTACACGCGAGTGATGCGGTGCAGCAGGCGCGCGGTGTCGAGACCGCGCTCGACGCGTGCGCTCCCGGACGGCGTCGCGGTCACCGGGGCATAGCGCGGGAAGAGGCTGGTGGTCACGGCGACGGGGCCGACGAAGAGAATGCCCGCCACGACGTGGACGGACAGCAAGAAGGCTTCCATGACCTTCAGCCTAACTGAAGGTTCGCTACGGCTCGACACCACCCACCCCCGGCGTACCGACCTCGACCGGAACCGCCGCACCACCGTTCTCCCTCGCTCTCGGGGGCGGGTGCGCCGCCGCACCGCGGGCCGCGCCCGGCCCTCCGGCCGGGAGAACACCTCGGAATCCTCCGATCGACACGGGCGGGTCCGTTGGCCCGTCGGCCACGGGACCACTACCTTCGGGACCCCGAGTCCCGACACGTACAAGGAGTGCGAGCACCATGTCCAAGATCCTGTTCGTGATCACCGGCGCCGATCACTGGACCCTGGCGGACGGTACGCGCCATCCCACCGGTTTCTGGGCCGAGGAGGTCGTGGCCCCGTACCAGGTGTTCACCGACGCCGGGCACGAGGTGGTCGTGGCCACCCCGGGCGGCGTCGAGCCCACCGTCGACGAGGGCAGCATGACCGCGCAGGCCAACGGTGGCACCGAGGGCGCCGAGCGGATCGCCGCCGCCCTGGGCGCCATGGTCGAACTCCAGGACCCGATCCCCCTGGAGGAGGTGGACCTCGCCGACGTCGACGCGGTGTTCTACCCGGGCGGTCACGGTCCGATGGAGGACCTGGCCGTCAGCCCCGTCTCCGGAGAGCTGCTCGCCTCCGTCCTGGACGCGGGCACGCCGCTCGGGGTGGTCTGCCACGGGCCGGCGGCGTTGCTGGCCGCCGAGCGTCCCGCGGGCACCAACATCTTCGCCGGTTACCGGGTGGCGGCCTTCACCAACGCCGAGGAGACCCAGGCCGGACTGGCCGACCGGGCCCGATGGCTCTTGCAGGACCGCCTGGACCGGGCGGGCATCCACGTGGTCGAGGGTGACCCGTGGGAGCCCAACGTCGTGATCGACCGCACCCTGCTCACCGGGCAGAACCCGGCCTCCTCGGGGCCACTGGCGACCGAGATGCTCGCGTACCTCGACTGAGCGGGCGGCGTCGCGCCGAGCACCGCGGTCCGCCCGACGCGGCCCCGCCGGAGGGTCAGAGGTAGACCCGGGTCGCGGCTCGTGAGGCACGGCGATCGTGTGTGGACACCCAGGCCACCCCGCAGGTGAAGGGCACCTCCACACACCCCTTCGACAGGCACGGCTCCCAGGAATCACGGGGCAGCGGTATCAGTGGTCGGTCGGCCGCGCATTCGGGGTCGGCCTCGACCGGACCCAGGGTCGCGAGCAGCGCGTGGGCCCGGTCGGGGCCGAAGGCGGCCACCGCCCGGTACCGCAGCCGCTGTTCCACGGGGGATCGAAGACCGTCCCGGAACACCCGTTCCTCGGAGAGCGTCACCCGGGCCAGGTCCAGGACGGCGCGCTGGTTCCACGTCAGTCCGGGGTTGGCCCGGTCGAAACGGCCCAGCTGTTCGGCCCACAGGTCGCGCCGCCGTTCGGGGGAGAGTTCGGCGAAGATCAGCCTGCGCCGCACCAGGGGGTGGGCGGCGAACTCGTCGTAGTCCGTGGGCAGGCGCGCGCGGTGCGCCTCCACCCACTCCCGGGCCAGGGCCTGGTCGGAGCGGGCCAGGTCGGGGGTGCGTCGGGCCAGGGTGAGTTCCAGGACCGCCCGGGCCCCCGCCATCAGCCGCCTCCAGCGGTGACGCCCCCGACGGGTGACGTGTCGGTCGTGGCCGAGTTCCCCCAGCACCTCCACCACGCGCAGTGCCGCGCTCGCACCCAGGCCGTTCACCAACGGCGCGATCATCGCCGCCCCACGCCAGCAGCGCACCCGTCGTCCGTGGGCACGGATGAGTGTCGGTACCCACGGAGCCGTGGGCCCCCACTCTCGGGCCCGCCAGTCCCGGACCTCCCGGTGGGTGAGCGGGAGGGTCTCCAACCTGCCCGCCGAGGCCGTCGCCACCGCCGCGGAGATGCTCGCGCATCGCTCACACGAGGAGTCGAACGCCAACACGTACCGAACACGAACGTTGCTCATCTGCTCCCTTCCTGAGTGCCACCCCACAGTCTTGTGGTCGCCGTGGCCGCACGGGTCGGCTTTTCGGAACTCGATGGCCCTGGTCAGTGACGCCTCAAGGGCAAACCGGCGCGAAAACGGATCAATTCGCTTTCACCGGGGCGGTGGCCGGCGTGGCACGCGCGTGTTCCGGTCGGTCCCAGGCCGACGGAGCGACACGGCGAGAAAAGCGACGGCGTCGGCCGACCGTTCAGGGCAGGACGCGCCCATCGAAGAAGGGAGAGAGCACGCAAGAGGAAGAGGCGGCCGCCGAGGTGGCGGCAGCGCTCGCCGGGGGAACGCACCTCACGGGAGGTGACCGGGAGCCTGGCAGGGTCCCGGGAGAACGCCTCGTCTAGACGACCACGTCCAGGGCGATGTGCTCAAGTTCGGTCACGGCGGCCGCGATCGCCGGATGCCCACGAGCGCCCGCCCGCGTGAACACCAGCAGTTGACGCGCCGGGGCGGGCACGCCCCGCAGCGGCACACGCCTGACCGGAAGGTCCGGGGACAGGTCCGCCAGACGGGGCACCAGGGCGATCCCCAGCCCGCCGGCGACCAGGGACGCCACGGAGGCCCAGGACTGTGCCTGGTGGCGCCCCTGCGGTGTGAAACCGACGGCGCCGCAGGCGGTCATGGCGTGGGCGTGACAGGTCGTTCCGGGAGGTGGTAGCACCCACGTCTCCTGAGCGGTCTCCACCAACGGCACCGCGTCGCGGTCGGCCAGTGGGTGGGTGTCGGCCACCACCAGGTCCAATGGGTCGAGAAGCAGGGGGGACTGCGCGAAGCGGGTGTCGCTCAGGGGAGGCGCGGTGGGTGACGACTCCACGATGGCGAGGTCGATGTCACCGCGGAACAGCAGGTCCAGGCTCGGTCCCGGCTCCGCTTCCAGGATCCGCACGTCCAGGCGCGGGTACTCCGACAACAGAGAGACCGCCATGGGCGCCAGTAGCCGGGCCAACGCGACGGGGAACCCCGCCACCCTCAGCGGCCCCGCGGGCACCACGCCCAGATCGCGCATCTCGATCTCCGCCTGCTCCCAGAGGGCCTGGATCGTGTCGGCGTGCTCCAACAGGCTTCGCGCGGCCGCCGTCAGTCGCACGCCACGGCCCTGCGGTTCCAACAGCGTCACGTCCAACTCCCTGGCGAGTTGGCGGATCTGTTGGGAGGCCGCCGACGGGGTGAAGTGCAGCGACTCGGCGGCGGCGGTGACCGTTCCATGGTGGGCCACCGCGCGCAGGATGCGCAGACGGCGAAGGTCGATCATGTAGCAGATTCTTCACAGTGTTCTCCAGAAACTCAACCTGGACCTCGCGGTTTCCCGGGATGAAGCTGAAACGGAGAT
Organism: Nocardiopsis sp. MG754419; assembly: GCF_018207095.1. GTDB lineage: Bacteria > Actinomycetota > Actinomycetes > Streptosporangiales > Streptosporangiaceae > Nocardiopsis. The sequence continues at coordinate 3,534 of NZ_QOCZ01000129.1, read as the reverse complement.
GACCGACCACGGCGAGGTGCCCCATGACCACTGTCTGCCCGCACTGCGGATGGCCCGACGACCAGCTGTTCCAGGTGCTCTCCCGGCATCGCACCGGAACGGGGCTGACCGTGTGGTCACGCTGCGCCTGCGGGTCGACCCAGGTCCGTGAGATCGGCGTGACCGGTACCCGGGTCCTCTCCCGCGGTCGCCCCGTCCAGACCCCGCCCTGCCACGCCTGAACGGCGCGGCGATCTCGTCCACAGGCGCCGGCGCGGGGATCGTGGCGGCCGACCGGTCCGCGATACGGTTACGGGCATGGGGAACACACCGGCACGGCCGTCCACATCGGCCGAGGACTACGTGAAGGTCATCTACGACCTCCAGGAGCGCGGCACCGGTCCGGTGACCATCTCCGGGATGGCCGAGAGGCTGTCGGTGTCCAATTCCTCGGTGTCGGGGATGCTGCGCAAGCTCAACGAACTCGGGTTCGTCGAACACCAGCGCTACGGCAACGTGAGTCTCACCGAGACCGGCACCAAGGCCGCCCTGGCGGTACTGCGACGCCACCGTTTGTTGGAGACCTACCTGGTGGCCGAGCTGGGCTACTCCTGGGACGAGGTGCACGACGAGGCCGAGATCCTCGAACACGTGGTGTCGGACAAGTTCGTCGACCGTATCGCCGCCCACCTCGGCGACCCCGTGGTGGATCCCCACGGCGATCCCATCCCCACCCGTGAGGGGTCCATCGTCCAGCGTGAGTCGGTGCTGCTCTCCGAGGCCGAGGCGGACACCTGCGGAGTGATCGTCCGGGTCAACGACACCGACCCCGAGCTGTTGCGCTACCTGGCCGACATCGACATCGGTATCGGCATGCACGTACGGGTGGTGGAGCGACTGCCCTTCGCCGGTTCCATCCAGATCTCGGTACGTCCCGAGAAGGGCGGCGAGGAGCGCGACCAGGCACTGGGTCTGGTCGCCGCCGAGGCCCTGTGGGTCAGCCCGCAGGAGTGAGGGGACCCGGATCGCATCCGTGCGTCGACGCCGTCGACCGTCCCCCACCGGTGCGGTGCTCCGCTGTCCGATGCGTCGACCGTGGGTCGGGGTAGGACCCTCGGCAGGCGATCGAGGAGGACGCGATGGGCACCGCGAAGCGCAGGGTGCGACTGGGCACGGTGGAGAAGACCCTGCTGTGGACCGTCTACATGCGGGTTCTGGACTTCCGGAACACCCCACCGTTGGTCGGCGACGTGTGGGCGGTCGACGTCCTCGATCACCTGGAATTCGACCGGCGCATCCTGTGGGGCGTGGGCGGCGACCGCAACCTGGTCCTGCTGCGGGCCCGACGCATCGACGCCTGGGCGCGCCGGTGGATCTCCGCTCACCCCGGGGGCACCGTGCTGCACCTGGCCTGCGGACCGGACTCGCGGGCCCTGCGGCTGGGGTCACCGCCCGAGGGTCGCTGGTTCGACCTGGACCTGCCCAACGTCGCCGCACTGCGTCGGGACCTGCTGCCCGAACCCGCCGGTTACCGTCTGCTGTCCGCGTCGGTCACGGATGCCGCATGGCTGGACGAGATCCCCTCCGACGCCCCCGTGCTGGTCATCGCCGAAGGCCTGGTGGAGTACCTGTCGCCGACGAGGACCCGGCTCCTGCTCGACCGTCTGGTGGGGCACTTCCCCCACGGTGGTGAGATCGTCTTCGACAGCGTGCCGGGGTGGGTGGGCGCGACGGCCCGCGCCTACGGGGTGCCCATGTTCGGCATGGAGGACCCCCGCACCCCCGAACGCTGGAACCCGCATCTGCGTCTGGTCCGGGCGCACCCGCTCCTGGCCGACCACGCCGACGTCCCCGAGTGGGGCTACCGCACCCTGTACCGGGCGCTCAACGCCTGTGAGGCCACCCGCGCGGCGATGCGCCTGAACCACTACAGGTTCGAGGGGTCGGCCGGGTCCGCGCCCGACCCGGCCGACCGGTCCGTCAGGCGAGGGGCCGCGCGCCGGGCTTCCCGGCGTTGATCACGAACCGCGCCCGGTCACGGATGGGCGCTCCCGGTTCGCTCACCTTGTCCACCACCCGGTAGTCGGCGGTCCACTCGGTGGGCGTGACGGTGTTGCGCACGTAACCGCGATTGCGGTTGATGAACTGGATGTGCGGATTCTCCTGCAGCTGGACGGCGTCGCCCGGGTTCTGCTCGGCCCCGTCCCGGCCGCTGGTGAAGGAGGTGCCCACCAGTTCGGTGGCGATTGTGGCCGACGCCGGGTCGTCGAAGTCGGCCTTGACGTCGACGACGTAGTTGGCGTGCACGTCACCGGTGATGACCACGCCGTTGCCCTTGTCGGCCAGTTCGTCGCGCACGGAGTCGCGTTCGACCTTGTAGTTGTCCCAGGCGTCGTCGCTGAAGTCGGTGGCCTCACCGTCGGCGAAGTCGCGTTGAGAGAAGAACACCTGCTGGGCCAGCACGTTCCAGGTCGCGGTGGAGTCGGCGAGCCCGTTCGAGAGCCACCGGCGCTGGTCGGCGCCCAGCAACGTACGGTCCGGGTCCTCGCGCTCGTCGTCCTCCACCTGCACGTCGCGGTACTGACGGGTGTCCAACAGGTGCAGGTCCACCAGATTTCCGAAGACGAGTCTGCGGTACAGGTGCAGGTCGGGTCCGGCCGGACGCTGGGCCGAACGCAGGGGCATGTGCTCGTAGTAGGCCTTCAGGGCGTGCTCACGACGCAGCAGGAACTCCTCGGGCGAGATGTCCTCCTCGTAGGAGGTGTCGTCGGCCCAGTTGTTCTCCAGTTCGTGGTCGTCGAAGACCACGGCCCAGGGGAACGCGGCGTGGGCGGCCTGGAGGTCGTGGTCGGTCTTGTACTGGGCGTGCCGGATCCGGTACTCGGCCAGGGAACGCACCTCGACCTCGGGCACGTGCCCACGGCCGATCGCGCCCTGGTCGGCGGTCTCGTAGATGTAGTCGCCGAGGAACGCCACCAGGTCGAGGTCCTCCTCGGCCAGGTGCGCCTGGGCGGTGTAGTGACCGTGGGTGTAGCTCTGGCAGCTGGCGAACGCGAACGCGAAGCGGTCCAGGCGGGTTCCGGGGACCGGCGCCGTGCGGGTCCGTCCCACGGGGCTGATCTCGCCGGCCGCGCGGAACCGGTAGAAGTAGTCGGCGCGGGGGCGCAGCCCACCGGCCTCCACGTGCACGGAGTGCGCCTGGTCGGGACCGGTCTCGACGGTGCCGGAGGCGACCAGACGGGCGAAGTTCTCGTCCTGGGAGATCTGCCATTCGACCTCGACCGTGCGGTCGGGCATGCCGCCCAGACCGTCGTCGGCGAGGGGGTCGGGGGCCAGACGGGTCCAGAGGACGACGCTGTTGTGGAAGGGGTCGCCTGAGGCGACGCCCAGGGTGAAGGGATCGGAGATCATGGGGCCTCGGGGGGTGGCGGTGGCCGCTGACGCGGAGGTCGCCCCGAGAGTCGTACCCAATGCGGCCGCGCCCAAGGTGACGGCGCCGCCCACGAGTGCCTGACGGCGGGTGGAGGTGGCCCCCGGGAGGGGGAGGGAATCGGG
>NZ_QOCZ01000128.1 GCF_018207095.1 Nocardiopsis sp. MG754419 | reverse complement strand
GGTCCCGTGGGCGACTCGGTGGGGGTCGGCTCCGGTTCGGGCTCGGGTTCGGGTTCCGGCTCGGGTTCGGTGACCTGAATCGACCAGGTGCCGGAGGAGACGCTCAGCGGCTCGGACGTGCCACAGGTGCCCGCTTCGTCGGCGAGCGTGTACTGCAGCGTGGCGGTGACGGTCGCGTCTTCGCTCGGGTAGGCCGTGACTTCGCCGACGTCGAACTTCTCGTCGTCGGGGGCGACAGTCGCACCGGCTGGAAAGCCCCTTGCCTCGTGGTGAGAACCAGTGACCGTCAGACCGACCAGGCAGAGGGCCAGATCACCGTGATTGGAAACGGTGAGGGCGTTCGGCTCGGTGCTCTGTCCCGGGTCGACAGTGTCTTCGTGACTGTCGAAGGCGAGGTCCACGCCGCTGGGCTCGGCGTGGACGGGCGCCGCCGTCGCGATCAGGGTGGAGCCGATGAAGGCCGCGCCGATCAACGCGGGAACGCGGCGTCTGGAGGGGACCGAGGGTGCGGTGTGCGTGGCGGCGGGGACGGGCATCGGTGCGATCTCACTCCTTGCGGTGGCGCGCCAGTGCGACTCGTTCCGCGCCCGGCGGCTTCCGCCGCGCCTGCCGTGACCCACCGGACGCGAGACCGATCTTAGGGCGTGCGGACGCGGAGCACGAGCCCCCCGAACGACGGTTTCCCCAGCGTTCTTCCGAACGCCGTTCCCCGCGGGACGCGCGCCCCTGAGAGGACTCCGGGGCGCCTTCGCGCGAACGCGGACGCCCCGGGGTGAGGGTGGTCGAGGCCTACTTGGCCCCGGCCTCCGCGGATCGGGCGGCGGGCAGCTGCTCGGAGGGCGTGGTGGTCGTGGCGGTCGAGGACGACTTGTTGACGGGGTCCGGGACGAAGCGGTAGCCGACGTTGCGGACGGTGCCGATCAGCGACTCGTACTCCGAGCCGAGCTTGGCGCGCAGTCGCCGCACGTGGACGTCGATGGTCCGGGTGCCGCCGAAGTAGTCGTAGCCCCAGACCTCCTGGAGCAGTTGGGCCCTGGTGAACACCCGGCCGGGGTGCTGCGCCAGGAACTTGAGCAGTTCGAACTCCTTGAAGGTGAGGTCGAGGATGCGGCCGCGCAGGCGGGCGATGTAGGTGGCCTCGTCGATCACCAGGTCGCCGCGGCGGATCTCGTCCGGGTCGTCGTTACCCGCCTCTGCGGCCCCGACGGCCAGGCGCAGGCGCGCCTCGACCTCTGCGGGCCCGGCGGTGACCAGGACGAAGTCGTCGACCTGCCAGTCGGGGGTCAGCGCCGCGACGCCCCCCTCGGTGAGCACGACCAGCAGCGGGCAGTCGAGTCCGGTGGTGTCGAGCAGGCGACAGAAGTTACGGGCGGCCGCGAGGTCCGTGCGGGCATCGACCAGAATGGCGTCGATCGGGGCCCCGGAGCCTCCGCCGGCTCCGGATGCGAGCAGAGCGCCGGCCTCCGCGGGCGCCACCCGCACCGAGTGCAGGAGGAGTCCGAGAGCGGGAAGGACATGGTCGGACGGTTCGTTCGAGTTCGTCAGTAGCAGCAGGTGGCTCATGCGTCTCTTCTCGTCGGCCCGCACGCGGCGGGCGATCGAAGGCGCCATTGCCCTCGGTGAAGATTTGTTTAATACGTCGCCTCCGAGCAACACCAAGGATAATCAACAGATGGCGAAGTGCACTATCAGGTACTGGGCGTCGGCGAAGGACGCGGCCGGAACGGCCGAGGACACGCTGGACGCGGACACGCTTCAGAACGCTCTCGAATCGGCGCGTCGGCTCCACCCCGACGACCGCTTCCAGCGCGTACTCGGTGCTTCGTCGATCCTGGTCGACGAACGCCCGGTGGGGAAGAGGGCCCACGGTGAGCTCACGGTCACGGAGGGGACTGTGATCGAGGTCCTACCGCCCTTCGCCGGCGGATGAAGGGCCGGAAAAGCACGTGGAATCGGAGCGAAACATGAAGGAAATCCCGGCATGGGCGGGGAAGGCGCGCGTGGTGATGCTCGGCAGGCCGGGGTGCCATCTGTGCGAGGACGCGTGGTCGGTGATCGGCCGGGTGGCGGACGAGCTCGGGGTGGACCGGGCGGAGGAGTCGCTGGAGGCGGTCTCCGAGGCCGACCGGGAGGAGTACTGGGACAAGATCCCGGTGACCTTCGTCGACGGTCGACGCCATGATTTCTGGAGGGTGTCGGAGGAACGATTGCGTTCGGCCCTGAAGGGGTGAGGTGCGCTTCGGCCGTCCCGTTCTCCCTTCCGTCCCGCGCGCTTCAGCGGCCGGCGTATCGGGCCCCACGGCGCCCCTTCGGCGTCGTGAATGGGGGCGGTGCTTTTCTCGTCCGTCCGGAATGCGGCCGTTGTGATCTCTCGTTTCGCGGTGGTCGCGGAGGGGCTGATTTGTGTGAACTCGTTCGACGGACGTCACACGGCACCCCACTTTGTGCGTGCTTTCACAAGCACGTAATCTGGAGGTCCCGTACCACCCGTAGGTCGGGGGAGGCGCGCGGATCCGGTGGCCGATGGCCGGGGACGGGCGTGGCCCGCACCCCCGCCCGCACCGATCGCCCCCTGGAGCGTTCGCCTGTGATCAGTCGCCCGCCTCGCCCCCGGGAGAGGGGCATCCCGGAGGCCACCGTCGCCCGCCTCCCGGTGTACCTGCGCGCCCTGCAGGCGCTCCAGGAGCGCGGAACCGCCACGGTCTCCTCCGAGGCGTTGGCCGGGGCCGCGGGCGTGAACTCGGCGAAGCTCCGCAAGGACCTGTCGCACCTGGGGTCCTATGGGACGCGGGGGGTCGGGTACGAGGTGGAGTATCTCGTCTACCAGATCTCGCGTGAGCTTGGTCTCACTCAGGACTGGTCCGTCGCCATCGTCGGCATCGGCAACCTGGGGCGCGCTCTGGCCAACTACGGGGGATTCGGTACCCGTGGTTTCCGGATCGCGGCCCTGCTCGACGCCGACCCCGACGTGGTCGGACGGACCGTGGCGTCCCTGAGCGTGCGGCATATTGACAACCTGGAGGAGGTTGTCCGGGACAAGGGCGTGTCGATCGGGGTCATCGCCACACCGGCCGGCTCGGCCCAGGGGGTGGCCAGCCGCTTCGTCGAGGCGGGGGTGACCAGCGTCCTCAACTTCGCTCCCGTCGTGCTCAATGTGCCGGACGGGGTCGATGTGCGTAAGGTCGACTTGTCCATCGAACTCCAGATCCTCGCCTTCCACGCGCAGCGCAGGGCCGACGGCGACGGCCGTGACGCGGAGCGGGCGGGGCTGGAAGTGACATAGACACCAGGGTCCTTCGGGCCCGTACAGGCGGTGGCGAAGAGCGAGCGTACGCCGCGTTTCGGGGGGCTGACGGCGGGGGTCCTCGGTCCTACCCGAACATGGATAGGCATAGAGCCTGCATAAGTGCCTGCATTGGAGTGCGGATGAGTGTCCTGGCCGTGGGGTTGAGCCACCGGAGTTCACCGGTGGCGCTGCTCGAACGTGTCGCGCTGAACGGGGAGACGCGTACCAAGGCGGTCGGGGAGATGGTCGGTTCCGACGCGGTCAACGAGGTCATGGTGGTCTCCACGTGCAACCGCACGGAGATCTACGCCGACGTCGAGGGCTACCACGTCGGGGTCGCGGCCATCACCGAACTCCTCTCCTGGCACACCGGGGTCAGCCTCGCCGAGCTCTCCGAGCACATCTACACCCACTACGACGACCGGGCCGTCCAGCACCTGTTCTCCGTCACCTGCGGACTCGACTCGATGGTCGTCGGCGAGGGGCAGATCCTCGGCCAGGTCCGCGACGCCCTCAAGGGCGGGCAGGAGACCGGCTCCGTGGGTCGGGTCCTCAACGACCTCGGCCAGCGCGCCCTGCGCGTGGGCAAGCGCGCCCACACCGAGACCCACCTCGACCACGCCGGCGCCGACATGGTCGGGTTCGGGCTCACCGTCGCCACCCGCGACCTCGCGGTCACGCCCAGACCCGGCACGCCCGTCGCCGCCGTCACCCCGCCCGCCGGATGCCCCATGTCCGGCCAGGGCGCCCCGGAGACGGTCGCCGAGGTACCGCGCACCCTCAGCGCCGAACTCCCCGCGGGCCCCCTCACCGGTACCCGCGTGCTCATCCTCGGCGCGGGCTCCATGAGCGCCCTGTCCGCCAACACCGTCGCCCGTCAGGGTGCCGGCACGGTCATCGTCGCCAACCGCACCCATGAGCGCGCCGCACGTCTGGCCGAGTGCCTCAACGAGGCCTACGACACCGTGAACGCCCGCACCGTCCCCTTCGAGGACGCCGCCCGGGCCCTCGCCGACGTCGACCTCGTCATCTCCTGCACCGGCGCCCAGGGGTTGGTCCTGACCGCCGACACGGTGGCCGCCTCCACCGAGGGGCGCACCCGGCCGCTCGTCTTCCTCGACCTGGCCCTGCCCCGCGACATCGACCCCGCCGTCCGCGAGCGCGACTTCGTCCGCCTCGTGGACATCGAGGACCTGCGCCAGGCCGCCGCCACCGGCACGGAGACCGACCCGGGCCGTTCCGGCGCGGTCGACCTCGTACGCGGGATCGTCGAGGAGGAGGTCGGCGAGTTCCAGGCGGTGCGCCGGGCCGACCAGGTCGCCCCCACCGTCGTCGCCCTGCGCTCCCAGGCCCGCGACGTCGTCGAGACCGAACTCGCCCGTCTGCACGGGCGGCTCCCCGACGACATCGACGACCGCACGCGCGAGGAGATCGGCCGCGCCATGCGCCGCGTCGCCGACAAACTGCTGCACCGTCCCACGGTGCGGGTCAAGGAACTGGCCAGGTCCCCCGACGGGGAGTCCTACGAGACCGCGCTGCGTCGGCTGTTCGACCTCGACCCCCAGAGCACGCACACCCCGCAGGCCCCGCTCACGGTGGCCGACCCCGTGCGGCCCGACGCCGCGCGGACCGCACAGGAGAAGGCATGAACGCCACACCCGCCAGGCTCGGCACCCGTCGCAGCACCATGGCCACCACCCAGTCCCAGGGGGTCGCGGACGCGATCACCGAGCGGACCGGTCGGGCCATCGAGCTGGAGCTGATCACCAGCTTCGGTGACGTCACCAAGGCGCACCTGACGCAGCTCGGCGGCACCGGGGTGTTCGTCAACGCGCTGCGCGACGAACTGGTCGCCGACACCATCGACTTCGCGGTGCACTCGCTCAAGGACCTGCCCACGGCCCCCGCCGACGGCCTGGTCCTGGCCGCCATCCCCGAACGCGACGACCCTCGCGACGCCCTGTGCGCGCGTGACGGGCTCAAGTTCGCCGACCTGCCCGCCGGGTCCACGATCGGCACCGGCTCCCCCCGCCGCGTCGCCCAGCTGGCCGCGCTGCGCCCGGACCTGGTCTACGTGCCCATCCGCGGCAACGCCGAGACGCGACTGGGCAAGGTGACCTCCGGCGAACTCGACGCCGTGGTCCTGGCCTACGCCGGCCTCGGTCGGGTGGGCCGTCGCGACGACGTCACCGACGTGTTCGAACCCGAGCAGATGCTGCCGGCGCCCGGTCAGGGAGCCCTCGCCGTGGAGTGCCGCGCCGAACGCGCCGACGGCGACCTCGCCTACCTTTCCGCGGTCGACCACGCGCCGACCCGCGCCGAGGTCGTCGCCGAGCGCACCGTCCTCGCCGAACTCGAGGCCGGCTGCGCCGCACCGGTCGGTGCCTACGGCGAGTACGCGGAGGGCCGTCTCCGGCTGCGCGCGGCCGTGGTCGCCACCAACGGTTCCACCGCTGTGCGCCGCGAGCAGACCGTGGACCTGGCCTCGCCCGTGGACCTGGACACGGCCGTCGCGCTCGGCCGTGACCTGGCCCGGCACATGATCGCCGAGGGCGCGGACCGTATCGTGGCCGAGGCCTTCGCCGAGAGGGACGACCTCTAGAGACCACCCGGGCGGCGTCGGCCGCTGTCGGGAACACCCGCGCGGGTCGCCCCGCCCATCACCGCCCCGGAACTCCGCGCACCGGGACGCGGGCGGCCCACAGCACGAGGAGCGAGTACGTGAACGCCAACGCCAACCCCCATCCGGAGGAGTCGCGTCACAGCACGCGCGAGCCGGGTCACGTCGCCCTGGTCGGATCCGGTCCGGGGGGTGCCGAGCTGCTGACCCTGCGCGGGGCCGAGCTCCTGCGCCGTGCCGACGTGGTCATCCCCCCGCGCGAGCCCGGCGCCGAGGAACTCTCCCCCTTCCGGCAGGAGCTGTTGGCCCTGTGCAGTGAGGACGTGTCGGTGGTGGAGGCCGCCGACTGCGGCGGTGACGTCGAGACGCTCGTGCTCTCCCGCGCCCGTGAGGGTCTTCGTGTGGTGCGGATGTACTCCGGCGACCCGTTGTTCGGCTGCCGGGGCGGCGAGCTCGTCGCCGCCTGCAAGGAGGCGGGGATCGAGGTCGAGGTGGCCCCCGGCGTCTCCTCGGTGACCTCCGTGCCCACGTTCGGCGGTGTCCCGCTGCTCGGCGACGGCGTCCCCGAGCTGCGCATCCTGCACGCCCGTCCGCACGGCGGCAAGGAGGTCGACTGGCAGGAGTCCGCGGCCGGTGACGCGCCCCTGGTCATCCTGGGCGCGGACGCCCCCGCGGGCGAGGCGGTCGAGCACCAGGGACCCGGTTTCGACGTGGTGTGCAAGAGCCTCATCGCGGCCGGCCGTCCGGCCACCACCCCCGTCGCCGTCGTGCGCGCCGGCGGGACCACCCGACAGACCACCGTGACCTCCACGCTGGCCCGCCTGGTGGCCGAGCTCAAGTCCACCGACGCCAAGAACCACCACGTCACGGCCCCCGCGCTGATGATCGTCGGCGCTCCCGTGGCCCGCCAGGCCGACCTGTCCTGGTACGAGACCCGCCCGCTGTTCGGATGGCGGGTGCTGGTGCCCCGCACCAAGGAACAGGCCGCCTCCCTGTCCGACCAGCTGCGCAACTACGGCGCGGTGCCCGAGGAGGTGCCCACCATCTCGGTGGAGCCGCCCCGGACCCCGCAGCAGATGGAGCGCGCGGTGCGCGGCCTGGTCACCGGCCGCTACCAGTGGGTCGCCTTCACCTCGGTCAACGCCGTCAAGGCCATCCGCGAGCGCCTGGAGTCCTACGGCCTGGACGCGCGGGCCTTCGCCGGCGTCAAGGTCGCCGTGGTCGGCGAGGCCACCGCGCAGGCCGTCCGTGACTTCGGCATCCAGCCCGACCTGGAGCCGCCGCAGGACGCCCAGTCCAGCAAGGGCCTGGTGTCGGTGTGGCCGCCCTACGACGCCGAGATCGACCCCATCGAGCGGGTGCTGCTGCCGCGCGCCGACATCGCCACCGAGACCCTGGCCGCGGGCCTCGACGGTCTGGGATGGGAGATCGACGACGTCACGGCCTACCGCACCGTGCGCGCCGCGCCCCCGCCCCAGCCGGTCCGTGAGGCGATCAAGGGCGGCGGCTTCGACGCCGTGCTCTTCACCTCCTCCTCGACGGTGCGCAACCTGGTGGGCATCGCCGGTAAGCCGCACAACACCACCGCCATCGCGGTGATCGGCCCCGAGACCGAGAAGACCGCCATCGAGTTCGGCCTGCGTGTCGACGTGGTGGCCCCCAAAGCCTCCGTTTCGGCCCTCGCGGAGGCGCTTTCGGAGTACGGTGCCGCCAAGCGTCGGGAGGCGATCGACGCCGGAAAGCCCGTCCTGAAGCCGAGCCAGAAGCGTCGCGGTCGCCGCCGCAAGCTCTGAGCGACGCCCGCGCTCCGCGTCGACGCCCGACCACCACGCCCAGACTCCAGTCCACGATCCGGGAGCATCCATGACCTCCGCCGACCACGATGCCGCGTTCCCCGTCGCCCGGCCGCGTCGCCTGCGCCGAGGCCCGGCGCTGCGTCGCCTGGTCTCCGAGACGCGGGTGCTCCCGGAGAACCTCATCCTGCCGATGTTCGTGAAGGAGGGGCTCACCGCGCCGGTGGCGATCTCCTCCATGCCCGGTCAGGTGCAGCACACCCGGGACAGTCTGCGCAAGGCCGCCCACGAGGCGGTCGAGGCCGGGGTCGGCGGTCTGATGCTCTTCGGGATCCCCGAGCACAAGGACTCCGTCGGGTCCCAGGCCGACGACCCCGATGGCGTGGTGCAGGTGGCCCTGCGCGATCTGGCCGCCGAGGTCGGTGACGACATCGTCGTCATGGCCGACCTGTGCCTGTGCGAGTACACCGACCACGGCCACTGTGGTCCGCTGGAGTCCGACGGGCACGTGAACAACGACCTCACCCTGGAGCGGTACGCGTCGATCGCGGCCGCTCAGGCCGAGGCGGGCGCCGCGGTGGTCGCGCCCAGCGGCATGATGGACGGCCAGGTCGCGGCGATCCGCGACGGCCTGGACCGGGCCGGCCACGCACACGTGCCGATCCTGGCCTACGCCGCCAAGTACGCGTCGGTGTTCTACGGGCCCTTCCGGGAGGCCGCCGAGGGTGCTCCGCAGTTCGGTGACCGTTCCGGTTACCAGCAGGACCCCGGCAACGTCCGGGAGGCGCTGCGCGAGGTCGCCCTGGACGTCGCCGAGGGCGCCGACATGGTGATGGTCAAACCGGGCCTGGCCTACCTCGACGTGGTGGCCAGAGTGGCCGAGTCCTCCCCGGTCCCCGTGTCCGCCTATCAGGTCAGCGGTGAGTACGCGATGATCGAGGCCGCGGCGGAGAAGGGATGGCTCGACCGGGAACGGGCGATCCTGGAGACCCTGACCTCCTACCGGCGCGCGGGGGCCGAACAGATCCTCACGTACTGGGCCACCGAGGCGGCACGCCTGCTGCGCTGACACGCACACGGCTTTCGCCCCGGTCGCGGTCGCCGGGCGTTCGGGCCCACCTCGCTCCGGCCGCGTCCGCACCGATCACGACCGGGAGCTCAGATGGCCGACGTGTTGTACCGCCGGAAACGCCGCCACGCCACCGACAGCATGGTGGAGTCGGCACTGCGCTACGCCGCTCTGGGCTGGCCGGTGGTCCGGGGAACCGCGCCGGGGGAGGACCGGGCGTGCACCTGCGACCGGATGGGGTGTCCCGACCCGGCCGCGCATCCGGTCACCGCGGCCTGGGGTGTGGAGGCCAGTACCGACGCCGCCACGATCCGCCGGTGGTGGGCCGCCGATCCGCAGGCGAACGTGGTGTTGCCGACCGGTCGGGTCTTCGACGTGCTGGACGTGCCGCGCGAGGCCGGTGTGATGGCACTGGCCCGCATGGGCCGGCGGGGCGTCCCCGCGGGTCCGGTGGCCGCTCTGGACTCGCGCTACCTGTTCTTCGTGGCCACCCGCTCGCCGATGGACGAGGACGAGTGGTGGTCCTGCCACCTGGACTGCGTGCCCGAGGCCGTCGAGGCGATGCCCGGTCTGCGCTGGCACTGCCGGGACAGCTTCATCCTCGGCGCACCCTCACTCCTGGCCTCGGGCGGCCGCGTCACCTGGATCCGCGCGCCCCGTGAGGCCGAGGGCACCGCTCTGCTTCCGGACCCCATCGCCGTCCTGGACATCCTGGCCGACGCCAGCGAGGAGTTCTCCGCCGGATCCTGAGCGGTTCCCGGAACGGGCCCCGCCTCTCGGGGGTCGGTCGCCGTGTTCGCGGACCCACAGGGCCAGAGCCGTGCGGTCGCGCAGGTCCAGCTTGCGCAGGATGCTGGTGACGTGGTTCTTGGCCGTGCCCTCGGTGATGAACAGCGACCGTGCGATCTCCCGGTTCGTGGCGCCCGCGCCCACCAGCCGGGCCACCTCCGACTCCCGTTCGGACAGCACCTCGCGCGGGACCGCCGGGGGAGCGGGGTCGTTGAGCGCCGCGACCAGCCGTTCGGCGGCCGGACCGCCCAGCACGGTCGCGCCGGCGGCCACCCGGTGGATCGCCGCCACGAGCTCCTCGGGCGGCACGTCCTTGAGCAGGTAGCCGCGGGCTCCGGCGCGCAGGCAGCCCAGCACGAGTTCGTCGTCGTCGAAGGTGGTGAGCACCAGGGCGGGCACCCCGGGGTGCTCACGGCGCATCCTGCCGATGAGCTCCCTCCCGTCCATGCGCGGCATCCTGGCGTCCACGAGGGCCACGTCCGGAGGCGGACCGGCGGTCAGGAAGTCCAGCGCGTCGAGTCCGTCGGTGGCCTCCCCGACGACCTCGATGCCCTCCTCGATCTCCAGGAGCTTGCGCAGCCCCTGACGCAGCAGGATCTGGTCGTCCACGACCAGGACCGACACCGTGTTCACGCCCCACCTCCGATGGTCACCGTAGCGGGCGGGCCGTTCCTCACGTGCGCGGTGGGCACCGCGACCCGGAGCCGGAAGCCCCCGCCGGGAGCGTTCCCGGCGGTCATCGATCCCGCCACCGCCGACACCCGCTCGCGCAGACCGCGCAGCCCGAAACCGGCGTCGGCGGCGTCCTCCGGGGCGCCGGAACCGTTGTCGGCGACCGTCACCTCCACCTGGTCGGGCGCGGACGCCACCGTCACCTCCACCAGGTCCGCGCCCGCGTGGCGCATCGCGTTGGTCAGCCCCTCCTGCAGGGCCCGGTAACAGACCAGTTCGTTCTCCTCGGCGAGCCCCCGCCACGTGCCGACCTCGGTGAAGTCGATGCGCACGCCGCCCCCGGCGAAGGACTCCGTGAGCGCGCGCATCGCGGCGGTCCCGGCCCGCCCCTCCAACCTGAGCGGGCGCAGCGCGCGCACCCAGCGACGGGCGTCGGTGAGGGCGTCACGGGCCAGCGCGCGGGCCTGTTCGACCTCCTCCCAGGCGGCCTCGGGGCGGGCCGTGCGAAAGCGCAGGGCGTTGGACAGGGCCATGGTCAGGGCGGTCAGGTAGTGCCCGGTGCTGTCGTGCATCTCGCGGGACATCCGGGCCCGTTCCTCGGCGACCGTCAGCTCCCGTACCCGCTCGGTGTGCCGGCGCAGTTCGGCGTGGGTGCGTTCCAGTTCGGCGAGGAGTTCCCGGGTGCGTTCGGCGCGTTCGCCGGAGACCACCAGCGCCATGTACGCCATGCCGGACACGAGGGCGAGCATGGTCAGGCCGACGGCCAGCGCGACGCCGACGAGGAGGGGCTCACCGGGGACGACGATCGCCGTCATCGAGAACACGGTGATGAGGGCCGTGTAGCCGAGCAGCCCGGAGACCCCGAAGACGGCCACGGCGTTCATCGCCGCCACGCATACGACCAGCAGGGTGGTGTGGTTGCTGATGAACATCGTGGCCAGGCTCAGCAGGAGGAAGGCCAGGCTGGTCGCGCGCCCCGACCAGGAGGCGCCGGGGCTCCAGCGCAGGAACGGCCACAGCACGCAGGACAGGGCAACCCCCACCAGGCTGGAGACGACGTACCCGACCATCACGGGGCCCGCCCGCCGGATCTCGTCGACCCCGCCGAAGAGGAGGGCCGCCCCGATCACGAGCACCGTGGTGAGGATCGCCGTCCAGAAGAGCATGTCCAAGGCCCGGGGAGGGCGGTCTCCGCGCAGGGCGACCCAGGAGGACAGGTCGGGGAGCCGTCCGTTGTTCGTCATTGCTCGAGGGTAGCCGCGGGAACGGCGCCGGGAATCGGGGAGCGGTCATGTTCGGGGCATGCTCCGGGCCATGACCTCCGGCATGGGGAAAGGCCGGTGCGATCCATGACCGGAGCGTTCCTCGGGGCCGATGTGGCGCGGCCGCCACGCGCTTTAGCGTTCCTTTCCACAAGGCGAGGAAACGGAGCGGACCATGGACGGTGCGGAATGCGCGGAGGGCGGTCGGAGCATTCCCTTTCCCCGTGCGGGAACCGTGGCCGCGATCGCCGCGGTGGCGTTCATGGGGCTGGTGTCGGTCCACCTGTGGTCGGCCCTGCCCGACCCGGTGCCCTCCGGCGAGCGCGACCTCGACGGGGCTCCCTCCACCGTGCCCCGCGGGGTCTTCGTGTCGGTCCTGCCGCTCGCGGCCCTGCTGCTGGTGGGGGTGTTCGCGCTGGTGGTGCGGGTGGGCTCGGGCTTCCAACGGGCGCCGGGACGTGCCGTCCCGTGGTCGTCACCCTCATTGCGGCGGGTGCTGAACCTCTTCCTGCTGCTCATGGCCCTGCTGCTCGCGACCGTGCACACCGTAGCGCTGCACGACGCGGCAGGTCGTATGCCGGAGGCGTCGGCCGATCGTCTGATCGCGCTGAGCGTCGCGGCCTTCCTCGTGGGGATGGGGCTGATCGTCCCGCTCCTCCGGGTGGAGGCGGGGCGGGACGGCGCACCCGCGCGCCGGTGGCACCGCGCCCGGGTGGCGGTGGGTGTGGTGGTGGGCCTGCTCGGGGTGCTCTCGGCCGCGGCGGCGTTCCTCCTGCCCGGCCCGGTCGTCGCGGCCGCGTCGATGGTGCTCGTGGGCCCCGTGATCCTCGCCGGTCGCGCCGTTCCCCGCGCGGAGGAACGGAAATGACGGAAGAACCAAGGGAGTGGCCTGTGCGAACCCCGAATGTGATCACCACGGAGAAACTCACCCGAACCTATGGGGGCGACACCGGAATCCTCGATGTCGACCTCTCCGTTCCCCGGGGGCGCGTTTTCGGCGTCGTCGGACCCAATGGCGCGGGAAAGACCACGCTGTTGTCGATTCTCGCCGGGACCCGGGCCCCCGCAAGCGGGAGGGTGCGCACCGACGGCGGTCGGATCCTGCTCTGCCCGGACGTGCCCGACTTCGAGCCGTGGCTGACCGCGTCGGAGGTGGTCGCCCTCAGCGCGCGCATGGCCGGGGCCGACGTGGGTCCCGGCGCGGTCGCCGGCGCCCTGGACCGGGTGGGGCTGGCCGAGGCCGCCGACCGCCGCAACGGCCGTTTCTCCCGGGGCATGCGGCAACGCCTGGGGCTCGCCGCGGCCCTGGTGTGCCGGCCCGACGTGCTCATCCTCGACGAGCCCGCCTCCGGGCTCGACCCCCAGGGCCGGGTGGACGTGCTCGACCTCATCACCTCGCTGCGGGGCGAGTGCACGGTCATCCTCGCGAGCCATCTGCTGGGCGACGTGCAACGGGTCTGCGACGACGTCGTGCTGCTGGTCCGGGGCCGGGTGGTCCACCAGGGACCCGTGTCCGACATCGCCGACCAGGGCCGCCCCGCGGCCTGGCACGTTCGGGTACGCGAACGCGCCGACCACCTCGCCGCGCTCCTGGCCGCCGAGGGCTGGGTCACCCACGTGTCCCGGGTCGAGGCCGACTGTGTCTACCTGGAGGCCGTGGACGCCGCGGCCGGCGAGTCGGGGATCCCCCGCCTGCTCGCCGAGCACGGGGTGCCGCTGGTGGCCATGAGCGGTCACACACCGGACCTGGAATCGATGTTCCTCTCCCTCACGAACAGGACGGCACGATGAACGGCACGCTCTACCGACTGGAGACCACGCGGCTGCTCCGCACGCACACCCTGCTCCTCCTGGTGGCGGCCTTCGCGGCCTTCGGGGTGGTCGCACCCGTCCTGACGTTCTTCATGGAGGACCTCCTCGGGCTGGCGGATCCGGGTGGGGATCTGGCGGCGATGGACCTGGAGATCCCGCCGATGTCCGCCGCCGACGCCCTGGGCTCCTACGTGGAGTTCGTCATGCCCTTGGGGGTGCTCCTCGTGGTGTTGGTGGCGACCGCGTCGCTGACGGTGGACGCGAGCCCCGGCCGGTCGGTCTTCTACCGCTCCCGGGTCGCCCGCATGGCGGACCTGATCCTGCCCCGCGTCGTCGTGCCCGCCGCGGCCGCGTTCGTCGCCCACCTGGTGGGTGTCACGGTCGCCTGGTCCCTCACCTCCCTGCTCTTCGACCCCGCACCGCCGCCGGCGACGCTGGCGGGGGCGGTGCCGGGCGGTCTCTACCTGGCCTTCGTCGTCGGGGTGGTCGCCTTGGCCTCGACCGTGGTCCGGAGCGCGCTCGCCACCGTCGGACTGTCGATCGGTGTGCTGGTGGTGGTCGCCGGTATCGGTGCGATCCCGGCTCTCGACGCGTGGTCGACCGGCGCCCTCGTGCGGGCGGTGCTCCTGCCGTCGACGGGAGGGGCGTTCGCCGACCTCGCCCCGGCGGCTGCGCTCACCGCGGTGCTCACGGTGGCGGCGGTGGCCCTGTCCATCGTCCGGAGCAGTGCCCGAGAAGTCTGAATGGAATGATGATGTGAACTGCGGGGGTGTAGCAGGGGTCCCCGCAGTTCACGTCCGCTTCGTCTCAGATCCTCGTCGCGTTGACGACGATGCCGTCGTGGTCGCTGTAGAGCCACTCGCCGGGGGCGAACGTGACGTCGCCGAAGGTGACCGGGACGTCCAGGCGCCCGGCCTCGTCCTTCAGGGACGTGCGCGGGTTGGCGCCCAGCGCCTTGACGCCGAGCTCCAACGTCCCGAGGGCGACCGTGTCGCGCACCGCACCGTGGATCACCACGCCGGCCCAGCCGTGGCGCACCGCCGATTCCGCGATCTTGTCGCCCATCAGGGCGCTGCGCAGCGAGCCTCCCCCGTCGACCACCAGCACCGCGCCGTCCCCCGGGGTGTTGAGGACCCGCTTGACCAGGCCGTTGTCCTCGTGACAGCGCACGGTGCGGATCGGTCCGGAGAAGACCGCGTGCCCTCCGTACCGCCGGAACTGGGTGGAGCAACTGCGCAGGGTGTCGCCGTGGTCGTCGATCAGGTCCGCCGTGGTGAAGGTCGTGGTCATGACGGCTCCGCTCTGTGGGTGTGGGTGTGGGGGGTCGGGTGGACACGCCTGAATCACTCGTCGGTGGTCCCCGCCGGCCGTGCCGGGGTCGCCTGTCCGCGGGGCCGATCCGCGCGCACTCTTTCGCCGGATTCCCCGCCGTACGGCTCTGTGGACCCCCGGTTGATGACAGGATAAGGACTTCCCGTCATTCGCCCGTGGGAGTCCCGTCACCGGGACGTCGCCCGGCATCCCCCTGCCGCCCGAGCGACTCTTCTCCCCGTACGACCCCAATGGAGAGAGATGGTCTCCGAGATCTTCGCCATCAGCGCCACCTGGTCGCGGGCGGTGATCGAGTTCGCGGCCGGACTCGACCCCTGGATGCAGACCGCCGCCGAACTGGGCACCGACCTGTTCCTCGGCGTCTTCGCGATCCTGTTCCTCATGGCCTGGTGGAAGGCCAGGTCCGTCGGCTCGCGCCGGGTCGGCCTGGCCCTCTTCGCCCCGGTGGCGACCGTCATCGCCTACGTCGTCAGCGTGACGATCAAGTCGTTCTTCCAACAGCTGCGGCCCTGCCAGGCCATGACCGACCTGACCGTGATCGCCACCTGCGACCCGATCGGCGACTGGTCCTTCCCCAGCAACCACGCCGCCATCGCCGGGGCGGCCGCCGCCGCGGTGATCGTCGCCTGGCGTCGCTTCGCCGTCGCGGCCGTCGTGTTCGCCGTCCTGGAGGCCTTCTCCCGGGTCTTCGTCGGCGCCCACTACCCGCACGACGTCACCGTGGGCCTGCTCGTCGGCGCCATCGTCGCCACGCTGGTCTCGCTCCTCGCGGCCCGCCCGATGACCTTCGTCGTCGACCGGCTCGCCGAGGTCCCCCTGCTGCGCCCCCTCCTGCGCGCGAACACCCCGTCCCCGGGCCCCGGTCACGAGGAGATCCGTCAGAACTCCCACGCCGGCGCCTGACCCCCGCGCACGTGTGCCCTGCCCCGTCCCCTCGGGGCAGGGCACACG
>NZ_QOCZ01000127.1 GCF_018207095.1 Nocardiopsis sp. MG754419 | reverse complement strand
AGGTGGGGGTGGTCGCGGGTGGGCGGCGCGTGCGACCGGGAACTCCGACGACACGACTCGTGCCATGCGTCATCAATCGGACACTCTGGGTGACAATCGGGTGTTGGTGGTGGTCGGCGGACCTTCGGGGTCCGGTCCCTCACCGGACTCACCCAGACCGACCCGGAGGAACGATCCGGGTCCGGGACACGAGGAGCGATCGATGGCACGGCGAACCACCACGGGGTCCAGGCGGTCCACGGTGATGACGTTGGCACTGACCACAGCACTGGCCCTGGGCGCCGGCCCGGCGGTCGCGGCCACCACGCCCTCCCCGGAGACCCGGGCGGAGGTCCCGACCGACCCCGGAACCGCCGTGCGGGTCGACGCCCCCGGACGATCGGAGGCGCGGACGGACCGGGAGTCCCACTCCCCTCGCCTCTACTACTCCACCTGGCGTGACGCCCACAGCTACTGGTCCGCGGACACGCGCTACCCGTCGGGCGGCCGGCTCTGGGCCGGCAGGCACGGCTTCTTCTGCCAGGTCGAGGGGCAGGCCCACTCCGACGGAGAGGGGGGCTACTCGACCTGGTGGGCGCTGACCGACGACCAGACCGGCAACCGTGACGTCTACGTCAGTGCCACCGCCTTCCGGATCGCCGAGCCCTGGCGTCCCATCGAGGGTCTGCCACAGTGCTGAGGCTCGGCCCGCGCATCACCCCCGTGGGCGCCCTCGACGCGGTGAAGCCCGCCCGGAACGGATTCCGGGCGGGCTTCACCGTGGTGTGGGACGTGGGTCAGGCGTCGATCTCACCGGAGTCGGGCGTCGAAGCGCGCTTACGGCTCAGGTAGAGCGCACCGCCACCGGCGCCCACCGCCACCAACGCGGCGATGATGAGCCCGGTCAGGGCGCCACCGGTGAGCGGAAGGGAACGCTGGTCGTCCTTCTTGTCACCGTCGGCCGCGCCACCGCCCGTGCCGGGGCCGTCGCTCGGGCCGGAGCTCGGGTCCTCGCTCGGGCCGTCGGACGGGTCGGGGGACGGCGCGCCGTTGTCGTCGTCATCGCCGTCCCCACCGTCGCCGCCCCCGGGAGGAGCGGTGGCCTCGTCACCGACCACGATCCGGCCGGAACCGCCCTCGGGGTAGTCCTCGGCGGTGATGGCGCCCGCCAGGGTGTCGGTCACGAACAGTTCCAGGGCGCCCTGGTAGGTGGAGCCGACCACCGTGAAGTCGGCGCCGCGGAACGGGTACATGTCCCCGCCACGCGCGGAGAAGTCGTTCGTGGCGATGGTGATGGCGTCGCCGTCCACGACCTCGCCGTCCTCGACGACCACCGTGCCGTCGTGCAGGATCACGTTGCGCACCCGCTCACCCGGGGTGAGCACCGCGCCGTCCTCGTCCACCTGCTGTGCGGTGCGCTCGGGGTCGTAGGCGAAGTTCACCCCGCCGACCTGCATGAAACCGCCGTTGGCGGCCGGGGCCGCGGACACACCGTGCTCCAGCAGCTCCTTGACCTGGGCGCGTGGCACGTCCGGCACCACCGCCACCTGGTTGGCGAACGGGGCGATGGAGTAGGTGTCCAAGGCCGAGAGCGGCCCGGCCGGGATCAGTGAGGCGTTGCGGATGCCGCCGCCGTTCTGGATGCCGATCTGCGGTTCGGGGACCCCGTACGTCTCGGCGTTGCGGGCGCCGGTGTCGACCAGCGCGTCGGCCATCAGGTTGCCGAGGTTGGTCTCCTGGGTGCGCACACCGGGGGACTGGCGTCCCTCCAGCGCGACCTCGCTCTGGGCGACCTCGGTCTCGGCGAGCTCGTCGACGTAGTCGGCGACGGGCTTGGTCACCTGGGCCTCGACCTCGGGGTCCGGCTCGACGGACCCGTCGACCACCACCGGACCGGAACGGTCGCCGACGGAGTCCACGTTGCCGTCGGCGTCGAAGTTGAGGACGAGACGGCCCACGTACTTGTAGTTGGAGCCGGCGGTCACGATCAGCACCTCGTCGCCGTCCGGGTTCTCCGCCACCAGGGGGTAGGAGAGGGGCTCACCGGTACCCGGGTGGACGGTGATCTCGTCGTCGGGGACCAGGGCGTCGCCCTCGTTGGCCATCACCTCGTGGCCGCCGCCGGCGACGATGACGTCGACGTCGGTCAGCTCGCGGGCGACCCGCTCCTCGAAGGTGATGTTCTGCAGGTGGGAGATCATGATGATCTTGTCGACGCCCTCGGCCGTGAGCCGGTCGACCTCGGCCTGCACCGGAGCGACGACCTCGTCGACCACCACGTCGCGCGAGCTGGTGATGGTGGCCAGCGCCGGGAAGAGGGCGCCGACGATGCCGACCTGCTCGTCCTCGACGTCGACGACGGTGCTGGGGGCGATCCGGCCCGCCTCCTCGTGCGCGGCCAGCCCGGGCTCGGCCGACACGTCCACGTTCGCCGCGACGACGGTGGTGGACGCGGGGAGCTCGCCGATGAAGTCGGCGTACAGGTCCGGCCCGAAGTCGAACTCGTGGTTGCCCATGGAGATCGCGTCGTACTGCGCGTGGGAGGCGGCGATCGCGTCGTAGAACGGCGCGCCCTCCTCCTGGGAGGCGGCGAACTCCGGCCCGGGCAGGTACATGTCGCCGGAGTTGACCGTCACGACGCCGCGGTGCGCGGACTCGCCCTCCGCGGCGTCCTCGCCGTCGCGCTCACTCGCCCGCAGCTCCTGCAGCAGTGCGGTGAAACGCGCGGCCCCGCCGTACTCCGCGTCCGCGGGTGCGTGCAGCAGGGCCGACTCGGGGTCGTTGCCGTGCAGCAGGGTGAGGGTGAAGGCGGCACCGTCGGTGGTGTCCATGGGGGCGGGGGCTGCGGCGGCGGGTGCGGAGGGCACCACGAGCGCACCGGTCAGGATCAGTGCGCCGGTTGCGCGCACGAGTCTGGACATGACGTGAACGACTCCTTCGGGGGATCGGCGGGGGCGCCGTCGCGCGGCGGTAGGGGTGGAGTTTGTTCACCATAGAGGGGACAGAGTGTGGAGACACGGACGGCGGGGTTACGATTTGCAGAACCTCCTGTGTGCGGGCGTGTTCCCGGCCTGATCAGGTCGCCCAACGTCACGGTGCGCGGCTTTCGGTCGCCCTCGGTGACGCGTTTCGGTCACGGTGGCCGCCCGATGCCCCCCTGGCCCGTGACCGCCGAGGTCCCGCACCTCTACGATGGGGGCGACATTCGGTCTCGATACTTCCCTCGGAGGGCGTCCGTGTTTTCCTCTGGCCAGGACCCGAACGACCCGGGACAGGGCGGGGTCCCCTCGCAGCGCGGGATGCCGGACTTCAACGCCCACTTCGAGGCCCTGCGGCCCGACGCCCCCATGCCCGCCAAGGTCACCACCACCCGCACGCTCATGTTCTTCGGTGGTGTCTCCGGGATGCTGCTGTCCCTGCTCTTCCTCATGGGGCTGGCGGCACCCGTGGACGCGATGAACGAGGCCCTGGACCAGCAGTCCGCGCTCCTGGCGGAGGAGGGCATCCAGATGTCCGTCGACGCCGACCTGATGCGCTCCATGATGACCGTCATGGCGCTGGTCACCGGCCTGTACGGAGGAGTGTCGCTGCTCCTGGGCGCGCGGCTGAGCCGCCGCACCGTCGGCGTCTACTGGGGCACCGTGGTGTTCCTGGGGGCGGCCGGCCTCATCCTGCTGTGGGGCGCGCTCGGCGGCGAGTACCTCATGCTGGTGCCGCTGGGCTTCACCGGCTGGATGCTGGCCAACATGTTCTCCAAGGAGGGCCGGGCCTACTTCGGCCTGCTCTGAACCACGCCGCCCCGGGCCTCCTTCGCGCACGCCCGCCCAGGACGGGCACCCGCCCGTGATCGACGGGACTCAGGCACCGCGGGGAGGGCGGGGCGGACGCACCGCCACCTTGGTCCACTGACGCTCCAGGAGACCGCGCACGGCCCGCGCCCCGGTCCCGTCGCCGTCCACGCCCTCCACGGGAACGCGCACGCCCCCCTCCGGCCCCTCCAGGGCCAGGCAGGCGCGCAGCAGCTCGGCCGCGTCCGGTCGGTCGTCCGGCGACTTGCTCATCGCCGCCACCACGAGCCGCTCCAGCCCCGGCGGCAGGTGTTGGAGGTCGGGTTCCTCGAACATCACCCGTCGCGCCATCTCCTTGGCCGCCGCCGTGCCGAACGGATCGTGCGCCACCGACGCGAACGCGACCGCCGCCCCCCACAGGAACACGTCGGACCGTTGGGTCGTGGGCTCACGGTGGTACTGCTCCGGGCTGATCCACCCCGGGGTGCCGAGTCGGTCGCGCCGGTCCGCCAGGCGTTCGTCGGGCAGGGTGTGCGGTGAGGGCAGCCGCAGGTCCCTGTAGGCGCGCCGCATCCGGCGCAGCCGCAGCCACTTGGTGGGATCGGGGTCCTCCACCGCGTGCGCGATCCCGAAGTCCAGCAGCTTGGGTCCCTGCGCGGACAGCACCACGTTGCTCGGCTTGAGATCGCGGTGGACCACCCCGGCCGCGTGGATCGCCCGCAGCGCCTCCGCGACCCCCACCGCCACCCCGAGCAGCATGCCACCGCGCAGCCGTCCGAACCGTTCCACGTGGTGGCGCAACGTCGGCCCCGGCACGTACTCGGTGATCATCCATGGAAGGTCCGCGCCCACGTCGGCGCGGACGAACCGGGCCACCGACGGACTGTTGACCTTCGCCAGGAGCCGCGCCTCGTGGGCGAAGCGCTCCCGGAACCTCGGGTCCCAGGCGCGGTCGGGGTGGACGACCTTGACCGCCAGATAGCCGCCGGCCCCGGGGGAGTCGGCGGCGTAGACCGTGCCCATGCCGCCCGAGCCGACCCGGCCGCGCAGCCGGTGGCCGCCGATCGCCTCCGGGTCCCCGGGGTCCAGCGGGGCGAGTCTGCGTACTCCGCGCGCCTTCATGGGCACTCCAGCCGGACGTGGGGGACGGTTCTGCCGGATCCTATCCCCGAGAACCCCGTTCGCTCTGTGAGCGAGCTCTCCTCGCCCCACGCCGGCGCCCGAGGGGCGCGGGCTCCGGAGCCGACGCGTCGGTGGTGCGCGGGGACGTCTCCGGTCCGGCGCGGGTGTGCCGCCGCCACCGCACGACGGGGCGGAGACCGGCCGCGCGGCCGCGCCCACCACGCCCGTGCGGCCTTCCACAGGCCGGGGCCGCCGGGTGCCGGCGTCGCGCCGGACGTGGTCTCCTCGACCCCGGGCCGGAACACCCGCCGGACGTGGATCCCCGGGCGGCCCTCCCGACCGTCGTCGGCTTCTGGCAGGGTCGGAGACGACGGGCGAGGGCCGTGGACCAGGGGGCGCACATGACACCGGAGCAGTTCATCGACGCGGCCCTGTGGTTCCCCGAGACGGACGAGAGCGAACCCTTCGGCCCGGGACCCATGGTCTACAAGATCGCCGGGCAGAGGATGTTCGCGTTGCTCAGCCCCGGAGGCGACGGTGGGTCGGCGATGGTCAACCTCAAGTGCGACCCGGAACTCGCGCTGGAGCTGCGCGCCGAGTTCCCCGCGGTCACCCCCGGATGGCACATGAGCAAGCGGCACTGGAACTCGGTGCGGTTGGACGGCACCGTCCCCGACGACGAACTCCTGGAGATGCTCGAACACTCCTACCGACTGGTCGCCCGTGGTCTGCGCCGCGCCGACCGGGACCGGGTGCTCGCGGTCCTGGGCGAGGACTCCCCGACCATCGACACCGAACACTGAGGAAGGACGGCGGTACCCCGTGTCGCACCCACCCCGGCCCGCCCCCGGCCAGGCCGTGGTCCAGGGGGTCCTGGAACGCGTCACCTACGCCAACGAGGAGAACGGCTACACGGTCGCCAAGGTCGACACGGGTCGGGGCGGCGACGACCTGCTCACGGTGGTCGGCTCCCTGCTCGGGGTCCAGCCGGGCGAGGCGCTGCGTCTGCACGGGCGCTGGGGCTCGCACCCCCGGTACGGCCGCCAGTTCCACGTCGACGACTACACGACCGTCCTGCCTGCCACCGTGCAGGGCATCCGTCGCTACCTCGGCTCCGGACTGATCAAGGGGATCGGCCCGAAGATGGCCGAGCGCATCGTCGACCACTTCGGTACCGACGCCCTGGACGTCATCGAGGAGGATCCGAAGCGGCTCATCGAGGTGCCCGGTCTCGGCCCCAAACGGACCAGGCTCATCGCCGACGCCTGGGAGGAGCAGAAGGCCATCAAGGAGGTCATGCTCTTCCTCCAGGGCGTGGACGTCAGCACCTCGCTGGCGGTGCGCATCTTCAAGAAGTACGGCGACGCCTCCATCGAGGTGGTGCAGAAGGAGCCCTACCGGCTCGCCTCCGACGTGTGGGGGATCGGTTTCAAGACCGCCGACACCATCGCCCAGGCCGTCGGGATCCCGCACGACAGCCCCGAACGCGTCATGGCGGGGATCCGGTTCACGCTCTCCGAGTCCGGTAACGAGGGGCACTGCTACCTGCCGGAGGAACGGCTCATCTCCGCCGCGGTGAAGATCCTCCAAGTGGAGGCGGGTCTGGTCATCGAGTGCGTGGCCCGGCTGGTCGAGGACGAGGGGGTGGAGCGGGAGACCGTGCCCGGCCCCGAGGGGGAACCCGTCCGGGCCGTCTACCTACCGCCCTTCCACCGTGCCGAGCTGGGCCTGGCGGCCGGGCTGCGGGCGTTGCTGGAGGGGCCCGAGGAACGCATGCCCGCCTTCGGCGACGTGGACTGGCCGGTCGCGTTGGACTGGCTCGACCGGCGTACCGGTGCCTCGCTCGCCGAGGCCCAGCGCACGGCGGTCAGGGAGGCGCTCACCCGGAAGGTGTGCGTGCTCACCGGCGGTCCCGGCTGCGGCAAGTCCTTCACCGTCTCCTCCATCGTGACCATGGCCAGGGCCAAGAACGCCAAGGTCATCCTGGCGGCCCCCACGGGCCGCGCGGCCAAGCGCCTCACCGAGCTCACCGGACACGAGGCCGCCACCGTGCACCGGCTGTTGGAACTCCGTCCCGGAGGGGAGGCCGCGCACGACCGCGACAACCCGCTGGACTGCGACATGCTGGTGGTGGACGAGGCCTCCATGCTCGATCTGATCCTGGCGAACAAACTGGTCAAGGCGGTCCCGCCCGGGGCGCACCTGTTGTTCGTCGGCGACGTCGACCAGCTGCCGTCGGTCGGTGCCGGACAGGTGCTGCGCGACCTGCTGGAGGAGGGGTCGCCCATCCCCGACGTGCGGCTGACCCACGTGTTCCGCCAGGCACAGCAGTCCGGTGTGGTCACCAACGCGCACCGCGTCAACCAGGGCGAACCCCCGCACCTGCGGGACATGGACGACTTCTTCCTCTTCCCCTGCGAGGAGACCGAGTCCGCCGCGGAGATGACCGTCGACGTGGTGGCCCGGCGCATCCCGCGGCGCTTCGGTCTGGACCCGCTCCGCGACGTTCAGGTGCTCACCCCGATGAAGGGCGGCCCGGCAGGTGCCACACAGCTCAACACCGCCCTCCAGGAGGCGCTGACCCCCGCGGGGGACCGTGTCCCCGAGCGCCGGTTCGGCGGTCGGATCTTCCGTGTCGGCGACAAGGTCACCCAGATTCGTAACAACTACGAGAAGGGGCGCAACGGGGTCTTCAACGGCACCCTCGGGGTGGTCTCCGGCCTGGACGCCGTCGCCCAGGAGGTGACGGTGCGCACCGACGAGGACGAGGAGATCACCTACGACTTCGCCGAACTCGACGAGCTCGCCCACGCCTACGCCATCACCGTGCACCGGTCCCAGGGCAGTGAGTACCCGGCCGTCGTCGTTCCGGTGACGACCGGTGCGTGGATGATGCTCCAGCGCAACCTGCTCTACACCGCCATCACCCGCGCCAAGAGGCTGGTCGTCCTGGTGGGGTCCCGCCGCGCCCTGGCCCAGGCGGTCCGCAACGCCTCCTCGGGGCGTCGCCACACCTCCCTGGCCCACAGACTGCGCCGTACCACCCCTACCCACCCCGTCGCCTGAGCGTGCCCGTGCGGCGGAGTGGATCGGCCCCGACCGGGGCGGGGGCGAGATGAGGCGAGGTCCGTGGCCCGGCCATGTACGGACGGGCGCGTCCCGAGACGCCGGATCTCGTGCGGGGATCCGGTGGCCACCGAGGACCACCGTTGTCCGGGGCCCTCGGACCGGCGGCGGGAACAGGGCCGGAGAGGTCACCCGGATCGCCGGGGACCCGGACGCCTCCCGTCTCCGGGGGACGCGGACGCCTCCCGCGGACGACCGTCGCGGGACCGCGTCCGCGCCCCTGCCCATAGGCTGTGTCGCTGTGCGAGACGAACTGATCGTGGTGGGCGCCGCCCTCATCCGGGACGGCCGTGTGCTGGCCGCCCAGCGGGCCGCTCCGGCCGCCACCCGTGGTCGCTGGGAGTTCCCCGGCGGCAAGACCGAAGCGGGGGAGACCCCGGCCCTGGCCCTGGTCCGCGAGTGCCGTGAGGAGCTCGGTGTCACCGTCCGGGCCGGTGCCCGGATCGGCCCCGACGTCCCCCTCACCGGCCTCTCCGAACGCCTGGGCCGCCCTGCCGTCCTGCGGCTGTTGCGGGCCGAGCTCGTCGAGGGCGACCCCCGACCCCTGGAACACCTGGCCCTGCGATGGGTCGATCCGACGAGGCTGCGCGAGCTCGACTGGCTACCCGCCGATCGGCCGTTCCTGGACCCCCTCGCCCGGCTCCTGGAGGCGGACGCGCGACCCGCCTGAACCCCCTGCCCGGGGGGCGTGCGACCCCCGTCGACGGGGCCGTTCGGGTGACGAAGATAACCGGGGTGACCTGTACGTTTCCCGCTCGGGCCACTATGACCGCATAAACTGGCAACGGGCCGTGGCACTCTGCGGTCTCTACCCAGTACAGGAGATCGAGACTTAAGCATGTCCAGCGCCACGCCCGTCGAGGGCTCCGCCCGCCGTTCCGACCTGCGCAACGTGGCCATTGTGGCCCACGTCGACCACGGCAAGACGACCCTCGTCGACGCCATGCTCTGGCAGTCCGGTGTCTTCCGTGAGAACCAGGACGTCGATGACCGTGTGATGGACTCCAACGACCTGGAGCGCGAGAAGGGCATCACCATTCTCGCGAAGAACACGGCCGTCCACTACACCACGCCCGAGGGCGAGGACGTGGTCATCAACATCATCGACACCCCCGGCCACGCCGACTTCGGCGGTGAGGTCGAGCGCGGCCTGTCCATGGTCGACGGTGTGGTCCTGTTGGTCGACGCCAGTGAGGGCCCCCTCCCGCAGACCCGTTTCGTGCTGCGCAAGGCCCTCCAGGCCAAGCTCCCCGTCATCCTCGTGATCAACAAGGTGGACCGGCCCGACAGCCGGATCGCCGAGGTCGTGGACGACACCTACGAGCTGTTCATGGACCTGGACGCCGACGAATCGCAGATCGAGTTCCCGATCGTCTACACCTGCGCACGTGACGGCAAGGCCACCCTGGACCGCCCGGCCAACGGCTCCGTGCCCGACAACGACAACCTGGTGCCGCTGTTCAGCACCATCCTGGACACCATCCCGGCCCCCGAGTTCGTCCCGGACGCGCCGCTCCAGGCCCACGTCACCAACCTCGACGCCTCCCCCTTCCTGGGCCGTCTGGCGCTGGTCCGTATCCAGCAGGGCGAGCTCCGCAAGGGGCAGCAGGTCGCGTGGATCCGCACCGACGGCAGCATCC
Organism: Nocardiopsis sp. MG754419; assembly: GCF_018207095.1. GTDB lineage: Bacteria > Actinomycetota > Actinomycetes > Streptosporangiales > Streptosporangiaceae > Nocardiopsis. The sequence continues at coordinate 17,431 of NZ_QOCZ01000127.1, read as the reverse complement.
AGCAGGTGAAGATCACCGAGCTGCTCATGACCGATGGTCTGGAGCGCAAGCCCGCGGAGAAGGCCGGCCCCGGTGACATCGCGGCCATCGCCGGTATCGAGGACATCATGATCGGCGAGACCCTCGCCGACGTGGAGAACCCGGTCGCGCTGCCGCTGATCCAGGTGGACGAGCCCGCCATCTCCATGACCATCGGCACCAACACCTCGCCGCTGGTCGGCAAGGTCAAGGGCGCCAAGGTCACGGCCCGTCTGGTCAAGGACCGCCTGGAGAAGGAGCTCGTCGGTAACGTCTCCCTGCGCGTGCTGCCCACCGAGCGTCCCGACGCCTGGGAGGTCCAGGGCCGTGGCGAGCTGGCGCTGGCCATCCTGGTCGAGCAGATGCGTCGTGAGGGCTACGAGCTCACCGTCGGCAAGCCCCAGGTGGTCACCAGGATCGTCGAGGGCAAGGTGCACGAGCCCGTCGAGCGCCTGACCGTGGACGCGCCCGAGGACTACATGGGCGCCATCACCCAGCTGCTGAGCGTCCGCAAGGGCCGCATGGAGAACATGGTCAACCACGGCACCGGCTGGGTGCGCATGGACTGGCTGGTGCCCTCCCGCGGGCTCATCGGGTTCCGGACCGAGTTCCTCACCGAGACCCGCGGCACCGGTATCGCCCACCACGTGTTCGAGAAGTTCGAGCCGTGGTTCGGTGACCTGCGTACCCGCCCCAACGGTTCCCTGGTGGCCGACCGCGCCGGTGCGGCCGTCGCCTTCGCGATGTTCAACCTCCAGGAGCGCGGCGTCCTGTTCGTCGAGCCCGGCACCGAGGTGTACGAGGGCATGATCGTCGGCGAGAATTCGCGCGCCGACGACATGGACGTCAACATCACCAAGGAGAAGAAGCTCACCAACATGCGTTCGGCCACCGGCGACGAGCTCGTCCGTCTGGTGCCGCCGCGCAAGCTCTCCCTGGAGCAGGCGCTGGAGTTCTGCCGCGAGGACGAGTGCGTCGAGGTGACCCCCGAGCACGTCCGCATCCGCAAGGTCATCCTGGACCAGAAGGAGCGCGGCCGGATCACCGCCAACAAGAAGCGCGGACAGCGCTAGGTCGGTCTCTCCGCGCCTCCGCCGCGCTTCGGCCAGATCAACTCCCTGAGGGACCTGAGGGACCTGCGCGACGGCGGGGTCTCGCTCGAACCTCCATTCGGCGCACCGAGCCCCTTCCTCGCCCGCGCGCTCGGGTAGATGACCAGGACATGAAACCCGAGCCCTCGTGTCCACGCTGTGGGCGCGCTGTCCGACCTCCGGGGTTGTGGACCAGCGCCTGGCAGTGCGACGCCCATGGTCCGGTGGCGCCGCTCCAGGAGGTGCGGGCCCCGAGCACCGCCGCGCTCGACGCCCTCCTCCCGCAGGCCCAGGTGCCCGTGTGGATCCCGTGGCCGTTGCCGGGGGGCTGGGTGGTGACCGGGTTCGCCGACGTCGGCGACGAGCGCAGCGGCGCGGTCGCCACCGCCGTGGCCCTGTCCGGACCGAACCCGCTCGGCGGGGTCGGTGAAGTGGTCATCGTCGCCGAGGACGCCGGTATCGGGCTGGGCGCCCGCCTGGCCGGCCTGGACGGGCCCGACCCGGGCGAGGACCTCGACGGGGGACCCCCGGCGGCCAAGGTCAGGTTCGACGGCCACGAGGTGAGATCAACTCCCTGAGGGACCTGAGGGACCTGCGCGACGGCGGGGTCTCGCTCGAACCTCCATTCGGCGCACCGAGCCCCTTCCTCGCCCGCGCGCTCGCGCCGCGGGACCCCTCGGACTGACCGGGAGGTCCGGGCACGGGAGCGGTCCCGACTTACGTACAATCGCCCGGTGACACGTATCGACCTGCATTCCCACAGCTCGGTCTCCGACGGCACCGACGCCCCCGCCGAGGTCATCGCGCACGCGGTCACCGCCGGCCTGGACGTGCTCGCCCTGACCGACCACGACACGGTCGGCGGCATCAAGGAGGCTTCGCAGCACCTGCCACCCGGGTTCACCCTGGTCCCCGGCATGGAACTGTCCTGCGCCCACGAGGGGTCCAGCGTCCACCTGGTCTCCTACCTGTTCGACCCCGATTCCCCGGCACTGGCCGAGGAACTGCGCCGGGTCCGGTCCGACCGGGCCGGTCGGGCCGAGGAGATGGTCGGCAAACTCCAAGAACACGGCGTCGACGTGACCTGGGAGCGGGTACTGGAGATCGCCGGCGCCGGGCACGCCGAACACGCCGACGCCAACACCATCGGCCGCCCGCACCTGGCCCGCGCGGTGGTGGAGGCCGGCGCCGCCAAGAACGTGCAGGACGCCTTCGACCGCTGGATCGGGTCCGGTGGCCCCGCCTACGCCTCCCGGTACGCGATCGACCCGGTCCGCGCGGTGCGCCTGGTCCGTGCGGCGGGCGGGGTGTGCTCCCTGGCGCATCCGGCCCGTGCGGAGGGCGCCACCAACGGAGCGGTCCCGGTCGCGTTGGCCGAGCGCATGGTCGAGGCGGGACTGGGCGGCATCGAGGCGGACCACCCTTCGCACAACCGCCCGCAGACGAAGTTCTGGCGTGGGGTCGCCGCCGACCTGGGGGTGGTGGTCACCGGATCCAGTGACGACCACGGTGCGTTGACCGGTCACCGGCTCGGCGCCCGGACCACGGCCCCGGAGGCCTTCGAGGAGCTCATCGCGCCCGCCACCGGCGTACCGCTCCTACGGGGTTGAGCGCCGGTCCCGGCGGGCACGTCCCGGCACGCGCCGGGTTCGGTACGGTACGGACCACTGCGTGAGAGCGCGACAATGGTCACAGCGTTGAAACAGCACATATTTGGACGAAGGGTCTGACACCGTGTTCTGGAAGCGGAAGTCGAAGAAGCAGGAAGGCCAGGAGGCCACCGATTCCGCTGCGGAGGTCGTGGAGGACACCGCGGAGGAGACCGAGGACGCGGTCGAGTCCGAGAAGGGCACCGCCGAGGCGACCGGGGCCGAGAGCCCCGAGAGCGCCGACGCCGGCGCGACCGACTCCGTGACGGCGGAGAAGGCCGAGGAGTCCGAGGTCGACGCCACCGAGGACACCGGGGCCGAGAAGGCGGACGCTGCGAAGGTCGACGTCGACGGTGCGGACACCGAGAAGGCGGACACCGAGACCGACCGGGTCGACGCCGGCGCGTCGGAGGGGTCCGCCGAGGACGCCGACGCGTCCGAGAAGGCCGACGACGCGTCCGAGAAGGCCGAGAAGTCCGACGACGCGGAGGACGAGGCCGAGGTGGTCGGTGTCACCGGACCCGACTCCGACGGCATCACCCGTGTTCGCACGGCCGGGGTCTTCGAGTTCGGCGACGAGAAGTTCGACATCATCAGCAACACCTGGATCGTCGAGGCCGACAAGGACGGGGTCATCGTCATCGACCCCGCCCATGACGCCGAGGCGATCATGAACGTCGTCGGTGACCGGGAGATCTATCTCGTGGCCTGCACCAACGGCTACAGCCCGCACATCGCGGCGGCCCTGGCCATCGCCGAGGAGACCGAGGCGGACATCGCCCTGCACCCCCGTGAGATGCGTGCCTGGCGCCGCTTCCACGGCGCGGAGCACCGCCCGGAGATCGAGGTGGAGGGTGGCGGCGCCCTCGACGTCGGTGACCTGCACGTCGACGTCCTGTCCCTGCCCGGGACCTCGACCGGCACGGTCGGCTACTACGTGAGCCAGCTCGGCACCGTGTTCGCCGGCGACACCCTGCACAAGGGCGCCCCCGGCCAGGTCGGCGACACCCACCTCGACTACACCACGCAGCTCGCCTCCATCGGGGAGGGCCTGCTGACGCTGCCGCCGGACACCCGCATCCTCCCGGACCGCGGCCCCTCCACCACCGTGGAGGCCGAGAACAAGAACTTCGACTCCTGGGTCTGATCCCGACCGTCGAGACCACACGTGCCGCCGCCCGAACGGGTGGCGGCACGTCGTGTTCTCAGGGGTGGGGAGCATCGCGGGGGAGGCTCCGGAGACGCCCGTGCGCGTCTCCGGTCCGCGTCGACGAGGAGCGGTCCCCGGGTGTCCCGCGCCGGGTTCAGCGCCGTCCGACCGACTCGATCTCGTTCCAGAAGGAGGTCAGGGCGCTCGACGTGGTCTCCGGCGCCTCGACGTTGGGGGAGTGTCCCGCGCCCGGGACCACCAGGCGCCGTGCGCCGAGACGCTCGGCCATCGTGTCCTGCTCGGAGGTGGGCCACGCGTCGTCGTTCTCGCCGTAGACGACGAGCTTGGGAACGTCCACCTCGGCCAGTTCCGCGACCCGGTCGGGCGCGCCCAGGAGGTCCTCGGCCATCCGCATGAGGCCGACGGCGCTGCTCGACAGCAGACGGTCACGGAGGAAGTCGACGATCCGCGGATCGCGTGAACGGGTGCGCGCCTCCGCCTCGAACAGTTCCTCCCACAGCTCGCGCAGGCGGTCGCTCGTGGGGTTCATCGACACGGCGGCGATGAGGTTGCGGGCTCGGACGGCGGCGGCGCCGCTCAGGGCGCCGGGGCCGGAGCACAACAGGGTCAGGGAGCCCAGCGGGCTGTCCTGGACCAGGGCCGCCTCACGACTCACCAGGCCGCCGAAGGAATGCCCCACCAGGTGTACGGGGCCGCCGTCGCCGACCTGGTCCATGACCTCGGCGACCACCCGCCCCAGAGAGGCGAGGCGGTAGTCCGGAAGCGGCGACCCGGGCTGTGGATCCAGGGTCTCGGGGCCCGGCGAGTGGTAGGTGCCTGGCAGGTCGATCGCGACCACCTCCCGCCCGACCTGGGCCAGGCTCTGCAGGAGGGCGATGAAGTCCTCCTTGCTGCCGGTGAATCCGTGCACCAGGACGGCAGGGGACAGTTCTGTGCCGCCGGACGTGGGCAGAGCCCGGAGTGCGGCCACCGGACCGTACGACAGTCGCAGGTCCGTGCGCCGCACACCCGGCGGCAGATCGAGGAACTCAGGTGTACTCACGTCGGGTCACCCTAGACGATCGTCGTGCCGTCACGGGAGAACCCGACGTCCATCAGGTGTTCTCGGGGTCCCGGTTCACCCCGCCGCGGGTGCGGCGGCGACGACGGATCCGGCGCGCGCCGTCACCCTCGCCGGAGCGCTCGGAGGCGCCTGCGGGACGTTCGGTGGCCGCCGGAGCGGTGGCCTTGCGCTCGGCACCGGCATGGGCACCGGCGCCGGAGACCGACTCCCCGTTCCGGGTCCTCTTGCGGTTGCGGTTCCGTCCGCCACGGCGTCCGGGCTGGTCACCGCGGTCGCCCTCGCCACGCGAGGCCTCACCGCGGCCGCCTTCACCGCGGCCGCCTTCGCCACGGCCTCGGCCGCGCCCTCGGCGTCCACCGCGATCACCGCGGTCACCGCCGCGCGGCTGCCCGGTGTCGCCGATGTCCTCGACCTCCTCGGCCTCCAGACCGGCGTGCTCACCGCGCTTGTCGGCGGCCAGCCTGCCCTTGGTCCCCTTGGGGATACCGAGAGCCTCGAAGAAGTGCGGCGAGGTGGAGTAGGTCTCCTCCGGCTCGTGGAAGTCCAGGTCGAGCGCGCCGTTGATGAGCTTCCAGCGCGGCATCTCCTGCCAGTCGACGAACGTGACGGCGGTGCCCGTCCGTCCCGCCCGACCGGTCCGGCCGATGCGGTGCGTGTACGTCTTCTCGTCGTCGGGAGTCTCGTAGTTGACCACGTGGGTCACGTCGTCGACGTCCAGACCGCGCGCGGCCACGTCCGTGGCGACCAGGATGTTGATCTTGCCGTTGCGGAACGCCCGCAGGGCGCGCTCGCGCTGGCTCTGACCGAGGTCGCCGTGGACCGCGGCGGCCGCGAACCCACGGGTCTTGAGGTCGCTCGCGACCCGGTCGCAGGCGCGCTTGGTCTGGCAGAACACCATGCTCTGCCCGTGGTTCTCCGCCTGGAGCAGGCGGGCGAGCATCTCCGGCTTGTCCATCTGGTGCGTGCGGAACGCGTGCTGCGCGATCAGCTTGGTGATGGTGGAGCCGTCGATCTCGTTGTCGTCGCCGGCGCGCACGTGCGTGGGCCGGGTCAGATAGTTGCGCGAGAGGGTGACGATCTCACTCGGCATGGTGGCCGAGAAGAGCATGGTCTGGCGCTCGTCCGGGATCTTGGTGAGGATGCGCTCGATGTCGGGGAGGAATCCCAGGTCGAGCATCTTGTCGGCCTCGTCCAGGACCACGGCGGCGACGCCGTCCAGACGCAGGTGCTTCTGGTTCTCCAGGTCCAGCAGGCGGCCAGGGGTGCCGACGACGACGTCGACGCCCTCCTTGAGGCCGTTGATCTGGGGTTCGTAGGAGCGCCCGCCGTAGACGGTGAGGATGCGACCACCGCTGCGCTTGCCGGCGGTGGTGAGGTCCGCCGCGACCTGGATGGCCAGTTCGCGGGTGGGGACGACCACCAGGGCGCGCGGCCGCTTGGTCGTACCCGGGTTCTCCTGGGACTTCTGCAGGAGGGGAAGGCCGAAGGCGAGGGTCTTGCCGGTACCGGTGCGGGCCTGCCCGATGATGTCGCTGCCGTTCAGCGCGATGGGCAGGGCCAGTTCCTGGATCGGAAAGGGCTCGATGATGCCCTCGGCCTCGAGGGCGTCGGCGATCTCGGTGCTCACACCGAGATCGCGGAAGGTGGTGCGGGGTTTGGTCGTCTCGTCTGTGCTGCTCAGGGCTCAAGCCTCCATCTAGGCGGGCCGCAGCGTTGTTCGTGGCCGCGGCGGGGTGCGGGCGCGGACGGCCTCCGGCCGCCGCGAAGGGCGCGGCTCACCCGGTTCCCGCTTCTGTGAGGGAGCCGCGGTGGCGCTGCCGACTGGACCCGCGCGGCCCGGGGGGTGCCCTGGCCGCGGATTCTCGGTTCCATCCGCTGGTTGGTCGTGTGCGGTGCGTCGCTGGGCGCGTGGCCATCGCTCCCTCACGCCGCACTGGTCGTGAGGACTCGTCGCGTGTGTCCGGCGCACGCGTCCCGGAAGCCGGCCTCCGCGGCGCCGGGAGGTACCCGCGGGAGGGCCCGCGTGTTCAGGGGCGCGGCAGGCGGCGCGGTGATCGCGCACGCTGGTCATCACGCAGAGTCTAGCCGTTGGTTCGCCTGGTGGACATAGCAGTTCACCCAGGCCCTGGACGGCCGTGACCGTACCCCGCTCCCAGCGGGTGCAACCGCGTTCGGTCGGCGTTTAGTCCCCGATTGGGGGCTCCGGGTGCCGGGCGATACCCTGACGGGCATGACCCAAGGCCCTTCCGCAGACCCCGGCGTGATCGATCTCCTCGGACTTCTCGCCTACGCCGAGCTCGGTTCCTTCTTCCGTCTGGCCGACGACGCGGGCCTGGCCCCGTCGCTGCGCACCAAGGGGGAGCTCGCCGGACTGGCCGCCGCCGAACAGCGGCACTACAGCCTGCTCCGGGACCGCCTGGAGGAGCTCGGCGTCGACCCCGAGGACGCCATGGCCCCGTTCCTGGCGCCGCTGGACGCCTGGCACGAGCGCACCGAGCCGCAGAGCTGGCTGGAGAGCCTGGTCAAGACCTACGTCGGTGACGGTATCGCCGGTGACTTCTATCGCAAGGTCGCCGAACTGGCGGACGCCGACACCCGTGCGCTCGTCGAGGACGTCCTGGCGGAGACCGGTCGGGCCGAGTTCATCGCTGAGCAGGTGCGCGGTGCCCTGGAGGAGGACCCCAAGCTCGCCGGTCGCCTGTCCTTGTGGGCGCGCAGGCTCGTGGGCGAGGCGCTGAGCCAGGCGCAGGCGGTCGCCGTGGAGCGGCCCACGCTGGCCGCTCTGGTGACCCGTGAGGCCGGTGAGGGCGCCGACGGTTCCGGTCTGGGAGACCTGGCCGCCGTGAGCCGGATGTTCGCCTCGTTGACCGAGGGACACGCCCGCCGCCTGGCGGCGATGGGTCTGGCCGACTGAGCGGAACGCGTCACACCCGACGGACGCGCACGGCCCTTCCGTAGTGCCTTTCCGTCCGCCCGGCACCCCCGTCGCGCACCGGTATCCACGCCGAGACATGCCGGTTTCCGCGTTTTACCGGGTTTTTACGCAGAGTTGATGGTACCTGGAAGCACTTGGTCAAGTGCGGGTAATTTCCAACACATTCATTACGATCCATTGGTCGGGGGCACATATAGTCGAGGAGGTTTCCCGTCTCCTGACCACGCGAGTAGGTACTTCCATGCCCCGTGGGACCTCCGTACGCCACCCGCTGGCCGGACTCACCCGTGACTTCCACCGCCTCGGCCCCCTTGAGGGCCCGATCGAGCCCTGGATGTGCGCTGAGCTGGATCAGCATGCCGCACAGGTGTGCGAAGGCATCGTCTCCGGTGGCGCCGAACTGACCCCCGCGACGCTGGGCACCTACCTCCACGGCTTCCTCGACGGCTGCCTCGAACGCGGCTGGGATTCCGCGGACGCCGGCTATGACTGGGAGACGCTCCGCATTCTCGCCATCTGCCGCCTGGCCAAGGAGCGCGGTTTCGTCCGCTAGGTTGGTCCTGACCGCAGGCGGGTGTGATCTTCGACGCGAGCCACTCGCGGAAGACGCCCTTGCCGGTTCCCCGGCGAAAAGCCATGACCGGGCGTAGGCTGAAACGTGACGGTGGCCCCCCAGGGGTCGATCGCGGCCCGGCCCGTCCACCGGAACCAGAGCCCTGCGGAATGCATCGTGGGATCGGTGGTGTTATGGGTCCGGCACGGATCCGGGGCACCGTAACTGGCGGAGCGGTCTTTGGCCGCGAGAAAGGAATGCGAATGAGGAGCGGTCGGCATGGGGCGGCGCGCCCACCCGTCGGCGTCCTGATCCAGCAGGATCGCGTCGACTTCGCGCTTTTCGCACTCATCTTCGTCGTGGCACTCGCGTCGATGGTGTTCACGGGGCCCGGAAGCGTCGTCTTCTGGTTGGCCTTCCTCCCGCTGATCGCCACGGTCGTGCTCGCCTTTCGGCGTATCGAACACCTCTCCCGTCTGGAGTTGCGCGACTCCGAGTTCATGTGACTCGGCACGTCGCCACGACGGGACCAGGCTCCGGGGTCCGCGACCCGGACACACGACGAGGGCGAGGCCACCGGCCCCGCCCTCCTTCACGTCCTGCCCGGATCCTCCCTCACGGACGGCCTCGACCGGCCGTGAGCGGTGACGCGGCTACGGGGTGGACTCGCCGCGCTCGCCCCGCTGTCCGGGCAGACTGGACGCCTCCTCCCGCGTCTCGGACCTGCCCTCCGTGGTCGTGGCGCCGGGGCGGCTCATCGCCGCGTCCCGTCCGGCCTGGTAGCTGGTCTCCTCGGACAGCTTCCCGGACTCGCGCTCGGCGACGTCCAGCCAGCGCGACCATCGTGCCTGCATCGGCTGGATGAGGCCACCGCCGACCCCGACGACGAGGATGCCGCCGACGGTCGCCAGCACCGCGACCAGCACCGGCAGGGTGACGGCGACGGCCACGCCCATCTGGTTCAGCGCGGCGATCACACCGAGGGCCAGGATGGCCACGGCGGCGATGTTGGCCAGCACCCGTCCGTAGGACAGTCCGCCCAGCGCACCGCTGACGACGTCCCGGACGGCCTTGGCGATCATGCCGGTCACCACGACGATGACGAGTGCGACGATGCCGTGCGGAATCCACGCGATCACGTCGTTCAGGAGCGTGCTGACCGGGTTGGCGCCGAAGACGTTGAAGGCGAGCGTCAGCACGAACAGCAGGCCGACGTAGTACACGATCTTCCCGCACAACTCACTACCGGTCCAGCGGCTGCGCTCGAAGTACTGACCCACACCCCCGCGGTGCAGGGCACGGTCCAGCCCGACGCTGTGGAGGCCCTTGGCGACCCCCCTGCCCACGAACCAGGCGATGATCCATCCCAGAACGAGGATCACCAGGAATCCCAGAAGCAGCGGCACGAAACCCACCACCGCCTGCCAGGCGCCCATAAGACCCTGACCCATGTCCATACGTCTTCACCCCCGAATCGCTTGCGCCGCCCGTCGTACCGGTGGCCGGATTCGAGCGGATGCGGCGAAGAGAAGCGCGGTACTTCTCAATTCCGCGATACCCGGAGAAGCAAGATCGAACCTTTTGAAGACGATTCGCGAGGGGGATTACCGAGGCTTGGTCGACAATTTCATCAACCATTGCTTTCTGTATTATCGACGCGTGCGGAGAACGGCTTCCGAGTGATATGGCGCGTGCCCTCGCGCGGGCGGTGTCGGGGGAGAGGTCCCCGGGGCCGCATGGCACGGGAACGGTCCCGGACGCGAACGGCCCCCGGGCGCGTGGTCGCACCCGGGGGCCGCGTTCGGTGGCCGAAGAAGGCCACCGGGGGTCAGTCCTGCGCGGCGTCGTCCTCGGCCGAGCGCGTCAGGTCCCATCCGCTGATCCCGCGCCACGCCAGTCGTGCCACCAGCTGTTCGGCGGCGTCCTGGGGCACGGAGCCGTGGTTGTTGAGCCAGTAGCGGGCGCTGGTCTCGGCCATGCCGACCAGGGCGATGCTCAACAGGTGCGACTCCTCGTCGGAGATGCTCGTGTCCTGTCGGATCACGTCCCCGATGAGTTCGGCGCAGCGCTGGAACGTGTGCTCGCTCTTCTCGCGGACCGCGGGGAGGTTGCGCAGGTCGGACTCGAAGACCAACCGGAAGGCCTCACCGTCGCCCGCGACGAAGTCGAAGTAGGCGCGGAAGCTCGCGGTGACACGCTGACGGTTGTCGTCGGTGCTCTCGAGGGCCTCACGCTGCTTCTCCACCAGCGCCTCGGAGTGTTCCTCCAAGAGAGCCAGGTAGAGCTCCAATTTCCCCGGGAAGTGCTGGTACAGAACGGGTTTGCTGACCCCCGCACGGTCCGCGATCTCGTCCATCGCCGCCGCGTGGTACCCCCGGGCGACGAAGACCTCCTGCGCTGCGGCCAGGAGTTGTCGGCGGCGCCTGACCCGGGGCAAGCGGGTGCCCCGTGCGCGGGCGTCTGAAGGAGCTGTCACACCCACACCCTCCGAACTCGGCATGGCAGATGCACGCCATTCACTGGACATCTGCGTGGCTGGTGCCTACGGACGCGGCTTCGGCTCCGTGTCGCGGCCCGCGGCTTTCTCCTCATCTTACTCACGCGTAGCTTCGGTGTGGGCGGCGCTGGGCCAACGCCCGTCGCCGGGCGCGGGGACGTAAGCCGATGTCGGGGGCGGGTCGCGGCCCGAAAACGGGTGTCCGCTCGCGGGGCGCGTGGCGTCGGGACGCACGCGCGGCGCCTCTCAGCGACGCTCCTCCTCGTCCTCCCCGGCGTCGATCGACTGCTCGATCACGTCCGCCTCGTTCGCCTCCTCGAAGGAGTCGCGGGACGTGTCCTCGAACCGCCCGCCCCCCTCGTCCGGGCCGGCGGGAACGCGTTGCTCGGCCGCGTCGGCCTCGGGCACGCCCGTGCCGGGATCGGTGTCGGACGGCAGTTCGGTGCCTCGCTCATCGGAAGATGCCACAGGGTCCTCCTCGACGTCGTCGACGGTACTGGCGACACTACCCGTCACCATCGCCACCATGGGAGAACCGTGTGGAATGAACCGACGGGTCCCGTTGGTTGAGGGTGGTCGAGGTACCCCGTGGGGCGATGAGCGCCACGCCTCCCCGGGGTGGGAATGGAAAACCCCACCCGTTAGGTTGGGTATGAGTGCAAGACGCTTCGCGCACCGCCCCTCCCGCCGTGGATCCCTCGGTGCGGGTGTGGGTGCGAGGCAATCCGAACAGACATGAGGAGTCACCGTGTCGCTGCCGCCGCTGGTCGAACCGGCTGCCGAGCTGACCGTGGACGAGGTGCGCCGTTACTCGCGTCACCTGATCATCCCGGACGTGGGGATGGACGGCCAGAAGCGCCTGAAGAACGCCAAGGTGCTCGTGGTCGGCGCCGGCGGTCTGGGCTCCCCGGCCCTGCTGTACCTGGCCGCCGCGGGTGTGGGAACGCTCGGCATCATCGACTTCGACGTCGTCGACGAGTCCAACCTCCAGCGTCAGATCATCCACGGGCAGAGCGACGTCGGCCGTCCCAAGGCCGAGTCCGCCCGGGACAGCATCAAGGAGGCGAACCCCCACGTCGAGGTCGTCCTGCACCAGGAGCGCCTGGAGTCGGACAACGCGTTGGACATCCTCGCGGGCTACGACCTGATCCTGGACGGCACCGACAACTTCGCCACCCGGTACCTGGTCAACGACGCCGCCGTCATCCTGAACAAGCCCTACGTGTGGGGTTCGATCTACCGGTTCGACGGTCAGGTCAGTGTCTTCTGGAACGAGTACGGGCCGCAGTACCGCGACCTCTACCCCGAGCCCCCGCCGCCCGGCATGGTCCCCTCCTGCGCCGAGGGCGGCGTCCTGGGCGTGCTCTGCGCGTCCATCGGTTCGGTGATGGTCAACGAGGCGATCAAGCTCATCACCGGCATCGGCGACCCGCTGGTGGGCCGTCTGCTCATCTTCGACGCGCTGGAGATGACCTGGCGTGAGGTCAAGGTCCGCAAGGACCCGGACACCGAGCCGGTCACCGAGCTCATCGACTACGAGGCGTTCTGCGGCGCCGTGTCCGAGGAGGCCACCGAGGCCGCCGCGGACTCGACGATCACCGTGCCCGAGCTCAAGCAGCTCCTCGACGACAAGCCCGACGAGATCTTCCTCGTGGACGTGCGCGAGAAGAACGAGTACGAGATCGTCAACATCCCGAGCGCGACCCTCATCCCCAAGGGCGAGTTCCTCAACGGCAAGGCCTTTGAGAAGCTGCCCCAGGACAAGCGCGTCGTGCTGCACTGCAAGTCGGGTGTGCGTTCGGCCGAGGCCCTGGCCGCCGTGAAGGCCGCCGGGTTCTCCGACGCCGTGCACGTCGGCGGCGGTGTTCTGGCCTGGGTCAACCAGATCGACCCGAGCCTGCCCACCTACTAGGGGTCGGCACCGGTCCACTTCCGGGCGGCGCGGGGACTCTCCCCACGCCGCCCGTCCGTCTTTCCGGCAGCACAGACCTCGCATATGGGACGAAAACCTCCCGAGTGGGTAGAGATCTCCCTACGGGTCGCCGCGCCGATCACCGGCGCGAACCCCTGGGGGAGGTGGCGTGATGCGTGGGAAGGGACGTTGGGCCGACCGGGCGGCGATCGGCCTGGGGCTGATCGTGGGTCTCAGTTGGGTCGGGCACGGGATGTACGGATTCTCCGGAGGGATGTTCTTCATTCTGGGGCTGGGGGTCATCGTCGGCGCGACGTTGTCGCTCACCCGCCCCGGCGCCGTGACGAGCGAGATCGGCGTGCTCGCCGCGGGCGTGCTGCTGTTCGCCCTGCCGTGGCTGCTCGGGTTCACCCACATCCTGGGGGCCGCGATGACCGCGTGGATCGGGGGAGCGGCCATCGCCGTCCTGGGCGCGGTGGGCCTGACCATGGCGCGCGGTGTCCGCCGGAACCACCCGGAACTGGCGTGGGGAGCCCAGAACAACTCGGGTGTGAGCACGCGCACCCCCTGAAGAGGCCGCCTCGGAGCCGCTCCCGTCGTGGGGGCGGCTTCGTCGTTCTTCTCAGGGCCCGCGCTCGGCTTCGGCCGGTGTTCGGGCGCCTGACGGCACGGCGGGAACCTTCGGCACCTTCGGTGGGAGGGATCGTTCCTCGCGATCCCACCTCCGGCACCTCCCCGGGCTTTCACAGAGCAGGGCCCGCCGGCGCCCCAACGCACACCTCTGGGCCGGGTCCGGCGCGTCCGCGGAACCGCCGGAGGCCAGGGGAGCCGCGCGTTCTCGGAACCGTCCCCGGAGTGAGGAGCCGGCGCCACCCGTGCCCCCACGGCGTGGAGCCTGCGCGTCCGCGACGGGACGCCCCTTCTGTCACAGCGAGTGGCTAGGCTCACGTCCATGACGGAAGCGTTGCCCGCAGACGGCGAACCCGACGAGTACACCGAGGAGGTCCTGTCGGTCGTGGAGCGCATCCCCGCGGGCCGGGTGATGAGCTACGGCGACATCGCCGAGTACGTCGGCCGGGGCGGACCCCGTCAGGTCGGTTCGACGATGTCCCACTGGGGCGGTGCGGTGCCGTGGTGGCGGGTGGTGCGCGCGGACGGGCGGCCGGCCTCCGGCCACGAAGTGCGGGCCCTGTCACACTACGCGGCGGAGGGCACCCCCATGCGGCCCGGCGGCGACCGTGTGGACATGACGAAGGCGCGCTGGAACGGGTCGACCAGGGACTGAGGAAACGCCCGCCGGGCGCGGGTCCGTCCGGGATGGTCGTCTCCCTCTGGTGAACTGGGGAGGTGAACACATCCCCGTACCGTCTCGTGCGGCGCGCCCATCGGGCGTCGCCGCCGCCGGTGCTGGACGAGAACCAGCAGCGGGTGGTCGATCACCCCGGGGGACCCCTGCTCGTGCTCGCGGGTCCGGGGACCGGCAAGACCACCACCATCGTCGAGGCCGTCGTCGACCGCATCGACAACCGTGGTGTCGACCCCTCGCGGATCCTGGTGCTCACCTTCAGTCGGAAGGCCGCCCAGGAACTGCGTGAGCGCATCACCGGTCGGCTGCGCCGCACCACGCGCGAGCCCCTGGCGCTCACCTTCCACAGCTACGCCTACGCGCTGATCCGCCGCGAGTTCCAACGCATGGGCGACCTGCCGCCCCGGCTCCTGTCCGGGCCCGAACAGCTCATGGAGGTCCGTGAGCTCCTCCGCTGGGAACTGTCGGACGGTGGGCAGGAGTGGCCGGAACGGCTGCGCCCCGCCCTGGAGACGCGCGGGTTCGCGGAGGAACTGCGCGACCTGCTCATGCGGGCCCAGGAACGGGGCATCGGCCCCGCGGACCTGGCGGGGATGGCCGCCGAACGCGACCGCGACGACTGGACCGCGGCCGCCGGGTTCCTGTCCAGGATGAACGGCCGCTTCGACATCGCCCCCGTGCCCACGCTGGACTACGCCGAGCTGGTCCGGGTCGCCGCCAACATGCTCGGCGACCCCGAGGTGCAGGACCGCGAGCGCGCCGCCCGCGAGGTGGTGTTCGTCGACGAGTACCAGGACACCGACCCGGCCCAGGAGGAGCTGCTGCGCGCCCTGGCGGGGGACGGTCGCGACCTCATCGCGGTCGGCGACCCGGACCAGTCCATCTACGCGTTCCGCGGCGCAGAGGTGCACAACATCCTGGAGTTCCCGAGCCGCTTCCCCACACTCCAACGTGAGGACGCCCCGGTGGTGGCGCTGCGCACCTGTCGGCGCAGCGGCGCGACCCTGTTGGCCGCCTCGCGCGGTCTCACCCGCAGGCTGCCCGCCGTGGCCTCCGCGCGCGGACAGGTCAACGCCCACCGCGACCTCACCCCGGCCGAGGGCGTCCCCGACGGCGAGGTGCACCTTCTGATGGCCGACAGCGCCACCCAGGAGGCGGCGGTCATCGCCGACACCCTGCGCCGCGCCCACCTGGTCGACGGGGTCCCGTGGTCGGACATGGCGGTCCTGGTGCGTTCCTCCAGCCGGCAGTTGCCGGTCCTGCGCCGCGCCCTCACCGCGGCGTCGGTCCCGGTCGTGGTCGGCTCCGACGACCTACCGGTCGCGGCCGAACCCCTCGTGCGCCCCCTGCTCGGTCTGATCCGCCACGGGATGCGTCCGGAGGGGCTGGACGACGACGCGGCCCGCGAACTCCTGATGAGCCCCTTCGGCGAGGCCGACACCGTGCGGCTGCGCCGTCTGGTGCGCGCCCTGCGCCGCCTGGACCTGGACCGGGTCCGGGAGGCGCGGGACGACGGGTCGTCGGACGACACGGCCGTCGAGTACCGCCCCTCCTCCCGGCTGCTGGTGGACGCCCTGCGCGACCCGCGCGAACTCACACTGGTCGACCCGGAGGTCGCCGCCCCCGCCACCCGGGTCGCCCGGGCCCTGCGCACCGTGAGCGATCTCGCCGCCAAGGGCGCCGACGCCGAACAGGTGCTGTGGGAGCTGTGGCGCGACAGCGGTCTGGCCGACCGGCTGCAACGGGTCAGCCTGGCCGGAGGGCGCCGGGGCGCCGCCGCCGACCGTGACCTGGACGCCGTGGTCGCCCTGTTCGAGAGCGCCGCCCGCTACTGTGACCGGCTGCCTCCGGGCACCCCCGACGGCTTTCTGGAGGACCTGGCCGCCCAGGAGATCCCCGGCGACAGCCTCGCCGAACGCGCCCCCGAGGGCGAGGCGGTGCGCATCCTCACCGCGCACCGTTCCAAGGGGCTGGAATGGGGTCTGGTCGTGGTCGCGGGGGTGCAGGAGGGGGAGTGGCCCGACCTGCGTCTGCGCGGCTCGCTGCTCGGCGTGGAGGAGTTGGTGGACGCCCAGAGCCACTCCGCGGACTCCTTCGGCGCGGCGCTGGCCTCCAAACTCCTGGACGAGGAGCGACGGCTGTTCTACGTGGCGCTCACCCGTGCCCGCCGCACCCTCTACGTCACGTGCGTGGGCGGCGAGGACGCCGAGGAACGTCCCTCCCGTTTCCTCACCGAGATGGGTCTGGGCGACCCCGAGCAGGTGAGCACGGGGCGACGCTGGCTGTCCCTGCCCGCCCTCGTCGCCGACCTGCGTTCGGTGGTCACCGACCCCGAGGCCCCCGGGCCGCTGCGCGACGCCTCCGCCGCCCACCTGGCCCGCCTCGCCGAGGAGGGGGTGCGCGGGGCCGACCCCGCCGAGTGGTACGCCCTCACCCCCTTCAGCGACGACCGCCCCCTGTCCGACCCCGAGGACACCATCCGGGTGTCGCCCTCCCAGGTGGAGAGCTTCACCAACTGTCAGTTGCGCTGGCTCCTGGAACGCGCCGCCGGGGCCTCCTCCGGCGACTCGGCCTCCGCGCTCGGCACGGTCGTGCACGCGGTCGCCGTTCTGGTCGCCCAGGGCAGCAGCGCCGCGGAGGTCGGCGAACGCATGGACGAGATCTGGTCCGACCTGGACTTCGGCGGCCCGTGGCAGGCCGACAAACAGCGCGAACGCGCCGACGAGATGGTCCGCAAACTCATCGACTGGGACGCGGTGAACCCACGCGAACTCGTCGTCACCGAGGAGGGCTTCAAGGTGGACGTGGGCGGGATCGAGATCACCGGCCGCGTCGACCGCCTCGAACGCGACGACCAGGGACGCGCGGTGATCGTCGACATCAAGACCGGCGGTACCAAGGCCGAGGACCTGGCCCGCCACCCCCAGTTGGGCGTCTACCAGATGGCCGCGCTCAAGGGGGCGTTCGTCAAACTCGGACTGGCCGAGCCCGGCGGCGCCGCGCTCGTCCAGGTCGGCAAGGCGGCGCTCAGTAAGAAGGCACGTGAACAGGTCCAGCCTCCCCTGGGCGAGGACCCCGACCCCGGATGGGCGCAGACCCTCGTGCACGAGGTCGCCACCGGCATGGGCGGTTCCCGGTTCGCCGCCACCCGCAACACCGGGTGCAACGCGTGCGCGGTACGCGCCTGCTGTCCGGTCCAGGACGAGGGCAGACATGTCTGAACCCACCCCCACCCC
>NZ_QOCZ01000126.1 GCF_018207095.1 Nocardiopsis sp. MG754419 | reverse complement strand
GCTTTCTTCGAAGCGACTCTGCGAGTTTACATGCCCCGAGCACCGCTCGGACCGGGTTCACTGCGCAGAGGATGTCTGAGATCGCGGCCCGGTTCCGAGCGGATCCTCCAGGGATCGCTCGCCGTCCCGCAGCGACTCGGTGAGTCTAGACAACCGTCCCGGTGGCGTCAAACCCACCCGGACCGGAGGGGAGATCTCCGCTGTGTCCAGGGGTCCCGCGTCTGATCGCGGTGTGACACCCCGATGCTCGCGACCCCGCACACCGGGATCGGAGTCTCAGTTGGTTTGTTGGTCGAGCAATAGTCGTCCTCCCCCAGGCCGGCAGGAGGCAAACACGGGTCGTCGAGGTTTTTCTCGACGTGGGGTTCGCGCTCGGGCGGCGCCCCATCGAGCACCGGTGGGGCGGGCGTCGCCCGCCCCACCGCGCTCAGATCAGGTCGGCCAGTTCCATGGCCAGGGCACGGAAGGCGATGCCGCGGTGGCTGATCGCGTTCTTCTCCTCGGGGGACAGCTCCGCCGTGGTGCGCGACTCCCCCTCGGGGACGAAGACGGGGTCGTACCCGAAACCGTTCTCACCACGGCGTTCACCGACGAGGTGCCCGGGCAGCACACCCTCGGCGACCCGTTCGGTCCCGTCGGGCATCACCAGGACCGCGGCGCACACGAACTGCGCGCCACGACGCTCCTGGGGGGTGTCGGCGAGCTGGTCCAGGACCAGGTCCAGGTTGGCCCGATCCTGGTCCCCCGCGCCGAAGCGGCCGGCCCATCGGGCGGAGAGGACTCCGGGCATCCCCCGCAGCTCGTCGACGCTCAGACCGGAGTCGTCGGCCACAGCGGGCAGTCCGGTGTGCGCCGCGATCGCGCGGGCCTTGAGACGGGCGTTGCCCACGAAGGTCGCCTCGGTCTCGGGGACCTCCGGCGCACCGGGGAACGCGTCCAACGCCAGAACCTCCGCCGCCACTCCCGCGTCCGCGAGGATGGCGCGCATCTCCGGCACCTTCTTGGCGTTGTGCGTGGCCAGCACGAGTTTCACGGTCACTCCCCTGCTCTCCTCCCACGCCCCCGGTCCGGGGCGAGTTCCGCTCTCCGGGCGCCTCGGACTCTCCGGGCACCCCTGCCACAGGGGTCCCCTATTCGGACAGGGCCTTCTTCTGGATGACGGCCAGTTCTCCACAGCCGTTCGTCGCGAGGTCGAGCAACTTTTCGAGGAGTTCACGGTCGAAGGCCGCGCCCTGCCCCTCCGCGGTGCCCTGCACCTCGATGAACTTGCCGTCACCGGTGATGACGACGTTCATGTCGGTGTCGGCGACGGAGTCCTCCAGGTAGTTCAGGTCCAGTCGGGGCTGACCCTGGACGACGCCGACGCTCACCGCCGAGAGCGAGCCGATGAGCGGGTTGGTCTTCAGCTTGCGCCGCTTGCGCAGGTACTTCATGGCGTCGGCGAGGGCGACGTAGGCACCGGTGATCGCGGCGGTTCGGGTCCCGCCGTCGGCCTGGAGCACGTCGCAGTCGAGGGTGATGGTGTGCTCGCCCATGGCCTTGAAGTCGACGACGGCGCGCAGGGAGCGGCCGATCAGCCGAGAGATCTCATGGGTGCGTCCACCGATCTTGCCGCGCACCGACTCGCGGGCGCCGCGGGTGTCCGTGGCGCGCGGGAGCATGGCGTACTCGGCGGTGACCCACCCCTCGCCGGTCCCCCTGCGCCAGCGGGGCACACCGTCCTCGACGGTGGCGGCGCAGAGCACGCGGGTGTCGCCGAACTCGATGAGTGCGGAACCTTCCGCCTGGCGGAGCCAGTTGCGGGTGATGGTCACAGGGCGGAGTTGGGTCGGAACGCGTCCGTCAGGTCGAGCCATGGGTACGAGCGTATATCCGCACGACGCACCGCGCGGCTCAGGGACCGATCCGGTGGACCTGTCCGCCCCGCGCGAGCTCGATGGTCCCGTCGAAGGTGGAGCGGGCCTCGGCCAGGGTGACGTCGTCGTCGTTCCAGGGCACCAGGTGGGTGAGCAGGAGCTTGCGGACCCCGGCCCGACTCGCGTGGTCACCCGCCTCACTGCCGGTGAGGTGCATGTCCTTGGGGTGCTCGACGTGGTCGTGGAAGGCGGCCTCGCACAGGAACAGGTCGACGCCGCGGGCCAGGTCGATCAGAGACTCGCACGAGCCGGTGTCACCGGAGTAGGCGAGAGTGGCGCCTTCGTGTTCGAGACGGATGCCGAAGGCGTCGACCGGGTGGTTGACCCGGTCCACGCGGGCGGTGAGGGGACCGATGCCGAACTCGCCGGGCGTGAGCTCGTGGAAGTCGAAGACCTCGGTCATGCCGGGGTCGGCCTCCAGCCCGTAGATCTGGGCGAGGCGGTCGGCGACCCCCGCGGGGCCGTAGACGGGGATGCGCGGTTTGGCGCCGTCGGGCGCGTACATGCGGGCGACCCAGTAGGCGCACATGTCGGCGCAGTGGTCGGTGTGCAGGTGGCTCAAGTAGACCGCGTCGACGGAGTAGAGGTCCGCGTAGCGCTGGAGCGCGCCGAGGGCACCGTTGCCGAGGTCCAAGAGCAGCCGGAAACCACCGGCCTCGACCAGGTAACAGGAGGCCGGGCTGTCCGGCCCGGGGAAGCTCCCGGAGGACCCGATAATCGTGAGTCGCACGTCGTCGTCGCCTTCTCGGTCGGCCGCTCTGCTTCCGTGGCCCCTGGGTGGCTGTGCGCGGGGAGTGCGGGTGGCGGCTGGTTCTGCGGATGTCCCGTTGTTACGGGTGTACCCCAATGACCGCCCGGGTGGTACAAAATGTGTCCCGCATCTCAGGCGACCTCCGTCACGTGTGAATTTTTCACACAGATTGATCAGATATGCCCGATTTGCAGTGACGGGGTTGGGGGCAGGAGCGGACAATCCCGACATCCGCCCCTCCGGTCGGGTGATCCCGCACCCTAACGGACGGCCCCGACCCCGGACATGGCGGGAGGCCGACCACCGGAGTGATCGGCCTCCACTTCCCAGCTCGGATCAGGCCCAGAGTTGGCCGTCCAGGCGCTCCTCCGCCTCCTCGAGGGTCCCCTCGTAGGCGCCGGTGGACAGGTACTTCCAGCCGGCGTCCGCGATGACGAACGCGATGTCCGCCTCACGTCCCTCTTGTTCGGCCTTGCGGGCCATCCCCAGCGCGGCGTGCAGGGCGCCGCCCGTGGAGATCCCCGCGAAGATGCCCTCCTTGTCCAGGAGTTCCCGGGTCCGCTTGAGAGCGGCGTCGGAGGGCACGGAGAAACGGGTGGTGAGCACGGACTCGTCGTAGAGCTCCGGGACGAACCCCTCGTCGAGGTTGCGCAGCCCGTAGACCAGCTCGCCGTACCGGGGTTCGGCGGCGACGATCCGGACGTCGGGCTTGTGCTCGCGCAGGTACCGCCCGACGCCCATGAGGGTGCCGGTCGTACCGAGGCCCGCCACGAAGTGGGTGATCTCGGGCAGGTCGGCCAACAACTCGGGCCCGGTGGTCTCGTAGTGGGCACGGGCGTTGGCCGCGTTGCCGTACTGGTAGAGCATCACCCAGTCGGGGTGGTCCGCGGCCATCTTCTTGGCGACACGGACGGCCTCGTTGGAGCCGCCCGCGGCGTCGGAGAAGTGGACCTCGGCACCCCACATGGCGAGCAGCTGCCTGCGCTCGGCGGAGGTGTTCTCCGGCATCACGCAGACCATGTGGTAGCCGCGCAGTTTGGCGACCATGGCCAGCGAGATGCCGGTGTTCCCCGACGTCGGCTCCAGGATCGTGCACCCCGGAGAGAGCAACCCGTCCTTCTCGGCCTGTTCGATCATGAAGAACGCGGCGCGGTCCTTGATCGAGCCGGTGGGGTTGCGATCCTCCAGCTTCGCCCACAGCCGGACGTCCGGTGAGGGCGACAGCCGGGGCAGGCCGACGAGCGGCGTGCCGCCGAGGGAGTCGAGTAGGGAGTCGTAGCGCATGCTGTCCCTAACGGCTTCCGCCGGCCACGGCGGGCAGGACGGTCACGTTGTCGCCGTCGGTGAGCTTCGCGTCGAGTCCGCCGACGAATCGGACGTCCTCGTCGTTGAGGTAGACGTTGATGAAGCGGCGCAGCTTGCCGTTGTCCACCAGGCGCTCGGCGATACCGGGGTAGCGACCGTCCAGGTCACTGAAGAGCTCGCCGACGGTGGAGCCGTTGCCTTCGACGACCTTGGCGTCGTCGGTCAGGTTGCGCAGGATGGTGGGGATGCGGACCTCGATGGCCATGAAGAAGACTCCGTTAGCGGTCGTTGTTGTGCGTTCAGGTCCAACAGGCGGGCCACCGCCCACATTCCGAGCGGTGATCCCCCGGGCGACGGAATCTAGCGGTCGCCGTCGCCCCCGGTGATCTCCACCGGTTCCTCCGTGACCTCTCCGTCGATGATCCGGTAGGAGCGGAACTCGACGGTGTCGGCCTCACGGGTGGAGACGAGGACGTAGTGGGCCCCCGGTTCGGAGGCGTAGGAGATGTCGGTGCGCGAGGGGTAGGCCTCGGTCGCGGTGTGGGAGTGGTAGATCACGACGGGTTCCTCGTCGCGGTCGTCCATCCCGCGCCAGACCTTGAGCTGTTCGAGCGAGTCGAACCGGTAGAAGGTCGGTGACCGTTCGGCGTTGATCATCTCGATGAACCGCTCAGGGCGGTCGGAGCCCTCGGGGCCGGCGACGACGCCACACGCCTCGTCGGGGTGATCGCGCCGGGCATGGGCGACGATCCGGTCGTAGATCGAGCGGTCAATCCTCAGCATGGCTCCAGCGTACCGGCCCGAACATCCCTACCAACCAAGTGGGTATTGTTGTACGCGTTCCGGCCGGTGGACGCACCGACGCTGGTGGGGCGACCGCGAACGCCGGAACCGCAACAACTAGGCTCGCCTCTATGAGCGAGGACAGCAGCAGCGCGCTGCTCACCGACCACTACGAACTGACGATGCTCCAGGGTGCTCTGCACAGCGGGGCCGCCGCACGACGGTCGGTGTTCGAGATGTTCGCCCGACGTCTGCCCGAAGGGCGGCGCTACGGCGTGGTGGCGGGGACCGGACGTTTCCTGGATCTCCTGGAGCGCTTCCGTTTCGGGCCGAGGGAACTGGATTTCCTGGCCGACCACGGGGTCGTGGACGAGACCACACTGAACTGGCTGGCCGAGTACCGCTTCTCCGGGAACGTGTGGGGGTACGGCGAGGGCGACGCGTACTTCCCGGGCTCCCCCATTCTGGTGGTGGAGGGCACGTTCGCCGAGGCCGTGATCCTGGAGACCCTCGCTCTGTCGGTGTACAACCACGACAGCGCGATCGCCTCGGCCGCGAGCCGTATGACGGTGGCCGCCGGCGACCGCCCCCTCATCGAGATGGGTTCGCGCCGCACGCACGAACGCTCCGCCGTCGCCGCGGCACGCGCGGCGTACGTGGCCGGGTTCGCGACCTCCTCCAACCTGGAGGCGGGACGCACGTTCGGGGTGCCGACCGGCGGAACCGCCGCGCACGCCTTCACCCTGCTGCACGACAGCGAACGGCACGCGTTCAAGGCCCAGCTGGAGTCCATGGGCAAGGGCACCACCCTGCTGGTGGACACCTACGACGTCGAACGTGCGGTACGTCACGCCGTGGAGTTGGCCGGACCGGAGCTCGGCGCGGTCCGGATCGACTCCGGCGACCTGGGGGCGACCGCCGCGCGGGTCCGCGACCAACTGGACGGTCTCGGCGCCGCCGGGACCCGCATCGTGGTCACCGGCGACCTGGACGAACACTCCATCCAGGCCTTGGCCGTGGCACCGGTGGACGGTTACGGAGTGGGTACGTCCCTGGTGACGGGTTCGGGGGCGCCCACGGTGTCCCTGGTGTACAAGCTGGTGGCCCGGGCGCGCGGCCTGGGTGCGAACGCCCTGCTGGAGCCGGTCGCCAAGCGTTCGGTGGGCAAGCCGAGCCGGGGCGGCCGTAAGTGGTCGATGCGCCGGTTGGACGACAAGGGCGTCGCGGTGGCCGAGGAGGTCCACTCGCACGACCCGGGTGACGTCGTCGGCGGGCGACCGCTGCTGCGACCGCTGGTCGTCGACGGGGAGATCGTGGGGCGCGAGACGGTGCACGAGGCCCGTGAGCGTCACCGGGCGACCGTGGCCGAACTGCCGGAGCAGGCGCTGCGGATGTCCCGCGGGGACGTCGCACTACCGACGGTCTTCCTCTGAGAGGTGGGCCGCACGGGGCGTCGCCCCGCGCCGCGGCCCACCGTCCCCCTCGACCCATCGATCCGATCCCCTGAAGAAGAGAGGTGCCGGACATGACCAGGGCACTCATCGTGGTGGACGTACAGAACGACTTCTGCGAGGGCGGGAGCCTCGGTGTCGACGGTGGGGCGCGTACCGCCGCCGCCGTCACCGCGTACGCCCGCGCCAACGACTACGACCACGTGGTGGCCACGCGGGACCACCACATCGACCCGGGGACCCACTTCTCCGATGAACCGGACTTCGTGGACACCTGGCCGCGCCACTGCGAGGTCGGCACACCCGGCGCGGAGTTCCACGCCGACTTCGACGTCTCACTGGCCGAGGAGATCTTCAGCAAGGGCCGGTACACGGCGGCCTACAGCGGTTTCGAGGGGACCGCGGAGGACGGGGAGACGACTCTGGCGGAGTGGCTGCGCCGACGCGACGTGGACGAGGTGGACGTGGTGGGGATCGCCACCGACCACTGTGTGCGCGCCACCGCGCTGGACTCGCGGGTCGAGGGCTTCCGGACCCGGGTCCTGCTCGACCTGACCGCGGGTGTGGCCGAACCCACCGTGACATCGGCGCTGGAGGAACTGAGCGCGGCGGGCGTGGAGTTGGAGGGCCGGCCCCTGGTCGGCTGAACACCCCGCACACGTGCGCGCCCGAGGCGGAGGGCGGTGGTGACCCGGTCACCACCGCCCTCTCTCGCCGTCCGGACTCCGGGTGGCGTGTGCTCCGCGCCGCCTCCGGTGGCCCGGTCCGCCGGTGCCCGCTCGTGGAACCACGGGGGTCTCCGGCGCCGGCGGACCGTGCAGCCGGAAACCCCGGGGAGGGCCCGGTGCGTGACCGCGGGGACGAGCTCCACCCACCGCGGATGCCGGGCGTCGCGGCCGTGGCGTGGACGTCCGAACACGGGTCGCGGCGCCGGTGGAGGCCGGGAAAGGCCTAGGCGATCCCGATGGCCGCGCGAACGTCCCCGAGGACCCGACGGGCGCGCTCACGGGCGCGTTCCAGGCCGGAGGCGAGGATGTCGTCGAGCTCCGTCTCGGAGGCCATGAGCTCCTCGTAGCGGGCGCGCTTGGGCCCGAGCTCGGTGTTGACCGCCTCGAACAGTTCCTTCTTGAGGTCGCCCCATCCCATGCCGCCGGCCTCCAGCCGCTTGCGGACGTCGGCGACCTTGTCCTCGTCGGCGAAGTGCGTGAGCAACTGGAACGGGATCGAGGAGTCCGGGTTCTTGGGGTCCTCGACCGGGGTGGAGTCGGTGGGGATCCGGTTGATGGCCTTACGGAGCTTCTTCTCCGGCAGGAAGAGCGGGATGTGGTTGTCGTAGGACTTGCTCATCTTGCGGCCGTCGGTGCCGGGCAGGATGCTGGCGTCGCTCTCGTCGATGACGCCCTTGGGGATCGGGAAGCTGTAGCGGTCGCCGTACCGGTGGTTGAAGTACCCCGCGATGTCGGCGGTGTACTCGATGTGCTGGGACTGGTCGCGCCCCACGGGGACCCGCGCTCCCTCCATGACGAGGATGTCGGCGGCCATGAGGACGGGGTAGTTGTACAGCCCCATGTTGACGCCGGCGTCGAGGTCGGTGATGCCGGCCTCGGTGTTGCGGTCGCGGGCCGCCTTGTAGGCGTGCGCGCGGTTCATGAGCCCCTTGGGGGTGAGGGTGCTCAGGATGGTGGTGAGCTCGAAGGTCTCGGGGATGCTGGACTGCCGGTAGAAGACCGTGCGCTCGGGGTCGAGTCCGCAGGCCAGCCAGGTGGCAGCGCCCGACCGGATGCTCTGGCGGAGTTCGTCCGCGTCCTTGATGATGTTGAGCGCGTGGTAGTCCGCGATGAAGTAGAAGGTGTCGTAGACCTCGGCCGCCGCCAGGGCGGGTTTGATCGCACCGATGTAGTTGCCCAGGTGGAAGTCGCCGGTGGGCTTGATCCCGGTCAGGTAGGTGTTGGCTGCCATGCGTCAAGCCTAGCGGCGCGCACCACCCGTTTCCCGTCCGACGAGTCGGTCGGCGGGGACCTCGGCACGACCATCGTGCCTTTCGGTACGCGGGCGTCCGTCACGGGTGTGGGTGGTGCGTCCGTGGACCGCGGCCCGGGCCGTCTCGGCCAGGTGTGCGGGAGCGGGCTCCTCGGAGAAGGGTGTGACGTACGCGCGGATCCCGTCGAAGCCGGCGGCGTGCGGGGGCGCGGGGCTCGGTCGAGGGGCGTTGCGCGGCGATCGGTCGACGGGCGTTGCGCGAGGCTCGGTCGACGGGCGGTGGATCCCCGGTGGCGCCCCCGTCGGACGGGGGCGCCACCGTCGGTCAGGCGAGGGCGTCCCCGCCACGGAAGGCCGCCCAGTGCGCGACCATCCGCTCGGCCTGCCCCGGGGTGAAGTGGGTCATGCAGGCGTCGTCGCTGTAGTTCATGAAGTTGGTGACCGGGTCCTTGCCCTCACGCTCGGGGCAGGAGTCCCGACCGACCGGACAGCCGGAGGCGGCCTCACGCTCGTAGGGGGTGTCGTCCACGTAGTCGCCCGGACTCTGGCACCCGTTCTGGAAGGTGTGGAACAGCCCCAGCCAGTGTCCGACCTCGTGGGTGCCGGTGTGGCCCTCGTTGAAGCGGTCCCGGTCGCCTCCGGGCAGGGTGTCGTGGGCGATCGCGACCCCGTCCTGCTCCGGGGCGTCGGCCTGGTCCTGCGGGAACGTCGAGAACCCCAACAGGCCGCTGCCCAGGTCCGCGGTGTAGATGTTCAGGGTCTCGGGTCCACCCTGGTGCAGGCGGGCGCGGATGGTGTCGCGCTGCTCCCCGAACCGGCGGAACCAGGTGTCGTTCTCGGTCCGGGTGACCTCGGAGAGCTCGAACCGGAAACCGGTGTCGGTGCCCTCCGACCCCTGTGCGTAGTCACCCCGATAGGCGCGGTTGAGCACGTCCACCTGGTCGTCGACGCGCTCGTCGGAGACCTGGCCGCTGCCGTCGCTCGCGGAGATGACGTGCACGACCACGGGCACGGTGTACGGCGGCGCGGCGCCCTCCTCCTGCCCGCGGAGTCGCACCATGGCCCGGCGCAGTTCACCCTCGTACTCGGCGGCCTGTTCCGGGGTGACCTCCGTGCCTTCGTGCGTCGTCGTGCCCGTGTCGGGGCCGGCCACTCGGCGTTCGGCGGACGGGACCGGCACGGTCCCCGGTGGACAGTGCGGGTCGGTCGCGGCCGACGCCACCGACGCTTCGGTGGGCGCCGGACGGTCCTGGACGGGGCCGGCGGCCGTGGTCGCCACCAGTCCGGTCAGGGCGAGTCCGCACAGGGTCAGGGCGGGCCAGAGGGCGGCGGTGCCGCCGCGAGAACGTCGTGCGATCATCTGACGGAATGTAGCCAGATGATCGCCCAACGTTTGCCAGCCTTGCACGGCCTTGCAAAGTTTTTGCCCGATTCGACCGGTCGGTGACTATTTCTGACCGACGGCCCAGGCCCGCAGTTTGCCGATCCGCTCCTGGATCTGGTCCGGGGTGGCCTGCGCGACGGGCGGGCCGCCACAGGCACGCCTCAACTCGTTGTGGATGGCCCCGTGCGGTTTACCGGTGCGGTGGTGCCAGGCGCCCACCAGACCGCTCAGCTCCCGACGCAGATCGGCCACGACCTCGTGGGTGGGCCCCTTGTCCTCGGGCTCCTGCTTTCTCCCCTTGGCCTTCAGCTCGCCGGCCTTGAGGTCGGCCTTGCGCTTGCGCAGCAACTGGGAGACCTGGTCGGGGTCGAGCAGCCCGGGCAGCCCGAGGAAGTCCTCCTCCTCGCTGGACCCCGCGGCGCCGCCCCCGTACTCCAGACCGTCGTACAGGGCGCGGTCGAACTCGGCCGCGGACTCCATCGTCTCGAAGGGGAGCTCCTCGCCCGCGTCCGGCGAGTCCTTCTTCTTGTTGGCCTCCCGGAGCAGGTCCTCCTCCGGGTATTCGTCGTCACCGGGCGTCTTGTCCAGGACGTGGTCGCGTTCGCGCTCCATCTCGCCCGCGTACTCCAGCAGCGTGGGCACCGACGGCAGGAACACCGACGCGACCTCACCGCGCTTGCGGACCCGCACGAACCGGCCGATGGCCTGGGCGAAGAACAGCGGGGTGCTGGTGGAGGTGGCGTACACGCCCACCATCAACCGGGGCACGTCCACCCCCTCGGACACCATGCGCACCGCGACCATCCAACGGTCGTCGCCGGCGGAGAACCGGGAGATCTTCTTGGAGGCGGTGGGGTCGTCGGACAGGACCACGGTGGCGCCTCGTCCGGTGATCTGGCGCAGGATCCGCGCGTAGGCGCGGGCGTTCTCGTGGTCGCTGGCGATCACCAGGGCGCCCGCGTCCGGGTGGGTCTTGCGCACCTCGGTCAGGCGTCGGTCGGCGGCCTGGAGGACCTTCTTGATCCAGTCGCCCTTGGGATCGAGCGCGGCCCGCCATGCCTGGGAGAGCGCGTCCTGGGTGAGGGGTTCGCCCAGACGCGCGGCGAGTTCGTCGCCGGCCTTGGTGCGCCAGCGCATCTCACCGGAGTAGGCCATGAAGATGACCGGGCGCACCACGCCGTCCTCCAGGGCCGGCGCGTAGCCATAGCTGTAGTCCCACGAACAACGCCGCACACCGGCCCCGTCCTGGACGTAGTCCACGAACGGGATGGGGTTGATGTCGGAGCGAAAGGGGGTGCCGGTCAACGACAGTCGCCGCGTGGCCGGGTCGAAGGCCTCACGCGCCGCGTCGCCCCAGGACAGGGCGTCGCCCGCGTGGTGCACCTCGTCGAAGATCACCAGGGTCTTGCGCGCCTCGGTGCGGTTGCGGTGGAGCATCGGATGGGCGGCGACCTGCGCGTAGGTGACGGCCACACCGACGTACTGGCGACCGAGCGCGCCCTGTCCGTTCTTGAAGTCGGGGTCGATGGCGATCCCGAACCGGGCCGCGGCCTCCGCCCACTGCTTCTTGAGGTGCTCCGTGGGGCAGACGATGGTGACGGCGCGCACGATGTGCCGTTGCAGGAGCTCACTGGCGAGGGTGAGGGCGAAGGTGGTCTTGCCCGCGCCGGGGGTGGCCACGGCGAGGAAGTCGCGTGGCTGCCTGCGGAAGTACTCCTCGTAGGCCTCGCGCTGCCAGGCCCGCAGGCCGCTCAGGCGATCCTCGATCGAGGTCTGCGTCACCGTCATTCGTCTCGTCCCCCGTTGTCCACCTGCTCGAGATTAATGGTTGCCCGACCCCGAAGGCGGAGCCCTGACAGTGGTGCCGCGCACAACGGCCCACCTTCCCACCACCTCACGACGGGCGGCACGGTGCCCGTGCACCGCGCCGCCCGGATGTTCGTCGAACGCGTCGAAACCGCCGTCTCCCCGTCCCCTAGGCGTCCTCGCCGCCTTCCGTGATCTCCTCGGCACCGGATTCTCCCCCGGATTCCCCACCGGAGGGGTCGCCGTCCTCCCCGGGCGCGTCGGCGGGGTCCTCGCCACCGAAGCTCGAGGTGTCGACGGCGCCGTCGTTGAACGGCATGTGGGGTGAGATCGCCGGGAACGCGAAGAACCACAGCAGGGCGGCGCCGCCCGCCAGCAGACCCACAGCCATGATGAACTTCGACGCCCACGGGCCCGGCAGTATCCGCCAGATCAGGCCGTACATCAGTGCGCCTCCCTAGGCTTGCGGCGCCATGTGCGCGATGGAGTCCGGCATGCCGTCGGACTTGGGCGTGGTCTCGGTCAGTTCGGCCCAGACGATGAGCCGGTGCGTGTTGTTGAGCTTGGGGGCACAGGTGGTGAGGGTGAGCAGGGCACGCCCCGGCTCCTCCTCGGAGGCCTCCTCGAAGGGGTCGGGGGTGACCACCCAGAAGTCCTCGGGGAGCACGGTCTCCTCGCGGAAGACCTCGTACGTGTAGAAGTTCTCCCCGTCCTCCAGGACCATGACGTCACCGTCCGACAGCAGGTCGAGGTCCCAGAACAGGCCGGGGGTGCGGTGCGCGGCCACACCGTAGTTGCCCATTTCGCCGGGGGCGCTGTCGAACTGGGTGTAGCGACCGGGGCTGTAGCGGATGTCGTCGGGCTCGGTGCCGTTGACCACCACCCAGTCCAGGTCGAGGCTGGGGACGTACAGACGGCTGTCGGCACTGCCGGGCAGCGGTTCGGAGTCGGGGCCCCGTTCCTCGGTGACGGCCCAGGCCTCGTCGAGCCCGTCCGCCAGACCCTGCTGTTCTCGGTCGGTCTCCCACTGGGAGCCGTAGACCTCGTAGCCGGCGTAGAAGAGCATGAGCAGACCCGCCGTCAGGAGGATCTCACCGAAGAACCGGACGAACCCGCGGACGACGTCCCCGGGGGTGGTCTTCGGTTTGCGGGCGCGCCTTCTTCCCCCCCGAGAGGAGCGGGGGCGGTACTCCTCGTCCTCGGGGTGGGGCTCATCGCTCGGCTGCCGTTCAGTTGTGGACACCAATACGACCTACTCCTGTGGACGCTTTCGTGTGCACCCGGGTGACCGTAGGGGGATGACGAGCGGGACCCCAGTACGCGGATGCGGCAGTACTTCGACCTCGTGTCGGTACACGGCGCTGAGCAACGACGCGGTGAACACGTCGGTGGGGGTGCCTTGCGCGGCGACCTGTCCTCCGGAGAGTACCGCCACACGATGGGCGTACGCGGCCGCAAGCCCCAAATCGTGCAGGACCACGATAACCGCCCCACCGCGGGACGCCAGTGTACGCGCGATGGTCAGGACGAGTTCCTGATGGCGGATGTCGAGGGCGGCGGTGGGTTCGTCCAGGAGGAGCAGGGTGGTGTCCTGGGCCAGCACCCGGGCGAGCATCACGCGGGCCCGTTCCCCACCGGAGAGGGTGGGGAACCGCCGGTCGGCGAGATGGTCGACCCCGACCTGCTCCATCGCCTCGCGCACGCGCGTGGCGTCCAGGTCCGGCGGGGTGAGCCCCGCCCAGGGCGCGCGACCCATCGTCACGAGTTCGTGCACGGAGAAGGGGAAGCTGACCACGGCCTCCTGCGGCAGGACGGCCCGGCGCAGCGCGAGTTCGGGCGGTGTCCACTCCCCCAGGGCACGGTCGAAGAGGAGCACGTCGCCCTCGTCCCTCTCGCCCTTGGCGGGAGCCCCCGAGACGTCGCCGGACAGGGCGCGCAACAGGGTGGACTTGCCCGCCCCGTTGGGGCCCACCAAGGCCAGGAGTTCCCCGGAACGGACGGTCAGGTCCACCCCGTCCAGGAGGGCGCGTCCGCCGCGGCGGACGGTGACGCCCTCGGCCCGCACGACGGGTGTACCGGGGGCGAGGGGCGCGGGCGGAGCGGGTGCGCGGGTGAGCGGGGTGACGGCGGACGCGAGACGGCGGCGCAACAGGGAGCCCGTGGTCATGACCAGCCTCCTTGCTTGGCGCGGGTGCGGTGCAGCAGGTAGAAGAAGAACGGTCCGCCCAGGGCCGCCGTGACCACGCCGAGGGGGATCTCGGCGGGGGCGGCGACGGTCCGGGCGAGCAGGTCGGCGGCGAGCAGGAGCAGGCCGCCGCCCAGCGCGGAGGCCGGCAAGAGCACCCGGTGGCCGGGGCCGGTGATCATTCGGATGATGTGCGGCACGACCAGGCCGACGAACGCGACGATGCCGGCGAAGGCGACCGCGGCGGACGTGAGCAGCGCCATGGCGGCGATGAGCACCAGACGCATGCGTTCGACGTCCACGCCCAGGTGGCGGGCGGGGCCCTCACCGAGGGCGAGCAGGTCGAGTCTGCGGGCGTAGAACGGGATGACCGCCAACCCGAGGAGGAGGCAGGGCGCGATCGCGGCGACCTTGGACCAGGTGGCGGTGGACACGCTGCCGAGTTGCCAGAAGGTGATGGTCTGGATCTCGGCGTCCTGCGAGAAGTTGGTCATCAGTCCGATGGCCGCGCCCGCGATGGCGTTGACGGCGATACCGGTGAGCAGCAGGGTGACGACCTCGGTGCGGCCGCCGGAGCGCGCGAACACGTAGACGAACAACGTGGTGAGCAGACCGAAGACGAACGACGACGCGATGATCGTCCAGTGGCCGAACACGGTCAGCCCGGTGAAGATGACGACGATCGCTCCCACGGCCGCCCCGGAGGAGACCCCGATGACACCG
This sequence comes from Nocardiopsis sp. MG754419, assembly GCF_018207095.1. GTDB lineage: Bacteria > Actinomycetota > Actinomycetes > Streptosporangiales > Streptosporangiaceae > Nocardiopsis. Next base: position 1,484 of record NZ_QOCZ01000126.1, on the reverse strand, counting down.
GGTTCGGCGAGGGGGTTGCCGAAGATGCCCTGCATCATGGCACCGGCGGTGCCCAGGGCCGCGCCGACCATGACGGCCAGGACCACACGGGGCAGGCGCACATCCCACAGGACGGTCTCGGCGATCCCGTCCGGAAGGGGACCGAGCCGCACCCCCACGGAGTCGAGGATCGAGGCGGCGACCTGCGCGGCGGGGATCGGGTAGGCGCCCGCACCGGCGGCGATGACGGAGACGGCGACGAGTCCGGTGGACAGACCGCCCAACAGCAGGATCGCGCGCAGACGGCGGCCGACGACCCCGGGCGAGGGCGCGGTCCGATCGGTGGGGGCGCCGTCGGGGTCGGTGGAGCGCGTGGACAGGGCGGTCACTCGTCGTCCCCCGCGTCGGCCTCGGTGTCGGCGGCGACGGCGACGAGCTCCTCCGCCAGGGCGGAGATGACCTGTGGGGTACGGGGCCCGAAGTTGAGCAGCACCCCGTCCTCGAAGTCGATCACGGCCTGGGAGCGCCCGGCGGGGGTCTGGGCCACGCCGGGGATCTCCGCGAGGCCCTCGACCCCGCCCACCGACTCCAGGCCCTTGGTCATGACCAGCAGGACGTCGGGCTGCGCCTCGATGAGCGCCTCGGTCGTGATGGGGGTGAAGGGGGTGCTCAGGCCCATCTCGACGCCGGCGTCGCGGGCACCGATCTCGGCGAGGAGGGCGTCGGCGCCGGAACCGGGTCCGCCGAGGAGGTAGACGCCGGCGGTGCCGCGGAGGTAGAGGAAGGCCACGAGGGGGTCGCCGGAGGTCTCCAGGGAGGACTCCCGGATGTCGGCCATCTGTTCGCCGGTGCGGTCGGCGAGGGCGGTGCCGGCGTCGGGGACGCCGAGTGCCTCGGCCACACGCGCGAAGCGCGGGTACATGTCGTCGATGGACCAGGCCTCCTCGACGATGACGACCGGGACGCCGGTGGCCTGGAGCTGTTCGATCGCCTCGGAGGGGCCGGTCTGTGTGTCGGCGAGGATCACGGTGGGCCGGAGCGCGAGGGCGCTCTCCGCGGAGACCTCGTGGCCCTCGCCGATGACGGGCAGGTCGGCGGCCTCGTCGAAGGTGGCGGCCACGTCGCGGCCGACCACGTTGTCGCCCAGGCCCAGTGTGAAGACGATCTCGGCCAGGCCGCCGGTGAGCGGCAGGATCGCGCTGACGTCGGTGACCTCGACGTCCTCGTACTCCAGGGGGTCGGAGGAGGTGCGGTAGGGGTCGTGCACCACGGAGGAGACGGTGACGGGGAGTGCGGGGGCCTCGGTCCCCTCCAGGATCTGGAGTCGGTTCTCGGACAGTTCGGGGACGCCGGCGTCGCCTCCCGTTCCCTCCGCGGGGGCGGCGGGACCGGTGCAGGCGGTCAGTGCCAGAGCGCAGACCGTGGTGAGCAGGCCGAAGGCGCCGCGCCGGGGGCTCCGTGGGCCGGGGCGTCCGCGCGGGTGGGATCGGGGGACGGCGTGGGGC
>NZ_QOCZ01000125.1 GCF_018207095.1 Nocardiopsis sp. MG754419 | reverse complement strand
GTGGCGCTCGTGACGCCCATCCGTTGCGGCCACGTGGTCGGGCCACGCGGATCCACTGCGTGGCAGGGCTTTCTCGGTTACGCAGAGTGCGTTCGGTGACCGACTCACTACAGTCTACGCCGATCCCTATCGGCCGTTATGCCCAGTTTCACTACGCTTGATGTCGGGTTCACGCGGAGTCGATGTCGGCACCGTCGTCACGTGCGGAAAGAGCCCCCGGAGGGGGCGAGAAACCTGGTGTACCAGGTTGGGATCCGGCGTGGCGTTCCGATCTTCCCGGTTCGGGATGACGACATCACCATGATCGTTGTCCACGAAAGCCTGGGGTGATCATGACCGTCAGTTGGCGTGCTCCAGGGCGCGCACGGACCTCCAGCGCCGAGTGATGCGTTCGCGCAGCTCCACGACCCGTCCACCGTCGCCCTTGCCCAACGCCTCGATCGCGTCGGTGATCTCGGCGACCGAGTGGTCCGTGCTCAGGTGATCGTCGCTGAGCAGGTGGGGCAGCCCCCCGTAGTCCAGCTCGACCAGGGAGTCGGGGTGGGCCACCGACTCCAGCCAGTCCATCAGCCGCTCGGTCGACCCCGAGATCGCGTGCTCCCCGATCCTCTCGCGCAGCACCGCCACGGTGTGCTCCAGTCGACGCCGGGCCTGGGACGTGCGGGTCAGGTACAGCAGCGTCCGGGTCGTGTCCGCCGACAGCACCAGGCAGCGTTCCTGGTGTTCGAAGGGGATGAACCACGGGACCGGGATCGTCCAGGTGCTCGTGAGTATGCCCGGCCTGGTCTCCGCGCCCGAGTCGCGCCACTGTCGGTAGCCCGTCTCCGCCCGGGAGGCCTCCCGATCGGGTACGTACGCGTCCACCAGGGTCGTGGGTGTGTCCGCCGTGAACTCGGCGAAGGAGCGCCAACAGCGCAGCCGGGTCTGCCAGGGGCAGACGTACAACCGCTCGTCCACCCGACGCAGGTAGGCGTCGCGACTCTCCTCCGTCGGGGCGACGACGGGGGGCGTGGTGATGGTCCGGCCCAGGCTCTCGGCCTGCTCGGCGGCCAGGGCGTTGATCCGTTTGGGTCGGTCCTTGGACGAGGCGTACCCCTCCCAGTACCGACGGTCACGGGGTGAGAAGGCCGTGATCGGCTGGTAGACACGGAGATAGGCGGTGTAGGGCAGCACGATCGCATCGTGGCACAGATCGTTGCCTCTGGCACTCACTGTGAGAAACGCCTGGCAGGAACGGCTTCCGTGCGTACGCCACATCCGTCACACCCGGGTGGCGTAGGCACGGCGCGGTCCGACCAGGTACGGTTGTTCGTGTACGTAAGCTGACGCCACCCGTCGGTCGCGTTTGACGGCCGTCAGCCTGGTAGTGCGGGTTAGTAAGTGATCTGGGGTTCGTCGGAACCCAATCGTTGAGGGGGTCGAGCCAATGGGGCGCGGCCGAGCCAAGGCCAAGCAGCAGAAGGTCGCCCGGAAGCTCAAGTACAGCTCCGGTGGGACCGACCTTGATCGGCTGCGGTCGGAGCTGGGTGTCGCTGAGGACGAGGGGTCTCCCTCCGGGCCGTCGGGTCCGGACGATTCCTACACGGAGCCTCAGGATGACCTGGTCGACCGTTACGCGGATCTTGCCGACAAGTACTCGGACTCCGACAAGTAGTCACGTGTCGCCGAGACTTTCAGGTCGCTCGGAAACAACCGCTGACCTGTAGCGGCCACGGCTTCCCACCGGAAGCCGTCGCGGACAGGTGGATATAGCCGGTGCGAACCACTCTGGTGGTTCGCACCGGCTATGTTCGCGTCCGTTTTTCTCACGCTCGCCGGTAGTCGCCGTGGAGCACGGCCCGGCCGGTGCCGTTCTTCACCGTGCCCAGGTGCCACGCCGGGACCTCGCGTTCGGCGAGCACACCGAGCGCGCGTTCGGCGTCCGACGCCGCGACGATCGCCACCATGCCCACACCCATGTTGAACGTGGCCTCCATGTCCTGGCGGGAGACACCGCCCCGCTCCGCCAGGTGGGCGAAGACGGGGAGCGGCGCCCACGTGGAGCGGTCCAGCTCGGCGTCCAGCCCCTCCGGGAGCGACCGGGACAGGTTGGCCTCCAGGCCACCGCCGGTGATGTGCGAGTAGGCGTGCACCTCCACCGCGGCGGTCAACGCCACGCAGTCCTTGGCGTAGACACGGGTCGGGGTGAGCAGCACCTCGCCCAGCCGGCCGCCCAGTTCGGGCACCTCCGCGTGCAGGTCCAGGTCGGCGGAGTCCACGATGTGGCGCACCAGCGAGTAGCCGTTGGAGTGCGGGCCGGACGCGCCCATCGCGATCACGACGTCGCCCTCACGGACCCGGTCCGGGCCCAGGATCGCGTCGCCCTCGACCACACCGGTGCCGGCACCGGCCAGGTCGTACTCCTCGGGCGCCATGGCCCCTGGGTGCTCGGCGGTCTCCCCGCCGATCAGCGCGCACCCCGCCTGGTGACAGCCCTCGGCGATCCCGCCCACGATCTCCGCGATCCGCTCGGGCACCACCGCGCCGGTCGCGATGTAGTCGGTCATGAAGAGCGGCTCCGCGCCACTGACCACCAGGTCGTCGACGACCATCGCCACCAGGTCGATGCCGATGGTGTCGTGCTTGTCCAGCTGCTGGGCGAGCATGACCTTGGTGCCCACGCCGTCGGTGGACGTGGCCAGGACCGGATCCTTGTACTTGGCCGTGTCCAGGCGGAACAGGCCCGCGAAACCGCTGGCGTCGGTGACCTGCTCCGGTCGGCGCGTCCGCGCGACGTGACGCTTCATCAGGTCGACGGCGCGCTCACCGGCGGCGATGTCGACGCCCGCGGCCGCGTACGCGCCCGTCGCCCCTGTGCTGTCGGCTGTCACGCGCGTTCTCCTCGTGTCTTTCGGTGCTGTGCTCGGTTGGTTCCGCGGCCCCGTTCCCAGGGCACGCCGAAGGGTCCTGCCGGACGGATGAGGGCGTGGCGGGCCGGACCGGCCCGCCACGCGGGGATCACTTGCGACTGGTGGCCAGCGTGGAGCCCTCGGGTGTGCCGCAGGCCTTTTCCAACAGGTACTTGCCCTGGGAGTCGGCGTCGACCTCCAGCGGGTACACCCCGTCGAAGCAGGCGCGGCACAGTTCGTTCTTGGGCTGCTCGGACGCGGCGACCAACTCGTCCAGGTCCACGTAGGCCAACGAGTCCGCGTTGACCGACTCGGCGATCTCGTCCACCGACAGGTTCGCGGCGATGAGCTCGGCGCGGGTGGCGAAGTCGATGCCGTAGTAGCACGGCCACAGCACGGGCGGGCTGGAGATGCGCACGTGCACCTCGGCGGCGCCCGCGTCGCGCAGCATCCGCACCAGCGCCCGCTGGGTGTTGCCGCGCACGATCGAGTCGTCCACGACCACGAGACGTCGGCCCTCGATGACCTCGCGCAGCGGGTTGAGCTTGAGCCGGATGCCGAGCTGGCGCAGGGTCTGACTGGGCTGGATGAAGGTGCGCCCCACGTAGGAGTTCTTCACCAGGCCCTGGGCGAAGGGGATGCCGCTGGCCTCGGCGTAGCCCACCGCGGCGGGGGTGCCGGACTCGGGGACCGGGATGACCAGGTCCGCGTCGACCGGGTGCTGTCGGGCCAGCCTGCGGCCGATCTCCACCCGGGTGGAGTTCACGTTGCGCCCACCGATGGTGGTGTCGGGGCGGGCCAGGTACACGTATTCGAACAGGCAGCTCTTGCGCCGGATCGGGGCGAAGCGCCGTGAGCGCACCCCGTCACCGTCGATGACCAGGAGTTCTCCGGGCTCGATCTCACGGACGACCTTGGCGCCCACGATGTCCAGCGCCGCGGTCTCACTGGCCACGACCCAACCGCCCGCGCCGGAGGTCTCGCCGAGGCGGCCCAGCACGAAGGGACGGATGCCCTGGGGGTCACGTGCGGCGTACAGCGTGTTCTCGTCCATGAACACCAGGGAGAAGGCGCCCCTGACCTGGGGGAGCAGCTCCATGGCCGCGTCCTCCAGCTGCTGTCCGTCCTTGGCCCGGGCGGCGAGCAGGTTGGTGAGGACCTCGGTGTCCGTGGTCGCGTCGCGACGCTGGTCGGGCAGCATCGCGGCCAGTTCGGGGGTGTTGATGAGGTTGCCGTTGTGGCCGAGCGCTAGACCCCCCTCGCGCGCGGTGTAGAACGTCGGCTGGGCGTTCTCCCACACCGGTGATCCGGTGGTGGAGTAACGGCAGTGACCGATCGCGAGGTGGCCTCTCAGGGAGTCGAGCGTCGCCTCGTTGAAGACCTGGGAGACCAGCCCCATGTCCTTGTAGACGACGATCCGCTCCCCATCGCTGGTGGCGATGCCCGCGGATTCCTGACCGCGGTGCTGAAGGGCGTAGAGACCGAAGTAGGTGAGTTTGCTGACTTCTTCGCCGGGTGCCCAGACCCCGAAAACGCCGCAGGCGTCCTGCGGGCCGCGTTCGAGCGGATCGAGGTCCATGGAGAGCCGGCCGTCGGAGTACGACACACCCCCAGCTTAACCGTTGGTCGGCCGTGACGGTCCAACCGGGGTCAAACGTCCCCTTCGTCCGCCCACAACGGCAGATGTTCGGACAGGTCGGAACGCACGCCGCTCGCGCGCACGGAGTGCCCGTCGACCTCCTCGACCCAGGCGGCCCGCCCCACGGCCAGCCGCAGCCAGGTGAGCGGATCGGTCTCGACCACCCCGGGCGGTGTGCCGCGCGTGTGACGCGGTCCCTCGATCACCTGAACCGCTCCGTACGGCGGCACCCGCACCTCCAGGCTGTGTCCCGGAGCCCGATCGGCCAGCACCGCCAGACTGCAGCGCACGGCGGCCTTCACCAGGGTTCGTGGGGGCGACTCCGCCCGCAGCGTCGACCGCACGGCCGCGGCGACGGCCTCCTCGTCGGAACCGGTGAAGGGCGCTTCGCCCTGGGCGGAGCGCTGTTCGTCCAGAGCCGCGCGCAGGCGCCGCACGGAGCTCGGAGTGAGGGCTGAAGGCATGCCCGAAGCCTACGGGGGTAAGGATCGCCACCCGTAGTGGTCGATCGACGGTGGGACGAACGAGGTGGACACTTGTCATGACGGGCACGGGGAACCAAGGTGGACATCGAAGGCGGAGGGGTGGACCCTCCACCCGTTCGCGACCCCCTGGGTGATTCCTGTCTCAACGCTCCGGTGGCCGGCCGGCGCGCGACGCGGTAGCGTCCCGAAGCGCCCCGGTGTCGATGAGAGGGGAAGGAGCGTGGTGGATCCCGCGCCCCGTGGCGTTCTCCGCGACGTCACGGACGATCCATCGAGGGGCCACCCGGACCGGACCCACCTCCCCCCTATAGGGTCCTGGCCTGACAGGCTCCACGCCGGCGCGCTGAAGAAGCCGATCAGCGGCCTTAACATCCACCAAGGAAGACCACCGCACCATCGGGAGAACGACGTGCGCCTGCGCTTGCGCCCGCGTGATGACAGCTACTACGAGATGTTCACCGACTCGGCGAACAACCTGGTCATCGGAGCCCGCCTGCTGGTGGAACTGATGAGCGACGGGGCCGACAGGGAGGCCATCACCGAGAAGATGCGTGCCTGTGAGCACGCCGGTGACGACGCCACCCACGCGATCATGCGTCGGCTCAACAAGAGTTCGGCGCCTCCGCTGCACCGCGAGGACATCTACCGGCTCGCCTCCAACCTGGACGACGTCATGGACTCCATGGAGGCCGCCGTCGACCTCATCGGTCTCTACGGACTCGACCGCCTCCCCAAGGGAATCATCGACCAGATCGAGGTACTCGAACGGGCCGCGGAGCTCACCGCGGAGGCCATGCCCCGACTGCGGACGATGAAGGACCTGACCCGCTACTGGATCGAGATCAACCAGCTCGAGAACCAGGCCGACCGGATCTACCGCAAGCTGCTCGCCAAGCTCTTCAGCGGCGAGTACGACGCCCTCACCGTCCTCAAGCTCAAGGACGTGATCGAGGAGTTGGAGACCGCCGCCGACGCCTTCGAGCACGTCGCCAACACCGTGGAGACCATCGTCGTCAAGCACGGCTGATCCCCTTCCCCCGATCCCTCGACCGGTGGGCGCCCTCGGACGGTGCCCTTCCCGGACCTCCGCCGCTCCGTACCGCCTCTCCGACCGTCCGAGAGGGGCGGGAACCCTCGAAGCCCTCGATGGGCGGGAGCGCGTCCCGCACACTCGCGCGAGACGCCTGCCGGAACCCGCCGGCACCCGCAGGCCGTCCGGTGGAACGCGCGCGCCCGCCACCCCGATCCGGCACTTGCCGGCCCACCTCCGCTCCCGGGCGGCCGTGTGGCCGACGGCGCGGCCGGAGCACACCCGCGGCCCCGCGCGTTACAACCGGACGGTCGCCACCGACGCCCGCACGGTCACTCCGTGTGGGCCTCCAGGGTGATCGCCAGGGCCAACCGGGCGCGCGGGCTGTCCAGGTCCAGCGCGGTCACCTCCGCCATCCTCCGCATCCGGTGCCGGACGGTGTTCGGATGCACCCCCAGCTCCCGCGCGGCCGCGTTCGGGTCCCCCTGGGCCCCCAACCACGCCCGCAGTGTGGACGCGTACCTGGTGCCGTTCTCGGCGTCGTGGGCGATGAGGTCGGCGACGGGGCCGTCCACGGGACGGCGCCCGGAGAGCGAGGCCCTCCGCAGCCGGTGCATCAGCACCTCGTCCCAGGACTCGTCGTAGGCCGGTACCGGGCGCGTACCGCCCTCGGGACGGGACGCGTGCAGCACCAGACTCTCGTCCGCCTCACGGCGACTGGCGGGCAGCCGGGCCAGGTCCGCCGGACCGCCGATGCCGGCGTTCACGGTCACGTGACCCGGCAGGCCGCGGGTGGTCGCGTGGAGCCAGGCGCGGGCCGGTGCCGGATCGGCCCCGCACGGCAGCACCGTGTAGACCGTGCTGCCGAACACCGCGCTGCGCCCCGGACGGGACCAGCCGAACCCGGTGGTGGCCCGCTCGAAGGTCATGAGGGTGGCGGAGTGGCGTTCGTCGGGCGTGTGCGCCTGCAACGCCACCACCCGGTGCGCCGTGGCGGCCAGGCCCAGACGCCCCGCCGCCTCGGTGGGGTCCATGGCCTCCTCCAGCAACCGGCTCACCAGGTCGGACTCCACCTGACGCTCCAGGTCGGCGCTCACCCGCGTACGCAGCATGTGCAGCGCCACGGTCCGCGCGCCCTCCGCCAACAGCGCCGTGCGCTCCGGATCCCAGGGGGCCTCGCTCACGGCCCACAACGACCCCAGGAACTCACGGCCCACCCGCACGGCCACGGCGGTGCGACCGCCCAGACCCAGCTCCGGCCGGGGCGGGAGGTAGAGCGGCGCGGCCGAGGACGCCAGATGCGCCGTCACACCGGTGCGTTCCAGGTGGCGTTGGAGTTCGTCCGGCACCCGCCGACCCAGGATGGTGTCCCACCGGGCCCGGTCGGTGTCCGACTGGCGATGCGAGTAGGCCAGGAGCCGGTGCCGCGGGTCCTCGATGGTCACCGGCCCCTCGACCCGGTCGGCGATGGTGTCCGCCAGCGCCGGCAGGTCCGCCGGACCGCGCCCCGCCTCGGTCTCGCCGCCCTCCAGCACCAGCCCGTAGACCACCCCGGCGACCTGGCCCCAGGTCACCGAGGCGTCGACCACCAGGAGGGACACACCGTGCTCCCGGGCTGCGACCGAGGCCTCGGCGTAGGGTTCGGCCCCGCCGGGTCCCTCGACGGGCACCGAGGGGCGCACCACCACCGCCACGGCCCCCGACCGCCGCGCGAGCGCCACCGCGCGGGAGGGGTCGTCCACCCCCACCGCCAGGAGCACGTCGCCGTCCTCCCGGCCCGGTGTCCCGGGGTCGTGCAGGGCCACCCCGCGCAGAACCGTTCCCGGCTCGGGGGGCGACCCCACCAGCCGGGTCCCGTACGTGCCGAGAATGGTGACCAACCGGTCCAGCAGGACCACGACGCCCTCCTCGTTGTTCCGGCCTCACTCCACCCTAGGCCGAGATTGTCCGTCCGGGACAAGGGGGCGTACGCGGTTGCGGGGGACACTCGGAGCACGGGGCGCGGCACCGCGCGCCGCCATCGTCGTGCACAGGGAGTCGTGGTCATGTCCGGGAAGGGCGCGGGGGTTCCGCGTACCGTCATCGTCGTCGGCGCCGGGATCGTGGGCCTGTCGACCGCCTGGTTCCTCCAGCGGTACGGGGTCGGGGTCACGGTGGTCGAACGCGACACGGTCGCCTCCGGGGCCTCCTGGGGGAACGCAGGCTGGATCGCCCCCGGACTGACCATCCCCCTGAACGACCCGGCGGTCCTCGGTCACGGCGTGCGCGCGGTCCTCGACCCCCGGGCACCGCTCTCCATCCCGCCCACCACCGACACCGGGCTGCTCGCCTTCCTGGGCGCCTTCGCGTTCCACAGCCGGCGTTCCACCTGGGAACACGCGCTGCACGGCAACGTTCCGCTCAGCTCCGCGAGCCTGGACGCCTTCACCGAGCTGGTCGAGGCCGGGGTCGGCCGGCACGACGGACCCAAGGTCGAAGACGCGCCGGTCACCGCCCTGTTCAGCAGTGAGAAGCGTGCGGCGCACCTCCTCATGGAACTCGACCAGGTGCGGGCCGCCGGACTGCCGCTGTCCTACGCCGCGCTCGACCGGGAGGCGGTCCGTGCGGGGAGCCCGTTCGTCTCCGACGCCGTCCGCGCGGGGGTGCGCATCGACGGTCAACGTCACGTCCACCCGGGCCTGTTCACCCACGCGCTCGCCGACGCGGTGCGCGCTCGGGGCGGGAGCGTCGTCGAGGGCTTCAGAGTGACCGGAGTGGAGGCCCGCGGGGGCGGATTCCGACTCCGATCGGCCCACGGGGAGACCGAGTCGGCCGACGCGGTGGTGGTCGCCACGGGTGCGTGGCTGGGCCGTCAGGGGCGTCCCTGGGGCGTCACCGTCCCGCTGCGGGCGGGTCGGGGCTACAGCTTCACCGTCCCCACCGCGGGGCCGGTCCCCGGGCCGCTCTACCTGCCCGAGGCCAGGGTCGCCTGTACGCCCCTGGCGACCGGGCTCAGAGTCGCCGGAACCATGGAGTTCCGCGACATCGACGCCCCTCTCTCGCCGGACCGGATCGCGGCGATCTCCGCCTCGGCGGCGCCCTACCTCACCGGAGTCGACCTGGCCGACCGCACCGACGCGTGGGTGGGGTCCCGTCCCGTCACGGCGGACGGACTGCCCGTCGTCGGCGCGACCCGGATCCCCGGTCTGTACGTGGCGGGCGGGCACGGCATGTGGGGCTTCACCCAGGGCCCCGCCACCGGCCGCCTGCTCGCCCGGGCCGTGGCGACCGGAACCCCGCCGGCGTCACTACGCCCCTTCGACCCGCTCCGGTGAACGACGCCCCCGTCCACCGGGCGCCCCGCCACATCGTCGGCGGGGCGCCCTTCCTCTTCCAAGGAGAAACACGATGTCCCACGACAGTCGCGCCTGGCTCACCCCGGGCGCCCACCGTCGACTCACCGTGGAGCTGGCGGTCCTCCACGGCACGGCGGAACCCGCCGAGGCCGAGAACCTGGGGATCCACCTCGTCGAGGGCGCCGACGCCCGCGAGGCGCGGGCGCACAGGATCGAGGACCTCCTGCGCGACGCGGTGATCGGCCAGGCCCCGCCGGACGACGGGGTCGCCGAACCCGGCATGGTCCTGACCGTGCGCCACGGTGACGAGACCGAGACGGAGACGTTCCTGCTGGGCGCGAGGGAAGGGGTCGCGGCCGAGGAGATGAGCGTCTACTCGCCCGGATCACCGCTGGGGGAGGCCCTGTTGGGCGCCGTGCGCGGGGAGGAGCGCAGCTACCGGGTCCCCAACGGCCGGACCGTCAGGGTGACCCTGGTGGACGCCGTTCCGTACCGGGTTTGAACGGGAGGGCCGCCCGTGTGGGCGGCCCGAGGGCGGCCACGGTCCCCTCGCACGCGGTGGTCGGTGTGCTCGGCCCGCCCGTGGCATGTCGGTACGGCGTGGGCCGGCCACGGTCCCCTCGCGTTCGGGCGACCCCGGGGTGGCCCGAACGCGCCGGGTGCCCATGTCGGTCCGGGGACGGTCGAAGGCCCTCGACGGAGCGACCGCGTCGGCTTCTAGAGTGGTGCCCCCAACCGCGAGGAGCCCGCATGACCGAGGAGATCACCCCCGAGCTCGCGGGGCTGGTCCTGGACGCCCAACCGTTCAGCGCACTGCTGGGGGCACGACTCGTGGAGTTCGCTCCGGGGCGCGCCGTCCTGGAGGTCGGGGTCCGCGAGGACCTCCTCCAACAGAACGGGTTCCTGCACGGCGGTGTGCTCTCCTACGCGGCGGACAACGCCCTCACCTTCGCGGGCGGTTCCGTCCTGGGGGCCGAGGTGCTCACCGGCGGCTTCACCATCGAGTACCTGCGTCCGGCGGTCGGGCGCGCGCTGTCCGCCCGCGCGCACGTGGTGGAGTCCACCCGCCGCCGTGCCCTGTGCCGCTGTGACCTGTTCATGGTCGACGACGACGGGGAGAGGGTCGTCGCCGCGGCCCAGGGCACCGTCGCCCTCGTGGGCTGAGCCCCGCGCACCCGACGACCCCGCGACCGGTCACAGGCCCAGGATCGGCCGGTTCGGCTCGGTGGGCCGCGACAGCACCTTCAGCAGATGGTCGAAGAAGCCCTCGGTGTCGATCTCCTCGACGACCCGGGCGTTGGGCTCCAGGCCGTGCACCCCCCACGACATGGCCGCGTACCCGCGGGTCAGTTCCCCGGCGGTCTCCACGTCCACGTGGTACCGCGACACCTTCCGGGCGAGTTCGGGCCGGAGCAGCAGCGCGGCGGTCAGGGAGTCGGGGTGGGTGGTGCCGTCGATGCCGACCCGGCGGTCGAACTCCAGGGTGGCGGCGCACACCCGGGTGAAGAAGTCCGACAGTGGCGTGCCCAGCGCCGCGATCCGGTCCAGCCGCTCCTGGTCGAAGACGGCCTGGCGCAACGTCAGCGGGTCCCAGGGCACCACGGTGACGTCGAACCCGGCGGCGAACACGGCCTTGGCCGCCTCGGGGTCGACGTAGAAGTTGAACTCGGCGGCGGCCGTGATGTTGCCGCGGCCGTTGTTGGAGCCGCCCATGACGTACAGGGACTTCACGTTCGCGACGAAGGAGGGGTCCTTCGCCAGCGCCATGGCGATGTTGGTGAGCGGGCCGATCGCCACGATCGACAACGCGCCGGGGCTCTCGGCTGCCATCCGGACGAGGGCGTCCACGGCGTGCTCGGACGCCGTGGTCAGGCCGGACCGGTCCATGTCCAGCCCGCCGGAGCCGTCACCGTGCACGTTCTCCGCGCTCACCCACGGACGCACGAGGGGGCTGCGACAGCCCAGGTACACGGGTACCTCGTCGAGTCGCCCCGCCACGTTCGCCGTGAGAAACGCGTTGCGCACCTGCTGGTCGAAACCCACGTTCCCGGCGACCATCGTGATCGCCCGCAGGTCCGCCTCGGGGTCGAGCAGCCCGACCAGCAACGCCACGCAGTCGTCCTGCGCGGTGTCGGTGTCGATGATCAGCGGAGTGGTCATGGGTCCCCGTCCTGGAGCCGTGGGCGAACCGTGCCGACCGTCGGGGCCGGGCCCGGTCCGGTCGGTCACGGGGATGCTCGTGTGCGGGCGCCCGGGACCGTCGCCCGGCCCGTGCGCGCCCGCGGCGGCGGTCCCGGCCCCGCCGTGGTCGACCTACCCGAAGCGACCGGTGATGTAGTTCTCGGTCTCCTTCTTCTCGGGACGGGTGAAGATCTGGTTGGTCTCACCCATCTCGATGAGGTTGCCGGGCTTGCCCGGCGCCGAGAGGTTGAAGAAGGCCGTCCGGTCGGACACCCGCGCGGCCTGCTGCATGTTGTGGGTGACGATCACGATCGTGTAGTCCTCCTTCAGCTTGTGAATGAGGTCCTCGATCGCGAGCGTCGAGATCGGGTCCAGGGCCGAACACGGCTCGTCCATGAGGAGCACGGACGGTCGGACGGCCGTGGCGCGCGCGATGCACAGACGCTGCTGCTGACCACCGGAGAGCCCCGAACCCGGCTTGTCCAGCCGGTCCTTGACCTCCTCCCAGAGGTTGGCGCCGCGCAGCGACTCCTCCACCAGGTCGTCCGCCTCGGACCGCGGCATCCGCTTGTTGTTCAGCCGCGCTCCGGCGATCACGTTGTCGTAGATGGACATCGTGGGGAAGGGGTTGGCCTTCTGGAACACCATCCCGATCTCGCTGCGGACCAGCACCGGGTCCACGTCTGGGCCGTAGATGTCCAGGTCGTCCAGGAGCACCTTGCCCTCGGCACGGGCACCGGGGGTGACCTCGTGCATGCGGTTGAGGGTGCGCAGGAAGGTCGACTTGCCACAGCCGGAGGAGCCGATGAACGCCGTCACCGATCGCGGCTCGATGGTCATGGACACGTCCTCGACCGCGAGGAAGTCGCCGTAGTAGACGTGCAGTCCGGAGACGTCGATTCGTTTCGCCACAGGATGTTCCTCGGGTTAGCGGGTCTTGGGTGCGAAGAGGCGACCGATCACGCGGGCCAGGATGAACAGCAGCATGACCGTCAGGACCAGTGTCAGTGCCGCCGCCCAGGCCCTCTCGTAGTTGACGGCCCCGCCCATGCGGAACTGGGAGAAGATGAACACGGGGAGGTTCATCATCTGACCGTCGAACAGGTTCCAGTTGATGGAGACCGCCGACGAGCCCGCGGTGAGGACCAGAGGCGCCGTCTCACCGATAACACGCGCGATGGCCAGCATGATTCCGGTGGTCAGTCCGGCCGCGGAGGTGGGCAGCACCACCTTGGTGATGGTGCGCCACTTGGGCACGCCCAACGCGTAGGAGGCCTCGCGCAGGTCCTGCGGGACCAGACGCAGCATCTCCTCACTGGAGCGGACCACGACCGGGATCATCAGCACGGCCAGCGAGATCGCGCCGGCGGCGCCGTTGGTGTTGCCGGGGCCGAAGAGCATCATCCACAGCGCCACCACGAACAGACCGGCGACGATGGAGGGGATGCCGGTCATGACGTCCACGAAGAACGTGATGACCTTCTTCAGCCGCCCCTCGGCGTACTCGACGAGGTAGACGGCGGTGAGCACACCGACCGGCACGGACATCAGGGTGGCCATGCCGGTGATCGCCAGGGTGCCGACGATGGCGTGGTAGACACCGCCCGCGTCCATGCTCGGCAGGACGCCGTTCATCGACACGGTGAGGAAGTACGGGCTGAACCTGTTCAGGCCGTACCCGAACACGGTGTACAGCAGCGACACCAGCGGTGTCATGGCCAGCAGGAAGCAGCCGTAGACGACGGCGGTCACCAGGCGGTCCTTGGCCTTGCGGCCGCCCTCGACGCGCGCGGAGGCGGTCACGATGATGACCGTGTAGGCCACCGCGGTGAGCAGGGCCCAGGCGATCGGACCGAAGGACGAGAACGCGGCCAGGACGCCGGCCACCACCATGCCGCTGCCGACGAGCAGGGCCAGGGGGAAGCGGCGCGGCAGGGCGCCGGTGCGCAGTTCGAGCGTGGCGCCGGCCTCGGGACCGGGCGCGGGGGGCTGCGTGGTCGTCGTGCTCATGCGGACTCCTTGTTGCCCCGTGCCACGACGTAGCGGGCGCCCATGTTGACGGCGAGGGTGATCGCGAACAGCACCAGACCGGCGGCGATCAGCGCGGAGACCCCGTAGCCGGTGGCCTCGGGGTACTGGAGCGCGATGTGCGCGGCGATGGTCTGGTTGCCGCTCTGCAGCAGGTTGAAGGAGATCGCCAGCGAGGGGGAGAGGATCATGGCGACGGCCATGGTCTCGCCGAGCGCGCGCCCCATCCCGAGCATGGCGCCACCGACGATGCCCGACTTGCCGAAGGGCAGGACGGCCAGGCGGATCATCTCCCAGCGGGTGGCGCCCATGGCGAGTGCCGCCTCACGGTGGCCCTGGGGGACCTGGTGGAACACGTCGCGGGACATCGCGGTGATGATCGGCAGGATCATGACGGCGAGTACGACGCCCGCGGTCAGCAGGGTGCGGCCGGAGGTGGAGGAGGGGCCGGCGAACAGCGGGATCCAGCCGAGGTAGCGGGTCATGCCCTCGTAGACCGGTACCAACTGGGGGGCGAGCACCATCATGCCCCAGAGGCCGTAGACCACGCTGGGGATCGCGGCGAGCAGGTCGACGAGGTAGCCGAGGGTGGCGGCCAGCCTGCGCGGCGCGTAGTAGACGATGAACAGCGCGATGCCGATGGCGATCGGCGTGGCCAGGAACAGCGCGATCCCGGCGGCCAGTACGGTGCCGAACGCGAGCGCCGCCACACCGAACGCCGGGTTCTCCCGGGTGTTGGCGTCCCACGACTGGTCCGTCAGGAAGTTCGCGGTGTTGGCCATCAGGGACGGCCAGGCCTGGACCAGCAGGAAGGCCGCCACACCGGCGAGGATCAGCAGGATCAGGATGCCCGAGGATCGGGCGAGCCCGGCGAAAACAACATCGCCGATCCGGCGCTTGCCCGCGGGCGGTGATGCCGCCTGGGGCGCGTCCGTGGTCGTCATGGGTTCTCCGGTTCGGGAAAGTGTGCGGGGCCGGTCACTCGGGTTTCCTTCGTTCCACCGGTACGGCCGTGGACCGCGCTGGAGCACCGACCGCGGTGCCCGCGATCCTCGTCGCACGGAAGAAGGCACATACCGCGCCGAATGCGAACGTAAGTCCCAGAGGTGACCAGTAGTCCCAGAGAAAGTGAACGGAACATGAACGCCGTGTCGCACCCCTGTGGCGGTACGGGGTTCGCCGGGTGAATGTGATGAGTCGCACGTGGCGCGACCCGCACCGCCGGTGCGTCGGGGGCGTGATCAGCCCTGTCGGGCCGGCGCGTACATCACGTCGGTGTCCCACATGGAGAAACCGAGGGTCGCGTACAGACGCACGGCGGCCTCGTTGTCACCGTCCACGTACAGATGCACCCAGGGCAGCCCGGCGTCGCGCAGGTGGCGCAGACCGGCCAGGGTCAGCGCCCGGCCCAGGCCGGTGCCCTGCCAGGCGGGGTCCACTCCCACGACGTAGACCTCGCCGACGGCCTCGTCGTCGCTGAGCCCCGCGCCGTCGGCGTGGGTCTTGGTCCAGTGGTAGGCGGCGATCGTTCCGCTGGTGGTGGCGGCCACGAAGAAGCCGCGGGGGTCGAACCAGTCCTCGATCTCGCGCTGGAGCAGGTCGTCCAGGGTCAGTGAGCCTTGTTCGGGGTGGTCGGCGAAGGCACGGGCGTTCGCGTCCAACCACGCCTGTTCGTCCTGGCCGACGACGAAGGGGCGGATACGCACCTGCTCGGCGACCTCCGGACGCAGGTCCGGCGCGGGCAGATCCGGCGCCTCCCACGGGCCGCCGGGTACCTCGGCGCCCAGGTCCCGCAGGGGCATGCGCATCTTGTGGAGTTCACGGACCGGTTCCCATCCGGCCGCCTCGGCCACCGAGACCGCCCCGGGGGTGCGCCCGTGCGCCCACACCCGCACGCCGTGCGCTCCCGCGTCCTCACGGACCGAGCGCAACAGCGCCGAACCGTGTCCGCGTCCTCGGTGGTCGGGGTGGACGACGACCTCACCGGAGTCGGGTTCGCCCTCGACGCGCTCGATGAAGGCGAAGGCGACCAGTCGGTCGGTGGCGTCGGGGTCACGGAGCACGTGGAAGCGGCTGCTTCCGGCGGGTGCTCCGTGCCTGACTCTGAGCACGGTGTGCTCGGACAGCGGTGCGACACCGTCCACGGCGCGGGCCGCCTCGGCCAGGGCCAGGACCGGCTCCACCAGGTCGGAGGCGAGGTCATCGGTGACGAGCGGGGTCTTCATGAGCCGTCATCCTAGATCCTGCGTGCGCCGAGCGTGGACCCGGCACGGCCGTGCCCGCGATGTCAGCCCTTGCGGCGCTTGCCCTGGTAGCCACCGCCGGCGGCCAGACGGACCCGGCGGGTGGGCGCCAGCGGAGCCGCCAGCAGCAGGGCCAGGAGGAAGGCGGCGAGCAGGATCGCGGGGGTGACCGACGGGCCCATGTCGCTGTGGTCCGCGGCGATCTCGGTCTCGGACTCGTCGTCCTCGGAGGTGGGCGTGACCAGCGGCAGGTCGGCCAGGTCCTCGGCCGAACCCGGTGCGAGGTCGGGCAGGTCGGCCTCACCGCGCGGGAGCGTGGGGATGTCCGCTCCGCTGGTCGGCACCTCGCTCCGGGGCGGGGTGCGATCGGGCGTGTTCGGCGAGCCGGAGGGAGTGTTGGAGGGGCGCGAGGACGGGCTCTGGGAGGCCGATTCCTCGGGGCTGTCGGTCGCCGTCGGGGTCTCGCTGGGGGAGGAGGTCTCGGGCGGCGGCGAGGTGGGTGTCGGC
>NZ_QOCZ01000124.1 GCF_018207095.1 Nocardiopsis sp. MG754419 | reverse complement strand
CCCGGGGGTGGAGGCGCCCGCCCCGGCTCACGCTCCGGGGCGGATTCGGGTGTCGGGCGGGTCCGGAGCCCGCGCAGAGGGAGACTGGGTTCGGGCCGCCACCCGAACTCCGCCCCACACCCGGGGCCGTACCGCGGCACGACCCGTCCATCCACGTGGATCGCGTCCACGTGTGTTCTCTGTGTCAGCCGATTTCGGCGGCCGACAGGACGCCCACGATCCGGTGGGCGGCGTCGGAGGTCCGTGAGGCCGGGGAGAGCGGGACCCCGGGCAGGACCACGGGGGTCCCGTCCTGGATCGGGCGCCGCATCCACCACCACAGGTCACCGCGGTGGGGGCGCAACACCGCCCGCTGCGCGTGGGCGGCGGGTCCGGCGTGCACCATGCCGCACACCCCGTCCTCCCAGGCCTCGATCCCACGTGAACGCAGCTCGGCGGCCATCCCCCGCAGTGCCAGGGTCGCGGGGCCCTCGGCGCCCGACGGCCCCGGTCGCTCCGC
The DNA here is from genome assembly GCF_018207095.1 of Nocardiopsis sp. MG754419. Lineage (GTDB taxonomy): Bacteria > Actinomycetota > Actinomycetes > Streptosporangiales > Streptosporangiaceae > Nocardiopsis. Next base: position 24,740 of record NZ_QOCZ01000124.1, on the reverse strand, counting down.
CGGCGACGTCTCCACGGTCACGTGTTCTCCCTCCCTTACAGGCCCGCCGGCGGATGCCGTCGGGCCGACGACGGTTTCACTCTGCCGCATGCCCGAGGCCCGACATGACCACTATGCGGATCACGCATCACACCTTCTTTTTCACACATAGCCACCAAGTCCAGCAGGAATCCCTAACCTGGGCTCATGCCCCAAGCCGACGGCCTACCCCAGGACCTGTGGACCCGACCGCTGATGGCCGACGCACTGGCCACCTGCGACATGTCGACGGTCATCGAAGGCGTGCGCACCGCACGCGGTTGGTCCCAGGGCGACCTCGCCCGTGAACTCACCTACTCACAGAGCTGGGTCTCCCGGGTCGTCAACGGACAACAGTCACTCACCGTCAGCCAGGTGCAGGACCTGGCGCGACGACTCGACATCCCGTTGCACCTCATCCGCTTCGGCGGGGGTGTCGCGCCGGAGGGCACCGAACGCACGGGGGCGACCCTCACCCGACGCCGCGACGTGGTCGGGACGGTCGCCACGGGGGGTCTCCTCGCGTCGGCGACCCACGGCCCTGCGGGCTGGGAGGTCCACCACGGCATCGACGAGTCCACCGGGTCCTCGCTGCGCGCCATCACCGGTGGCCAACGGCGCATGGACGCCACCTCGCCCGCACGGCACCTGTTGCCCGGCGCCGTCGCGCATGTGCACCTGGCCGAGCAGATGCTCGCGAACGCGCGCGTGACCCCCTTCCACACCGAACTCAGCGCCGCCGCCAGTGAGGCCTCCGGGTTCGCCGCCTGGCTCAACGCCGACCTCGGGGACATGGGTTCGGCCCGCATGCACTACCGCACCGCGGTCATCCGCGCCCGCCAGGCCGGTATGCGCCTGCTCGACGTCTACATGCTCGGATCGCTGGCCGCCTTCGAGATCGAGACCGCCGAGGACCCCGAACTCGGCCTCGGACTCGTGCAGGAGGCCGAACACGTCCTGGGCCGGGACTCCCACCCCACCGCCCGCGCCTGGTTGGCCTGCATCGGCGCCCTCGCCCACGCCTACATCGGCGACGGAACCGCCGCCGCCGGGGCCCTGCGCCGCGCCGAACGGGACGTCAACGGCCCCGACAACGCCCACCCGCCGTGGCCCTGGGTGTTCGTCTTCGACGAGGCCAAGGTCGCCGGCTACCGCGCTCTGGTCGGTGTGCGCCTGCGCAGCCCGCACGCGGCACGCGCCGCCTTCGCCGAGGCGGTCGCCCCACCTTCCCGCAACGTCAAGCAGTCCGCCCTGATCAAGGTCGAGCTGGCCTCGGCGCACGCCGAGGCCGGCGACGTCGACGAGGCCTTCCGTCTGGCCCAGGAGGCACTCGCCACCGGGGCGCGCTTCGCCTCCGAACGCGTCGTGGGCCGCGTCCGTTCCTTCCGCAGGCGCTACCGCGGCCCGGACGCCGACTGTGTCACGGAACTCGACACCCGGCTCGCCGACCTCGTTTCCGGCATCCCGAGCGGGTAGATATCCGGCGAAAGCGAACAAGCAGGGAGGTCATGTGATCCGCATCGGTATCACCGGACACCGCAATCTGACCCCTGAGGTGAGCGACCACGTCGCCGAACGGGTCAGGACCCACCTGGAACCCTACGGACACGCCATGGTGGGCCTGTCCTGCCTGGCCGACGGGGCCGACTCCGTCTTCGCCGAGGCCGTACTGGAGGCCGGGGCCTCCCTGGAGGCCGTCATCCCCGCCGCCGGTTACCGTTCGGCCCTGCCGGCGGCCCACCACCCGCTCTACGACCGGCTCCTGTCCCAGGCGGTCCAGGTCCACGAACTCCCCCACGCCGTCTCCGACCCCGGGTCCCACATGGCGGCCGGACGTCTCCTCGTCGAGCAGAGCAACCGGATCGTGGCCGTCTGGGACGGCCGCCCCGCCCGTGGCCCCGGCGGCACCGGCGACGTGGTCGCCTACGCCCGCGCCCTCGACCGTCCCGTCACGGTCCTGTGGCCCCAGGGCGTCCGACGCTGAGCACCCTCCCGAGGTCCGCCCCGCCCTTGGTCCGGGAAGGCGCGGACCACGGTGCCCGATCGTCGGCCCCCCTGGGGGGTGTTCCCACGTTCGGATACCGGCGGACCACGCTCATGGCACACACGCAGCGAACAGGGGTGGGATCGCGAGGAACGAGTCCGCTCGGAGCGGGCGCCGAAGGCTCTTCCCTCTCCAGCACGCGGACACGGGGCGGAACGCCGCGGCGTCCCCGCGGGGCACGACCTCTCAGGTCAGTACACCTAGGCGCGCTCGCGGCCGGCCATCGCCGCGTTGACGTCGGAGGCCCGCAACACCCCGAACACCCCTCCGTCCTCGGACACCACCAGGTACTCCGGCAACGGATGGCCGGTGAGCGCGGCCAGGAGCTCCTCCCCCTCCAAGGCCGCGGACACCGAGGAGTGCCGTGTCAGCGCCCGGGACACGTCCGAGACCGGGACCCAGGCCCGCCGGGGACCGGAGATCGCCTCGGCCGCGGCGGGATGCATCACCGACAGGGGCGTGCCCTGGGTGTCGGTCACCACCACGGCGTCGGCGCCCGCCTCATGGAGCCGTTGGTCCACCTGGGCCAACGGCAGGTCCGCGGGCACCAGCACCGCCGGGCGCGCCAGTTCCCGCGCGCGCAGGCCGGGCACCCGGGAGCGCACCCGCGCGTTGTTCAGCGCCTCGGAGGCGCCCATCCACATGAACCCGGCCAGCACCAGGCCCCACACGACGGCCCACGGGCCGGGGGTGGAACCCGCGCCCCACGCGAAGAGGAACGGCAACGCCACCACGACCAGCGCCAGCACCCGGCCACCCCAGGCCGCCACCACACTGCCCGTGTAGGGCCGACCCGTCAGCTTCCACACACCCGCCCGCAACAACCGGCCACCGTCCAGCGGCAACCCGGGCAGCAGGTTGAACACCCCCACCAACAGGTTGGCGATCCACAACTGGAACAGCAGTTCACCGGGGATGCCGAAAGGGTCGGTGAACAGCGCGGCCGTGAACGCGAGCCCCGCCAACACCAGGGACAACAGCGGACCGGAGAAGGCGATCCAGAACTCCCGGCCGGGGGTGGGCGCCTCCCGATCGATCTCCGACACCCCGCCCAGCACGTACAGCACGATCCGCCGGACCGGCAGGCCGTACCAACGCGCCACCACCGAGTGCGCCAACTCGTGGACCAGGACCGACGCGTACAGCAGGACCGCGAAGACGAACGCCAGCAGGTACGCCGACGGTCCCAACGCCAACCGCGACTGGACGATGCCCCCGTAGACGAGGGTGATCAGCACCGCCACGATCCACCACGAGGACGTGACGTAGACCGGAACACCGAAGGGGCGGCCGAGCAGTAACCCCGGCTTCCGGGAACGCGAGGCGGGCCGGGTCGCGGACGAATCACTGCCGTTGTTCACGTGTTCCACACTATGACCCCACCGAGGCCGCGCTCTCATAGGCTGCGAGGTATGACCATCGTGCCGTTGCTGCCGAGCGCCCTATCGCCCTCGCGAGCCTCCGACTTCCTCCAGTGCCCGCTGCTGTTCCGCTTCCGCGCCATCGACCGCCTCCCCGAGGCGCCCAGCGCGGCGGCCCTGCGCGGCACCCTGGTCCACGCCTGCCTGGAGCGCCTCTACGAACTGCCCGCCGACACCCGCACCACCCGTACCGCGCTCAGCCTCGTCGATCCCCAGTGGACACGGATCCGCGACAAGAAGCCCGACGTCGCCGAGCACCTCTTCCCCGGCGACGAAGGCCTCGACGACTGGCTCGAATCGGCGCGCGGCCTGGTCAAGCGCTACTTCGACCTGGAGAACCCCACCCACCTCGAACCGCGCGAGCGCGAGATGCGCCTGGAGGTGTCCCTGCCCACCGGGCTGCGCCTGCGCGGCTACGTCGACCGTCTCGACGTCGCACCCAACGGCCGGATCCGCGTCGTCGACTACAAGACCGGCAAGTCGCCCCACCCCCGTTTCGAGGACAAGGCCAAGTTCCAGATCTTCTTCTACGCCGTCATGATCTGGCGCGACCTGGGCGTGGTCCCCGCCCGGCTGCAACTCATCTACCTCGGCGACGGCTCGGTGCGCTGGTACGACCCCACCGAGGAGGAACTCGCCGCGGCCGAGGCCGAGATCGGGGACATCTGGGCCCGCATCGAGGCCGCCGGACGGGCCGGGCGCTGGGACCCACGCCCCAGCAAACTGTGCGGTTGGTGCGAACACCAGGCCCTGTGCCCCGAGTTCGGCGGCACCCCGCCCCCGCTGCCCACGGCGTGATCCGACCACAGGACCTCGCGCATAGGGCAGAATCGGGCGCGTGCCCGTCTCAGTACTCCTGGTCGACGACCAGCCCCTCGTCCGCGCCGGCTTCCGCATGATCCTGGAGTCCGTCCCCCACCTGTCGGTGGTGGGCGAGGCCTCCGACGGTCGCGAGGCCTCCCAGGCCGTCCGCGGTCTGCTCCCCGACGTCGTCCTCATGGACATCCGCATGCCCGGCGTCGACGGCGTGCAGGCCACCCGGGAGATCGTGGACTGGGCCCACCCGCTCGGGCACGCCGTTCGGGTCCTGGCCCTGACCACCTTCGACCTGGACGAATACGCTGTGGAGGCTCTGCGCGCCGGTGCTTCCGGGTTCCTGCTCAAGGACGTGCCGCCCGGCGAACTGGTGGCCGCCATCGACCTGGTCGCCGACGGATCCTCCGTGGTCTCCCCCACCGTGCTGCGCCGCCTGCTGGACCGGTTCGTCCCCCTGCTGCCCACGAGCGAACCCGCTCCCGAACGTGACGACGACCCCCTCACCGGCCGCGAACACGAGGTCCTGGGGCTGGTCGCCCGTGGCTGGTCCAACGCCGAGATCGCCGGCCACCTCGTCCTGGGCGAGACGACGATCAAGTCGCACATGGGCAGCATCCTCACCAAGCTCGGGCTGCGCGACCGCGTCCAGGCCGTCGTGTACGCCTACGAGAACGGCCTGGTCACGCCAGGTGAGAACCCGCCCGACACACACGGGTGACGGCGCGTCGACCGCCGGGGGCGGCGACACGCGTTGGCAGGATGGCCTCGGTGATCGAACTCACCGTGACCGTCCGGGCCGGGACGGCGAACCCCGCACCGGGGTGCGGCGTCCCCTTAGTGGCCATGGCAGCGGTCCGGCACGGGACCGGACGAGGAGGGGGAGACGGAGCACAGTCATGCCGAGCAAGCGGGGGCGGTCGGGGCCGCCGAGCGAGGAGATCATGCTCAGCCGGATGCGCGACTGGCGCGCCGAGCACGAGAGCGATCTGACCCCGGACAGTCTCGACGACGAGGACGTCGTACTTCCCGACGCGCGGGCGATCAACCTGATCCTGCGCGTGGGCGAGCTCATGCTGGCCAGCGGGGAGGGCACCGAGGCGGTCAGCGAGGCCATGCTGAGCCTGTCGGTCGCCTTCGACCTTCCGCGTTCGGAGGTGTCGGTCACCTTCACCAGCATCTCGCTGTCGACACACCCGGGCGGTGACAGTCCCCCGGTGACGGGTGAGCGGGTGGTGCGCCGCCGCACCCTGGACTACTACCGCGTCAACGAGCTGCACAAGCTGGTCCAGAAGGCCGCTCTGGGGTTGCTCGAACTGGAGGACGCCGGGGCACGTCTGGAACAGATCCGCCGGGACCCCATGCCCTACCCGAACTGGATGATCGCGGTGGGCTTCGGTCTCATCGCCTCCAGCGCCAGCCTCATGGTGGGCGGCGGCGTGATCGTGGCGACCGTGGCGTTCCTGGCCACCGTGCTGGGCGATCGCACCTCGGTGATGCTCGCCAAGCGCGGTGTGGCGGAGTTCTACCAGATGGCCGCGGCGGCGACGGTGGCGGCGTCCATCGGTGTGGGCCTGTTGTGGGTGAGCACCACCATGGAACTGGGGCTCCAGGCGGGCGCCATCATCACGGGCAACATCATGGCGCTGTTGCCCGGTCGTCCGCTGGTCGCCACCGTGCAGGACGGCATCAGCGGAAGTTACGTCTCGGCCGCGGCACGTCTGTTGGAGACCTTCTTCATCCTGGGCGCGATCGTCTCCGGGGTCGGCGCGGTGGCCTACACCGCGATGCGTCTGGGTACGGGCATGGAACTGGAGAACCTGCCCTCGGCCGGAACCTCCCTGGAATTCCCGGTGTTGGTGGGCGCGGCGGGGATCGCCATGGCCTTCGCCATCTCGCTGGCCGTACCGCCGAAGATGCTGCCGACCATCGGCGCCATGGGGGTCATGATCTGGGTGATCTACGCGGGGCTGCGGTCCCTGCTGGAGGTCCCCCCGGTGGTGGGCACCTTGGTGGGCGCGGTGGCCGTGGGTGTGGTCGGTCACTGGATGGCCCGGCACACCCGTCGACCGGTACTGCCGTACCTGATCCCCTCGATCGCCCCGCTTCTGCCGGGAAGCATCCTCTACCGGGGGCTGATCGAGATCACCCAGGGCTCGCCGTTGGAGGGCATGCTCAGCCTCGCCGAGGCCATCGTGGTGGCCCTGGCGCTGGGCGCCGGCGTCAACCTCGGCGGTGAACTCGTCCGGGCCTTCCAGCGCGGCGGCCTGGCGGGCGCCGGGATGCGCAGCCGTCCGGCCGCACGACGCACTCGAGGCGGTTACTGAGCGCTGTCGGGCGTGTCCGCATCGGGACACGCCCGAAGTGGATCATGAAGAACCGTTCGCACGGAACGGGGATCGCACCTGGTGAAGGCGGACATCGGCAGAACGGCCCTTTTTCTTCGGCCTAAACCGAGGGCAGCATGTGATGTCAGCCACTATTGTTGGCCTCACTCCGCTACACGACCGAAAGGGTCCAGCCCATGTGCAGCCATGAACCTTCCTGTCCCTCCGCAGAGGACACCGACCGCGAAGCGGCGCGGGTCGTCTCCAGCCACCCCGAACAGGGCTGGAGCCTGCTCTGCAACGGCGTCGTCCTGTTCGACGACACCGGTGAGCTCCTCCCCGACGGGGCGGTCGTCGCCCCGCACCGCCCCCGCGCCGCCGCCTGATCCGTCCACCGCGGCGCACCGCCGGGCCGCGGGTCCGAGGACCCGTACCAACGCCGGAGACCTCCGGCACCCGAACGGTTCCGCCGACCGCGACGCGACCACGCGACCGAACCGACCTCTCCGCCCGGGAACCCTGCCGTCCCGGGCGGTGACGTGTGCGCGGGAGGTTCAGGTGCCCTCCGGCCACCCCTCGGGGAGCACGTCCTCCCCCATCGCCTCGGCGAGCCGCCGCCGAAAGTCCGCGTGCACGTCCTGGCCCCACACCAGTTCGCTCGGCGTGCGCAGCGTCTGCTCCATGACGGCGCGCAGCGCCGCCGGACGCGCCTCGCCCTCCACGACCGGTACCGCCAGCAGGGCGTGCATCTGAGTGATGACCGCGAAGAGCTCTCCCGCCAGCGCGGGCGCGCTGGAGGTCGCCACCGCCTCCTCCAGGTACCACTCCCACCAGGGCGCCGGCACCTCCTCGCCGTTCTCGCCCCTAGGCTCCGCGAAGGAACGCCGCAACCGCCATCGCACCTCCTCGACGGTGGCGGCGTCACCGCCCTCCAGAGCGGCGCGCCAGGCTCGGGCGGCCTCGTCGGGCTCGCCGCGCAGCGCCAACAGACCGGCGAGGAGTTCGACCGCGGCCCCCGTGGTGTGCGGCTCGGGGCGTACGCTCTCCTCGTCGACCGGACCGGGGTCGGCCACCGACGCGACGTCGGCGATGGCGCGTTCCAGATGGGCGGCGGACCGCAGCAGACGCAGACCGGGGTCGTCACCGACGGCCAGCCCCCGTTCGATCGCGACCGCCGCGGCCTCGACCTGCCCGCGCCGCAGAAGACGTCCGGCCAGGTCCCGGGCGGCGTCCTGCACGGTGGTGGCGTGCAGGCGCCCCATCGGTTCGTCCTCGGGCGGCAGGTGCAGCGCGGCCTCCCAGTGCTCCTCGGCCTCGGTGGGCTCTCCTCGCAGCTCCGCCTCCCGGGCCAGGCCGTACCGGGCCACCGCGACGTAGGCGGGTCCGCCCAGGTCCGCCAACTGCCACCACACACGCGCGGCCTCCCCATGGGCCTCCTCCTGCTCCAGGGAGAGCGCCAGGTGGTAGGCGGCGCGGGGTGCGTAGCGGGTGTCTCCGGTGGCCAGAGCCCGACGGGCGGCCTCCCGAGCGGCGGCCAGGTCGCCGCGGCGGTCCTGGACCACGGCCAGGCCGAGCAGGGCGCGGGCCTGGACCCGGGGGTGCGGATTGGCGGCCACCGCCTGCTGGTAGAGCTTGGCGGCGCGCTTGAGGTGACCGTTCTCGGCCAGGTCCCGGGCCTGGTCGCACATCGCGGTGGCCCGGGGCGGGGGGTCGGCGGGCCCGGAGCGTGCGGCGGATCCGGACGTCGTGGTCATGGTGTGACGCTTTCCGTGGGGGCGAGGGCCGCGCGGTGGGAGGCGCGGGTGAACGGCTCGCCGCAACTCTAACGTGCCGGTCCGCTCCGGGACCGCCTCCCTGGTACCGGGTGTCGTGACCGGGACCATCGGAAGCAGCGCCTTTACGTTGTAGATTTCTCAGGGTCGCATCGGGGCCGTGCGATCGGAGAACCGGGACGACCCGCGGGACACCGTTCGTCGGCCCCGGTGACGGTGCGCCGGTGCGCCGTCACCGGGTCCGGAGCACCGGGAGGGCCGCCGGACCAGCCGGAAGCGCCGGACGCCCACGACAGGCCGTGTCGTGGGCGTCCGGAGGGGCCGTTGCGGGCTCTCCTAGATCTCGAAGGCCTCCGGCGGCGGGCAGGAGCAGACCAGGTTGCGGTCACCGAAGGCCTGGTCGATCCGGCCGACCGGCGGCCAGTACTTGTCCTGGCGCAGCGACGGCAGCGGGTAGGCGGCCTCGGCGCGGGTGTAGCCCCGCTCCCAGGTGTCGGCCGTGAGCGCCTCGGCGGTGTGCGGAGCACCCCTCAAGGGGTTGTCCTCGGGGTCCCACTCCCCCTTGGCGACCCGGTCGATCTCGCCGCGGATGGCGATCATGGCCTGGATGAACCGCTCCAGCTCCGCGAGGTTCTCGCTCTCGGTCGGCTCGACCATGAACGTGCCGTTGACCGGGAAGGACATGGTCGGCGCGTGGAAACCGTAGTCCATCAGGCGCTTGGCGACGTCCTCGTTGCTGATCCCCGTGGCCTTCTGCAGGGGACGGATGTCGATGATGCACTCGTGGGCGACCAGTCCACCGGCACCGGTGTACAGGACCGGGTAGTACGGCTCCAGGCGCTTGGCGACGTAGTTGGCCGACAGGACCGCGGTCTCGGTGGCCGAACGCAGCCCCCGCTCCCCCATCATCCGCACGTACGCCCAGGAGATCGGCAGGATGCCCGCCGAACCGAACGGCGCCGCCGAGACCGGACCCACACCGGTGTGCGGGCCCGCCTCGGGCTGACCCGGGTGGTTGGGCAGGAAGCCGGACAGGTGCGAGCGGACCGCGACCGGGCCCACGCCCGGGCCACCGCCGCCGTGCGGGATGCAGAAGGTCTTGTGCAGGTTGAGGTGGCTCACGTCGGCGCCGAACTCGCCCGGCTTGGCCCAGCCCACCAGCGCGTTGAGGTTGGCCCCGTCGACGTAGACCTGACCGCCGGCCTCGTGGACCAGACGGCACACCTCGGTGATGGTGTCCTCGTACACGCCCGCGGTCGAGGGGTAGGTGACCATGATGGCCGCCAACTCCCCGCGGTGCTTCTCGGTCTTGGCGCGCAGGTCGTCCAGGTCGACGTTGCCGTCGTCGTCGCAGGCCACCACGGACACGCGCATGCCCGCCATGACGGCGCTGGCGGCGTTGGTGCCGTGCGCCGAGCTGGGGATCAGGCAGACGTCGCGGTGGGCCTCCCCGCGCGAACGGTGGTAGCCGCGGATGGCGAGCAGACCGGCGAGCTCACCCTGGGAACCGGCGTTGGGCTGCAGGGACACCGCGTCGTAGCCGGTGACCTCGGCCAACCAGGACTCCAGGTCCCGAATGAGCGCCACGCTGCCGGAGGCCTGGTCCAGCGGCGCGAACGGGTGCAGCCCGGCGAACTCCGGCCAGGTGATGGACTCCATCTCGGCCGTGGCGTTGAGCTTCATGGTGCACGAACCCAGCGGGATCATCGTGCGGTCCAGGGCCAGGTCGCGGTCGGACAGGCGGCGCATGTACCGCAGCAGCGACGTCTCGCTCCGGTGGGTGTTGAAGACCTGGTGGGTGAGGTAGTCGACGCCGCGCGCCAGGTCCGCGGGCAGCCGGTCGGCGTTCCCGTCCACGGACACGGGGCCGCGCTCGGCGCCGCGGTCGGCCTCGCCGAAGGCGGCCACGACCGTTCCGAGTGCGTCGACGGTGGTGGTCTCGTCCAGGCTCAGACCGACGGTGCGCTGGTCGACGGCGAGCAGGTTGACCCCGGACTCCAGGGCGCGCTCCACGACACGGTCTGCGCTCGGGACCCGGACGCGCAGGGTGTCGAAGAAGTCGGTGTGCACGACCTCGAAGCCGCGCCGGGTGAGGGCGTCGGCCAGCGCGACGGTGCGGGTGTGCACCTGACGCGCGATCGCGCGCAGGCCGTCGGGGCCGTGGTAGACGGCGTACATGCCCGCCATGATGGCCAGGAGCACCTGGGCGGTGCAGATGTTGCTCGTGGCCTTCTCGCGACGGATGTGCTGTTCGCGGGTCTGCAGGGCCAGACGGTACGCGGGCTTGCCGACGTTGTCGACGGAGACGCCGACCAGGCGGCCGGGCAGCTGACGGCGCAGCTTCTCGCCCACGGACATGTAACCGGCGTGCGGGCCGCCGAAGCCGAGCGGCACACCGAAACGCTGGGTGGAACCCACGGCGATGTCGGCACCGAGCTCACCGGGGCTGCGCAGCAGCGTCAGGGCGAGGATGTCGGCGGCCACGACGGCCAGGGCTCCGCGCTCGTGGGCCTGGGCGATGACGGTGCCCGGGTCGCGGACCACGCCGCTGGAGGCCGGGTACTGCACCAGGACACCGAAGGTCTCGCCCTCGGGCAGCCCCTGGGCCAGGTCGGCGACGACGACCTCGATCCCGAGGGGTTCGGCGCGGGTGCGCAGCACCTGCAGGGTCTGCGGGAAGACGTCGGAGTCGACGACGAAGACGTCGCTCTTGACCTTGGAGGCCCGACGGGCCAGGGTCATCGCCTCGGCGGCGGCGGTCGCCTCGTCCAGCAGCGAGGCGCCGGAGACGGGCAGACCGGTCAGGTCCGAGACCATGGTCTGGAAGTTGAGGAGGGCCTCCAGGCGCCCCTGGGAGATCTCCGGCTGGTAGGGCGTGTACGCGGTGTACCAGGCCGGGTTCTCCAGGATGTTGCGCAGGATGACCGGCGGGGTGAGCGTGTCGTAGTAGCCCAGACCGATGAGGGAGGTGTGCGGCCGGTTGCGACCGGCCAGTGCCCGCAGTTCCGCCAGGGCCTCGGCCTCCCCGATCGCCTCCGGGAGGGCGAGCGGAGCGCTCCGGCCGGGTCCGGTGAGAATGGACGCGGGCACGGCGGCCGTCATGAGGTCGGCGGTGGAGCCGTACCCGACGGTCTTGAGCATCTCCGCCGTCTCGGATGGCGTGGGGCCGATATGCCGGTCGGCGAAGACCCGGGCGGGTGCTCCCGTGGTGGGGACGTTCGACGGGTCAGTCACGGAGACCTCCTGGTGACAGGGCCGATGCGATCGGCGGTGTTCCTCACGGTCTCCCCCTCTGTCACCGGGCACGACGGTGCCCAGGCTTCAGAGCGGCCTCCTCCGCGCGGTCCGTGGTGCCTGAGAGGTTACTGGGGAGTATTGCCCCGTCGGCGCCCCGTTGCCGAGGTCTCTCCCGCGCGGTATCGACAGCCTGCTGACGCTCTGTACATGGATCCAAGCAGGGAGAATGTCGGTTTTCCTCCCTGTTGTGACTACGACCGTACTCGATCCGGGCCCGGATCACCGAGCCAGGGCACACGTTCGTCGCCGTCTTTCGGAGGATCGCACCGGACCCGCCACCGCCCGGGAAGGCACGCACCGCGGCCTCGGTAGGAGCCGGGCGAGCTCACGCGCGTGCGCGCGCGAGGGGCGTACCGGTCGCACGCCCCGCTGAGGCGCCCGCGACACCGACCGGGAGAGCGGGAGCCGCTTCAGCCGGTGCGACGTTCCCGTCGCCGCCGGGCCAGCTCGTCGACGGGCCGGGGATCGGCGGCCGGCATGTCTGAACGGTCCTCGGGCGCAACCACTCCGAGCGCCTCCTCGAGCTCGCGGGCCACGTTCGCCAGCGCGAGCCCGAACATGCCCTGGCCGCGCTGTATGAGGTCGACGACCTCCTCGGGGGAGGTGCACTCGTAGACGCTCACACCGTCGCTCATGAGCGTGATGCTGGCCAATTCCCCGGCGGGCCGACCACGGAGGTGGTCGACGGCCGTGCGGATCTGCTGCAGGGAGATCCCGGTGTCCAGGAGCCGCTTGGCCACCTTGAGCATCAGGATGTCCGGAAGACTGTACAGGGGGGCGTTGTGGGCCCCTGTGCGCACGCTCGGCTCCACCAGGCCCGTTCTGGCCCAGTAATCGAGCTGTCGATAGGTGATCCCCGCAGCCGTGCACGCCGCTGGGCCCCGATACCCGACGTCCTTAGGCAGCGCCACCACGTCCTCTTCGCACAGTAGGCCCTGCTGCCCCGCCAGCCGCAGCGCCGACCGCCTGTCCTGGGGATCCCGCTTGCCGCTCGCTACCGCCACGCCGACCTCCGGCTTCTCGTCCCGCGGCGGCGTCGACAGGGGAGAGTCCATTCAGGGAATGGGCCTGCCGCGGGTCCCACAGCAACGACGGTAAGGCGGCGCCGAGGAAGCGTCAACGAGGTCGCTCGGCGCGTCGCCAAGTACGCGCGGTGACGACTCCGATCCACCGGCACGTCCGACGCCCCGAGGCGATCGGTCCTTGTCGGTGGTGATCGCGGCGAGCATGTCCTGTTCTCAATCTATCACTGACCGTGGCAACGAACCCGCAGGTCACACACGTGTTCCACGCCTGAGCGCACGGCCTCGCGCCAGGCGCGAGAGAAGGGGCCCACGCGCGGCGCGCGGACCCCGTCCCACCCGCCGTTCAGGTGCTGCGTCGGCCGAAGTCCTCGGGCGAGATGTTGTCCAGGAACTCCCGGAACGCCTCGACCTGGTCCTCCTGCTCGTCGGGTATGGGCATCCCCGCCTCCTCGATCACGTCCTCGTCCGCGTAGATCGGGGTTCCGGTCCGCAGGGCGAGGGCGATGGAGTCCGAGGGGCGGGCGCTGACCTCCACACCGTTGCTGAAGACCAGTTCGGCGTAGAAGATACCGTCGCTCAGCCCGGTGATCTTGACCGTCTCCAACCCGGTGTCCAAGGCGTCGAGCACATCCCGGAACAGGTCGTGGGTGAGCGGTCGGGCGGGCGCGACCCCCTGCTGGGCCAGCGCTATCGCGGTGGCCTCCACTCCGCCGATCCAGATCGGCAGGTAGCGGTCACCCTCGGATTCCTTGAGCAGGACAATCGGTTGGTTCGAGGGCATCTCAACCCGGACGCCGACGACCTCCATGTGCTTCACAGCGTCTCCGTCCCACGAGTCGTCATGCCGGCTTGGGCGCTCGTCCCTGCTCCCCCGTTGGATCAGGACCCGAGGGCGAAATCGGCACCCTTCGTTACAAAGCTGTCCGGAGGTGGGGGGCCGCAAACCTCTCGAACCCTCCCACCCCCGTCGACCGTGGTCAGCGATCCGTCATCGGCGCGGCTTGGTCAGCAGGACCATGCGGAACTTGCCGATCTGGATCTCGTCCCCGCCGCCCAACTCGGCCTCGTCCACCGGTTCCCGGTTGACGTAGGTGCCGTTGAGGCTTCCGACGTCACGGACGCCGAACCCGTTACCACGGCGGAAGAACTCCACGTGGCGCCGGGAGACGGTGACGTCGTCGAGGAAGATGTCGCTGTTGGGGTGGCGCCCGGCGGTGGTCACGTCGCTGTCCAGAAGGAAGCGGCTCCCGGCGTTGGGGCCACGCCGGACCACGAGCAGCGCGGTGCCGGGTGGCAACGCGTCGGCGCTGGCGGGGTCGTCACCGCCGAGATCGTCACCCGACTCCTCTTCTTCCAGTGCCTGGATGCCGGAGATGGAGATGGTCGAGGTGACGTCTCCCCCGGAGTCCCCGCCGGCGTTGGGCCGTGGGCTCTGCTGGTCGGCCCTGCGGATGGGGGTTCCACAGTGGGAGCAGAAACGGGCATCATCCGCAACGGCGTGACCGCACTGCGTGCAGTAAACGCTCGACATAGGTCGGCTCGGCCTCCTACCGCACGGGGCGGCGCTTGATTCGGCTGATCGGTGGCGCGTCCCGGGTGCGGGGCGGACACGGTGCCCGCCCATCGCCCGGAACACGGAGGGGCGTTCCGCCGTCGCGGCGGCGGGTCGTCCCACACGGTCGGTCGCTAGGTCTCATCCCCCATGTTGTACTCCTTGTCACCCCGACGGGTGTCCGCCGTTGCCGGGATCCCCGGTGCGGGTGGTGACGCGGCGCTTCAGGGAACACTCGACTTTAAACCATATCCCTGTCCAGACAGGGTTTCGCTCCCCCTCGGCCCGCCGTGGACGCCCTCGCGGCCGGGGCCTGCGACGGGTTCGGTGAGGTCGGCACCCGGCCTCCCACCACACGCATGACGAACCTCGGAAGAGATCGACTCCTGTCCTGGGACAGATGCCGGAGTCGGACGATTGGTTCTGTCGAATGCGAGGTGGATTTCCACGAACGCGCCACCCCTGGACCGACCTGGCCTTTTGTCTATTTTATCCGCATCGTCGACGCATGGGGAGCGCCGCCGGGCACGGTCGGACGCCCGCGGGCGCGGGGGCGCGGGCGGACCCGCCGCCCATGCCCCCGCACCCGGCGACTAGCCCTCGGCCCGTTCGACGACCGAGGCCCATTCGTCCAACAACCCTTGAGCCCTGTCCGAATCGGGACCTTCGGCCCAAAGATGGGTGACCGCTTCCGCCGTGTCCGGCAGGACCAACGCCCAACTGCCGTCGGACTCGATCACGCGGACACCATCGGTGGTGTCCAGTTCCCGGTCCCCCGCGGCCTCCACGACCGCGCGCATGACGCTGCCCTTGACCGCCCAGGGGGTGGGCACCGAACGGCGCAGCAGGTGCGCCTGAGGGATCGCCCGGTCGATCTCACCGATCGGGCGGCGCGTCCGCGCCACCAGACCGAGCAGTCGCACGAACGCGGCGATGCCGTCGCCGGTCGGGCTGAACTCGGGGATGACGAACCCGCCCCGACCGTCACCGCCGAGGATGATCGCGTCGCCCTCGGCCCGGACGGCCGCGGTGAGCTCGTGCGTGGCGGTGGCCGTCCAGTGCACCTCGGCTCCGTGCGCCGCGGCCACCCGCTCGGCCACCCGGGTGGTGGTCACCGGCAACGCCACCCTGCCGCCACCGCGTTCGGCGGTGACCAGGTCCAGCACCACCAGCAGCGCGCGGTCGCCGTCGATCAGCTCACCGTTCTCGTCGACGATGGAGAGCCGCTCGGCGACGGGGTCGAAGCGCACACCGAAGTCGGCGCCGGAACCCGAGACCAGTTCACCGAGACGCTCCAGGTCGCGCATCTTCTTGGCGACGGTGTCGGTGGGCGAGGCCTCATCCAACCGGTTGTTGACGGTGAGCACGTCCACACCGATGCGACCGAGCAACGAGGGCAGGATGAGCGAACCCGTCCCGCCCGCGCAGTCCACGACCACCTTCAGCTCCGCCTCGGCCACCCCGGAGGTGTCCACGGCCCGCAGGAGGTCGTGGGAGTAGTTCTCCACGTTGCGCGCGGGGAAGGTGAGTTCGCCGATCTCCCCCGGGAAGGCGCGACGGTACTCGGCGCGGGAGAAGACCCGGTCGAGTTTGCGCTGGGCGCCCGGCGACAGGTCGGCGCCCTCGCCGTCCAGGAAGATGATGTCCACCGACTCGGGGTCCCCCGGGCTGGTGCGCACGGTGATACCGCCACTGATCCCGCTCTGGGACGTGTGGAAACGTGCCACCGGCAACGGCACCACCTCGAGGTCGCGCACCTCGATGGCGGCGGCGGTGAGTGCGCTGATGATGGCGCGCTTGAGCGTACGCGCGGCGCGCGACACGTCACGGGAGGTCGTGACCATCGCACCCTTCTTGAGGGTGGTGGCGTAGGCGTTGGCCAGGCGGACCGCCAGTTCCGGCGTGATCTCGACGTTGATCAGGCCGGAGACGCCCCGGGGGCCGAACAGCGACCGTTGGCCCCGCGACTCCCAGACCACGTTGGAGCTGACCACCGCGCCGGCCTCGATGGTCTTGAACGGATAGACCTTGACGTCGTTGTGCAGGTAGGCCTCGGGCTCGATGACGCAGTCCTCGCCGACGACCGCGCCCTCCTCGATCCGGGCGGCCGCCATGACGTCGGTGTTCTTCCCGATCACGGTGCCGCGCAGGTTCGCGCCGCGGCCGATGAAAACGTTGTCGTGCAGCACCGTGCGGTGCGCGAAGGCCTCCGCGCGCACCACGGCGTTGCTGCCGACCACGGTGTACTCGCGGAGTTCGGCGCCGGCCTCGACCTTGGCGTAGTCACCGATGAAGAGCGGACCCTTGAGGACCGCCTCGGAGCTCACCTCGGAGCCCTCGCCGACCCACACGCCCGGCGAGACCTCGAAACCGTCGATCTCGACGTCGACCTTGCCCGAGAGGACGTCGGCCTGGGCGCTGAGGTAGCTCTCGTGGGTGCCCACGTCCTCCCAGTAGCCGTCGGCGACGTAGCCGTACAGGGGCTCGCCCTCGGCGAGGAGTTCGGGGAAGACGTCGCCGGACCAGTCCACCACCTCTCCGGCGGCGACCCGTTCCAGCACCTCCGGTTCCATGATGTAGATGCCGGTGTTGACGGTGTCGGAGAAGACCTGGCCCCAGGTGGGCTTCTCCAGGAAGCGCTGGATGCGGCCCTGGTCGTCGACGATGATGATGCCGAACTCGAGCGGGTTGGGGACGCGCTTGAGGGCGATGGTGACCTTGGCGCCGCGTTCCCGGTGGAAGCGGACCATGTCGGTGAGGTCGATGTCGGTGAGGGCGTCGCCGGAGATGACGATGAACGGCTCTCCGCGTAGGTGCTCCTCGGCGTTCTTGACGCTGCCCGCGGTCCCGAGGGGAACCTCCTCGGCGACGTAGTGGAGCTTCATGCCGAGCTCCTCGCCGTCACCGAAGTAGTTGCGGATGAGCGTGGCCAGGAACTGGACGGTGACGACGGTCTCACCGAAGCCGTGCTTGCGCAGAAGGCGCAGGACGTGCTCCATGATGGGCTTGTTGACCACCGGCAGGAGCGGTTTGGGTTGGTTGGCGGTCATGGGGCGAAGGCGGGTGCCCTCACCGCCCGCCATCACGACGGCCTTCATCGGGGGTGCGGCGTTCGTGGGCTCTTCGTTGGGCGCGGTCATCGCCGGTCCCCCCGTAGAGCCGTGCCGTCAGGGGCGGCGGGGATCAGGTGTGCTTCGGAGCGCGCGCCGTTGCGCGCGGTGGGACATGTTCTCATGACGGAGACGACACTCCCTTTCGATCCGACAGGACTCTGGTGAGCCGGCCCGCCGGGTGTCACGGATCAGGGCCCGGCCCCGCCCTGGTCCTCGCGGCCCGGTACGTCCGGGCCGTCGGGCGCCGCGCCGGGGTTGCCGTCGACGGTCGCCGGGGTGGTCGGATCGGGTCGACCCGTGAGCGTGCCGTGCCGTCCGTCGCTGTCCGGATCTGCTCGGTGAACGTCCACGTGATCAGCGCGTGCGGCGCGGCGGGACTGATCCATCAGGTGTAGTCCCTGAGCGGCGTAGAGCAATCCGGCCCACCAGTAGAGAGCCGTTCCCCACAGGGCGAAGGCCCAACCAATAATTCTCGCCACATCTCCCACGATGGAGGCGTATTCGGCGATGAACAGCAACGGGAACGAGTACAGCAGGCACAATGTGGCGGCCTTGCCGGCGAAGTTCACCGGCAGCGGCCCGTAGCCGAAGTGACGCAGCAGCGGCAGGGCACCGAGGATGAGGACGTCCCGCAGGACCAGGATGGCCATGAGCCACCACGGCACGATGCCCCGGATGACCAGACCCAACAGGGCCGCGAAGATGTAGAGACGGTCCGCGGCGGGGTCGAGGAACTGCCCCAGCTTGGAGGTCTGGTTCCACGCCCGGGCGATCTTGCCGTCCAGCCAGTCGCTGAGTCCGGCCAGGGCGAGCACGAGCAGGGCCCACCAGTCGGCCTGCGGACCGAGGACGAGCCACAGGAAAAGCGGGACGCCCAACAACCGGAGCATGCTCAACAGGTTGGGAACCGTCCAGATGCGGTCACTGACCACCGGGCCGGCCACGCTGCCCCCCGCCTCGTGTCTGCCTTCTTCCGCCGATCGCCCCATGGCGACCACGATATCGGGCGGGACCGTCCTCCGGCGCCGCCGCGCGCCCCTTCGTGCTCCCGTGACCCGCCGGAACGATCGCCCGCAAAGCGTACCGTGTACGGTTTCCGACCGGCCGGAGGGCCGCGCCGCGGCCTCCCCGTCGGTCCGGATGATCTCGGTCTCCCTCAACCCTTGCGGTTCTCGCCGGTCTCCTCCTCGATGGGGTTCACCGGTTCGGTCTCCTTCATGGTCTCGGCCAGACCGGGCTTGGTGTGGTGTCGGCGCTGTTGCGCGCGCCGGGACTCGTCCCGGGCGTCGGTACCGGACTCGTCCACCGGTACCGACCGCAGTACCTCGTCGGGCCGCTCGTAGACGACCGGCGGCATCGCCCTCAGTGCTCCGAGGAGACCGTCGTCGGCGCCCGATGACCTCGCTCGGGAGATGATCTCGTCCTTGTCGGCGGGGAACGACACCCGGCCCAGGATCGTCTGCAGACCCTCGACACCGCTCTTTTCACCCATCGCGCGTTCCTCCTGTCCAGGTTCGGTGACGTCGTCGCGGGCCCGGCCGCCTCACCTGCGTGAAGATCCGCAGCGGGCCCCTTCCCCGCGACTACCCGCGGCCCCCGAAGAACAATCATGACGCCGGCCACCATCGGCCACCGTCCCGGACGGGCGCGGCAGGCCGTGGGCGGTGTCAGCCCAGGGCGAGGATGCGCTCGGCCTCCCGCAGACCCGACAGCATCGCACCGTGCACCGTGGCGCTGTGCTCGACCTCGGTGGCCTCCCCCGCGAAGAACACCCGATCGCCGATCGGGTCGGCCAGGGCCGTGCGGTCGCCGTCGCCGGAGCCGACCGCGGTGAAGGAGAACCCTCCCCGCGCGAAGGGGTCGTCCATCCAGTGCGTCAGGTAGTGGTCGACCGGGTCCGGCGCCTTCTTGAACATGCCGCGCAGCGAGGCCATGGCGTGCTCGACCACGTCCCCGTCCTCCATGTCGGACAGGAAGCGCGCCGCGCCACCGCCGTTGCGACAGACCAGCACGGGCGCCCCGAACACGTTCTGCATGGCGTACCAGTGGAACCAGGTGCCCTCTTCCGTGCCCAGGTGCACGATCACCTCGGCGTCACCCCAGAAGACGTCGTCGAAGCGCAGGAACAGCTTCTCCAGACGGCCGTTGCCCAGCTGCGCCAGCGACTCCCTCTTGTAGCCCGGCAGGGGCGGGTCGAACTCCACCTGTCCGGAGCGCAGCACACCCAGCGGCAGGGTGACCAGGACCCGGTCGGCGGTGAGGGTCTCCTCGCCGTCAGGGGTGTCGACGCGCACGCGGGCGCCCTGATCGTCGTGGCCCACGCTCAGCACGACGTGCTCCAACCGCAGGTCCAGGCCGCGGGCCAGGTGGTCGGTGATCCGCCCCATCCCGTCCGGGAAGACGACGTCGTCGCCGCTGAACTCGTGGGTGGCGGCCACCGCCGCGAAGGCGATCTCCTCTGCGGAGGCGCCGTGGTCGGCCTCGGCGACGCGGTGGACGATCTCCTTGGCGTCGCGGGCCCGCGCCCGGACCAGGTTGACGTCGTAGAGGGCGTGGTCGATGCCCTCCTCCATGGATTCCTCGGTGCCGGGACCGACCGTCGTCCAGTACATGTGCTCCTGGAGGAGGTTGACGTCCTCCATGTTGCGGCGATGCCGGTCGAAGAGGAGGCGGCGCCCCTTCGGGTCGTAGGCGGTCTCCGAGGCGCGGTTGAAGGTGGCCGTGCGCACGCCCATCTCCCGGACCAGTCGCGAGAGCGGGTTGTTCTCCTCGCCGCGCATCCAGGAGGCGCCCACGTCCAGGGTCACGCCGTCCCAGTCGCGCACCGAGTGGACGCGACCGCCGACGCGGTCCCGGGCCTCCACCACGGTCACGCGCTCCCCGCGTTCGGCGAGCTGGTCGGCGGCGGCCAGACCGGCCATGCCCGCACCGACGACGATCGTGTGACCTCGGCCGGCCTCCGCGTGGCGTCCGCGCGGCTCGGGTGCCCGTGCCTCGCTCGGGCCCGTCTCCTCGCCGGTGACCTCTTCCCGGGTGATCTCCCCGCTCACGTCCTCGGTCATCGCGCTCCCCCTGCTCCCGTCGGTGGCCGACCCTGCGAGCCTAAGCTCATGCCCGGTCTCGACCTGGGAGGACACACCCTGCACGACCGGGGCGGCGCCGCCCCGGGGCCGACCCGGAACGACTACGGACGCGGCGATGGGAAGCCGCCGACCGAGCGCCGGATCGGCGGGTGTGTTCCTCGATGTCCTCGCGCGCGAGGGTGCGGGGCGCGGCGGTCGGCCACCGCCTGATGTCCCGGTCACACGCACCTCGCTCGCGAGGTGGGTGCCGCGACGGTGGCCGGCGCTCTCCACCGGCCACCGTCCGCATGGCACGTCCCCTCCCGGGTGGCGGCCCGGGGGAGAGGGTGACCCGGAGGTGCCGTCCGTCCACGGCACCTCTCGTTCGCAGAACCTAGTGCACGAGGCTTTCGGATTCCTTTCGCCACTCCGGAACGCGGTCCCGGAATCCGGCGACGCGCCGGATGCCCACGGACACCCGGCGCGGGGCGTCGTCTCCGGTCAGGCGGAGGTCGGTTCGCCGTCGTCCCCCTCGAACTCGATCCGTTCCCTGCGCAGCTCGCCCTCCACGTGTTCCTCGCGGGTGACGTCGCGCTTGCGGACGTGGACCTGCTCCACCGGCACGCTCCTCTTGGAGACCACCGGGCGCTCCTCGTAGAGCGTGAAGACCTGCTCGCCGTCCTCCATGACCCCGTCGTCGGTGACCTCGGAGGGGTCGGTGATCGGTCGACGCTCCACCTCGAGCTCGTCGTGGTGCAGAGGGACGGTCTCGTCGAAGTGCTCGGTCTCGACGATCCGGCGCATCCGCGCGTGCCCGCTCTCGTGGCGCTCGACCCCGATGTCCACCCGTTCCTCGTGCCGGATGACCGAGATCTCCTCGTCCTCCGCCTCGACCGGACCGCCGAGACGTTCGTCCCTGGGCGCACGGCCCACCGCGGCGCCCGTGTCACCGCCTTCGGCCCAGGGCTCCGCAGCGAGCGCGTCGGTGCCGTCCGACCCCGTGCCCGCCGCCGCCCTGTCCGTGCTCGCCATGTCGGCCTGGCCCATGGGGATCGGTTCGTCCCACGCGGCGCCGGTCCCTCCGACCGTCATGTCGGGAGCGTCGTAGCGCCCGCCCGTCGGCGCGTCCAGGTCCGTGTCCGCGGCCGCTTCCCCACGGCCGCCCGCACCCGTCATCTCCGGGTCGGTGTCGGCCGGAGCGCCCGTGGGCGTGGGAGCCGACGCGCGGTCGGCCTCTCCCCCGGCCTGACGGGGCACACCACCGTGGCGGGCGAAGTAGTCGCGCACGATCGCCTCGTCCTCGGGTGAGACGTGCCGTTCGGCGTCCACGTGCGGGGCGTCCTTGACCGTCGCCTTGTCGTAGGGGATCTGGACGTCCTCCTCCTTCGGGTGGGCCCCCTGGAGCGGCACCAAGGTCTCCCGCATACCGAACAGTCCGGTGTGGATCGAAACCCAACTGGGTTCCCCGGTCCGGTCATCCAGAAAGACCTGTTTGATCTTCCCGACGTTGTTCCCCTCGGAGTCGAGCACCTGATGCCCGACGAGGTTCTCCGGTACGAGTTCGCTGGTCACTGAGCAGCCCCTTCCTGGTCCGCGGGAGGCGGGGTGTGTGCGCCTTCCGATCACGCCCGCCTCCTACCCGCACCGGAATCCGCTACGGATGCTCCTACCAGGACTTATGCGATTTCGCACCGAATGCGCGCCGGCTATTGGTGCGGTCCGGGAATCATTGGTCGGGACCGGGGGTTCCCTTGACCTTCACGGGATCGGCGGGCTCCGGGATCAACAGGTGCCGTCTCGGGCGCCCTTCCACACCACGTCGACCTCCCGGGTGTGCTCCGCGCACGGTTGTTCGTTGATGACGCCGGCGATCACGGTGAGGTTGGACAGCGCGATGTCGAAGGTGGTGGCGAACTCGTCACGGGCGGCGATCCGGATGTCGCTCGGGCCCCGGACCGTTCCGCTCCCGAGGGGGACGAACACGTCGTCGACGGCGGCGGCGGCGCGCAACGCGGGGAGGGTGTCGTCGCCCTCGTGAACGACCTGGTCGCTGACGCGGGCGGTCGAGGTGGAACCGTCCTGGAGGGCCTCGGCGTGGTAGGTGCCGGAACCGCATGCGGCGGCGGTGGGCTCACCGGCGGCTTGGACGTCGGCTTCCCTTCCGGGGAGCGGGGGGCAAGGGTCGCCGCGGTGATCGCTACGGCGCCCAAGGCGAGGGCGGCCGTGACCGAGAGGGCCGCGGGACGCCGTGGACGACGGTGTTTCGTGTGTCGAGGGCCCTTCATCGCACCTCTGCTGTACGGACCTCGCGTGTAGGCCCGGAAGCGCTCCGGGTGGGGGAAGCCGGCTTGGAAAGAGCT
The DNA here is from genome assembly GCF_018207095.1 of Nocardiopsis sp. MG754419. GTDB lineage: Bacteria > Actinomycetota > Actinomycetes > Streptosporangiales > Streptosporangiaceae > Nocardiopsis. The sequence goes on along the minus strand of NZ_QOCZ01000124.1, from coordinate 1,936 downwards.
CTCACGATAGCGGTGCACGCCCCGCGGCCTGCTCGCGCACGTCGAGGTGGTTATGCTGAGCGATCCCTACGGCCCGACAAAAGAAATCGGAGCAGGCATGGCGGACCTTTCTCATGTCTTTCCAGCACCGCCGACGGCGGTCTGGCAGGCCCTGCCGGCCGGGACGTGGGCCCTCAAGGGCACATCCCCCAGATACGACCAGTACAGCGGCACCCTGGACTTCCGCACGGGTGTCACGTTCCTGTCCTGGGGTCAGACCGTCCGGGTACAGATCTCACCCGTCCCCGAGGGGACCCGGGTGAGGGTCAGGACCGCCATGATCTTCGGCCTGTACGACTGGGGCGAGGGCAAGTCCCTCTGCACCGGCTTCCTGAGCGCGGTGGACCGCCACCTGAGGCAGGGGCCGCCGCAGCCGCACCCGGGCCCCTGACGGTTCCGCACCGGCTCGCCCCGGTCGCCGGCCCGCTTCCGGGCCAGAGCGACACGATGGTGCCCGGTTCCCGCCCCTCGGGGTTTTCGGAGCGGGCATCGCGGCGCTCGTTCGAGGGTTCAAGACCAGGACGCCTTCCTCGGCGACCACCCGGCCGGACCGGACCACAGCGCGGTGGCGGATCCACCACCACCTGGGAAGGGCACTCCACTTCCAGCAGGAGGAAGTCGGCGGGCGCCCTCGCCCCGAAATCCGCGCGGGACAGGTCCACCAGAGCGGCGGCGCCGTGCGCGGCGGTGCGGAAGGCGTCGGAAAGCTGTTCGTCCGATCGGGCACGGGTGGCCTCGGCGAGCAGGTGGGCGCAGTCGAGCATGTCGGCGTCGCCGAAGGGGTTCCAAGCGCCGCGGACTCCGTCCGAGTACTCAGTGATGTGGAGGAGCGGCTGAGAACTCCAGGTGCTCGACGGATGAACGGAGCGCCCGCCCCGAATCAGGGCGGGCGCTCCGGTGTTCGGTTCGGTCGGGCGTGCTCACGGCGCCAGGGTCAGACCTTGCGCCAGCGGGGCACCCAGGCGCCGTCCTCGACGTCGTAGTCGCCGAACAGCGCGGGGGCCTCCTCCTTCAGGGTCTCGCCGATGAGGTTGAACAGCAGGCGGATCTCCTCCTCGGCACCCGGGGCGGTGCGCGCCTCCAGGGTGTGGCGCAGGGTGCGCACGTTGGCGGTCCACACCAGGCCGGTGCCCACGCCCTCAGGGGCGAAGCGGCGCATGAAGGAGGTCTTGTGCTTCTTCTCCGCGAACTTGACGCCCTCGTCGTCCAGACCGAAGTGCTCGGCCATCCAGAACTGGAACTCCTCCATCTGGCGGAGCATCGCGGTGGCGCGCTCCATCAGCTCCGGGTCGTCCTCGGCCCAGTCGGGGAACCAGAACGGCAGGTCGGTCAGGCGCACGAAGCGCAGTGACTCCTGGGAGACCGCCACACCCGGACGGTGTCGGATGAGTTCGTGCGTGAGCACGCGCGAGACGTTGTGCAGCACGAAGCTGAAGCTGATGTGCTCCAGGACCGAACCGTGCAGGCTCGCCAGGATGTTGCCCAGGTACTGGTCCTGGTCCTTGCGCACCCGGGTGACGTTGGGGTTCAGACCCGGCTCCCAGGACCTGTAGCACAGGCGCCCCGCGAACTCGGCGAGGTTCTGGGGGTCGTTGAGGTGGGCGTCGAGATCACCCCGGTCGAACCGCTCGATCCACGCCTGGCCACCGACCTCCTCGAGGTAGTCGGTGATGGCGTCGTAGTCCACCTGCGGACGTGCGACCAGGCGGACCTGGGGCTCGACCTTCTTCACAGCACCCTCTCCTCGCAACTCCCCGACCCATGGCACGCCGCAGCACCGTGACCAGGAATCTTCCGGGGGCACGGGGGCGTGTGTGGGGGTGGGCCGATTGACCTTCCCCGAGCCTACACGCCACCGGGCGCGGACGTGCGGCGACGGGTGTTCGGGGCGGGGCGG